>CAZZYZ010000106.1:0-10272 GCA_964658425.1 Vulcanimicrobiota bacterium | reverse complement strand
AGCGGCCGCGGCCGTACGTCAGCCGCGGCGGCGAAAAACTCGAAGCGGCGCTCGCCGCGTTCGCGCTCGACGTGCGCGGTGTTCGCGCGCTCGATATCGGCGCATCGACGGGCGGCTTCACGGACTGTTTGCTCGCCCACGGCGCCGCGCACGTTACCGCGCTCGACGTCGGCTACGGTCAGCTCGCGACGACGCTCCGCGACGACGAGCGCGTGCGCGTCCTCGAGCGCACGAACTTTCGGCTCGTCGCCCCGGACGCACTCGGCGCCGCGTTCGATGCGATCGTCATCGACACGTCGTTCATTTCGGTCGTGACGATCGTCGATCGTGCGCGCGCGTTTCTCGTGCCGGGCGGCGCGATCGTCGCGCTCGTAAAACCGCAATTCGAGGCGGGTCGGAAACGTCTCGCGCGCGGCGGCGTCGTGCGCGATTCCGCGGTCCATCGCGCCATCCTCGAAGAGGCGCGCGCGGCGATCAGCGGTCTCGGGATCGTGCCCGTCGCGCTCACGTACAGTCCGCTGCGCGGCCCGGCCGGGAACGTCGAGTTCTTCATGCTATTGCGCTCGGCCGGGGTGCCGTTCGACGACGCGGCGATCGACGCCGCACTCGCCGCACTCGCCGTGGAGGCGGCGACGTGACGTCGCGCGTTGCGACCGGCACGATCGCGCTCTACGTCGATCTCTTTCGCGATCACGCGCGTCGCGTCGCGCGCTCCGTCGCGAGTGCGTTCGAGAACGACGGATTCGACGTCGCGCTCTGCGACGATCAAGAACGCGAACTCGCGCTCTCGACCGAGGGCGCGTCGATCGCGAACGCGCTCGTCCTTGTCACGATCGGCGGCGACGGAACGCTGCTCCGCGCGGCGCAGATCGCGGCGCCGCTCGGTATCCCGCTCTTCGGCATCAACACGGGCCGGCTCGGGTTTCTGACGGAGCTCGACGGTCGCGACGCGACGAGCTACGACGTTTTGCCCGCGATCGTGCGCGCCGGATTCGAGATCGACGAACGGACGGCGCTCGAGGTCGAAGCGCACGGCATCAAACGCTTCGCGCTCAACGACGTCGTCGTCAAACGCACGAATCCGCACATGACGCCGTTCGCGCTCTACGTCGACGGCAAGGAGGCCGCACGGGTCCCCGCCGACGGGATCGTCGTCGCGACGCCGACCGGCTCGACGGCGTACTCGCTCTCGGCGGGCGGTCCGATCCTCGCACCGAGCGTCGATGCGTTCATCGTCGCGGCGCTCTTGCCGCACACGCTCTTCTCGCGGCCGCTCGTCGTTCCGTCGTCGTCGGAGATCGTCATCGTTTGCGACGTCGAGACGACCGGCGTCTCGCTCGAAGCCGACGGCATTCACGTCGCAACGCTGCAGGCGGGCGAGCGCGTCACGATCGTGCGTTATGCGACACCCGTTCGCTTCGCGCGCCGCGCGCCGCTCGATTTTTTCGCGGTGCTCGAAGGAAAACTGCGCTGGAATGCACCCGTCAAAGATCGATGAGCCGTTGCGGCTCGCGCAGCTCGAAATCGAAAATTTCGGGCTGATCGCGCGCGCGACGCTCGCGTTTTCGAGCGGCTTCACGGTGTGCTCGGGCGAGACGGGTTCGGGGAAGACGATGCTGCTCGGCGCGCTCGGATTCGTCCTCGGCGAACGGACGCCGGCCGACCTCGTGCGCGCGGGCGCCGAACGCGCGCGGGTGACGCTCGCCGTCGAGACGGACGACGCGCTGCTCGAAACGCTGGGCGAGGAGGGCTTCGAGGCCGATTGCGGCGAGCAGACGATCCTCGTGCGCGATCTCTCCGCGAACGGTAAATCGACCGCGCGCATCAACGGTCGGCTCGCGACCTCCGCGCAACTGCGAACGGTCGGCGATGCACTCGTCGAGCGGATCGGTCAGCACGAACAGCAACGGCTCCTCGAACGCGACTATCAGCGCGACGCGCTCGACACGTACGCCGGGCCGGCGACGCTCGAACTCGCCCGCGGCGTCGCGACGACGTGCGCGGCGCTCGCGGCGCGCGAACGCGAGCTCGCCGCGCGGACGGAGGGAGCGGACCGATCGCTCACCGAGCTGGCCGACGCGCGCTACGCGCTCGACGAGATCGATGCGGCGGCGATCGTACCCGCCGAGGATGCGGCGCTGCGCGAACGGCGCGATTATCTCGTCAACGTCGAACGCATCCGGATCGCGCTTTCGAACGCGCATGAAGCGCTCGCGGGCGGCGACGCCGGCGCGATCGAGGCGCTCGGTGCGGCGAACGCCGCGTTCTCATCCGTCGCACGGTTCGGCCCCGAACTCGGCGAGATCGCAGTCGCCCTCACGGCGCTCCAGAGCGACGCGAGCGATGCCGCGCTCGCACTCGCGCGCGAGCTCGATGCGACCGACTTCGATTCCGAAGAACTCGAACTCGCGACGGCCCGGCTCGACCAGCTCGAGCGGCTGAAGAAGAAATACGGCGGGTCGCTCGACGCGATCGCCGCCGCGCGCGCGGCGGCCGAAGCCGTGCTCGCACGCGAGTCGACGCGCGACGAACGCGGCGCGGCGTTGCGCGCCGAAATCGGGGCCCTGCGCGGTGCGCTCGAGCGCGAAGCGTCGGCACTCTCCGCGTCCCGCGTCGCCGCCGCCGCGCGGCTCGAGGCCGCGGTCGCAGCCGAACTCGGCGTGCTCGCTATGCCGGCCGCGCGCTTTGCGGTGCGGCTCGAACCCGAACGCGAACTCGGGCCGACGGGTGCCGAGTACGTCGAGCTCGCGCTCTCGCCGAATCCGGGCGAGCCGTTGCGGCCGCTCGGCCGTGCGGCTTCGGGCGGCGAACTCTCGCGCGTGCTGCTCGCGCTCGCGGTCGTGCTCTCGGAGTGCGGCGACGCGCGCGCGATCGTGTTCGACGAGGTCGATGCCGGGATCGGCGGCGCGACGGCGACGGCGGTCGGCGTGCGGCTCGGCCGCCTCGCGCTCGCGACGCAGGTGTTGTGCGTCACGCATCTCGCGCAGATCGCATCGTGGGCCGATCGCCATTACGCGCTGCGCAAACGGGAACGCGACGGGGCGACGATCGTCGAACTCGTCGCGCTCGACCGGCCGAACGACGCCCTCGAAGAGCTCGCGCGGATGCTCTCGGGGACGACCGGCGGCGTCGCGCTCGAACACGCGGAGATGCTGCGCACGGCGGCGCGCGCGCACAAGCTGGAGGCGGCCCCGATCGCATGACCAAACCCAAGATCCTCGTCCTCGTCTCGCCGCAGGGCGACGCGATGCATCGCGACGCATTCGAGGGGGCCGCTGCCCTCACCGATGCGTACGAAGTATTCGCTTTAGTACCGAACGATCAACGCGCCGCGTATCGAGCGGCCGGCATCGCGTGCGCGGCCTGGCGTCCGAGCGGCTATTTCGGGATGACGACGGCCTATCGCATCATCACGAGTGCGGTGAAACGCTTCGGGCCGGATCTCGTTCAGGCGCACGGATTTCCGGCAATCGGGCTCGCGCTCGGCACGTTCCCGGCGTCGCTCGCGAGCCGCACCGTCGCGACGTTCCACGATCCGCAGCGCGATAAGGAGATGCCGCAGAAGCTCGTCGATCTGCGCTTCCCGAAGTATCTCGCGCGTGCGGCCGCGGTCGTCGCGACCTACCCCGCGCTCGCGCGCGCGCTCGAAGGGAAGTTCGATCGGCCCGCGGGCTCGATCGGCGTGATCCCGCACGGCGTCGATGAGCCGCTCGGGAACGCGGCGCTCGCGCGGCCCGCGGCGCGTCCGGGTCCCGTCGTCGGCTGGACGGGCTGGCTCTCGGCGGATCGTGCGTGGGAGACGGCGATCGACGGCTTCGCGCTCGTCCGCGAGCATCTGCCCGACGCGCGGATGATCGTCGCGGGCGGTGGCCGCGCGCGTCAATTGGTGAAGGCGCACGCGCGCGAAGTCAAGGTCGACGAGGCCGTCGCGCTGCCGGGCGAGATCCGCTCCGATCGCTTGTTCGCGGAGATCGACATGCTCGTCGTCCCGATCTCGCGCAGCGCGCAAGTGCAAGGCACGCTCGAAGCGCTCGTCGCCGGCATCCCGGTCATCGCGAGCAATGCGGGCGCGCTCGCCGACGCCGTCGGCGCCGTCGAAACCGGCTGGCTCGTCGACGATCGCGCGGCCGACTTCGCGACCGCGATCGAACTCGTTTGGAACGGCATCGACGCAGCGTGGGACGGTGCGGGGAAGCAGCGCTCCGAGGCGATCGCGCGGTACGGTCGCGACGAAGTAAGCGCGCGCTACCGCGAGCTTTACGCGAGCGTGCTGGCAGCGAGAGAAGCGTAATCGAGATCGTCGACGGCACGTGCTCGCGACGGTCGTCGATGTTTCGGCGCCGCTGCTCGCTGCGGGAGCGATGCGCGGCGCGATCGGCCCGGCTCGAACGAAATGCGGATCGATCCGCGCGAACGCGACGGCGCGATTCGACGTCTCGGCGGGCGCACACGAGGTGCAGCTCTTCGTCGGGCCGATCTACGGCTCGCCCGTGGTTACGGTCGAGGTCGGCGAACGCGACGTCACGATGATCTGCGGTCCGAGCGCGATACCGCTCCTCGCGATCCTTTCACTCGCAGAGCCCAAGCGATGGACTAAGTTACAAGTCAGGGCCGTCGACGAGTGAAGCCTGCCCTTCCGGAAGTAGGGTGAACGCCACTGTGTTCTGAAGGCGATCCTCACGCGAACGCGTTCCATCTCGCCGACATGATCGACAGCACGCGCGTTACCCCGTACGCCGAGCTCTCGTTTCCAGACCTCGGGCAGGGCCGATGCCCAACGGCCCGACACTTTCGGAACACCGGGAATGCGTGGTTGACAGTCCGATCGCGCAACGCGCGAGCGCCGCGGATAAGCTGATCGTTGTTGAGGTTTCGTCGACTTCACGAGCTGTCATACGCTAAAGATCGCAGTCGCCTGGAGTGTAGTGTATTCCATTGTGTCGTGACACGGTGAACGTTACGACGGTAATACTTAAACAGATAAACAGAATGAGAAGGGCCCAGTTTGCCAACACGTTACGTTTGAAAGTAAAGCGGGTCTGAACGGTAGCTGCATACAAAATAGCCGTTAACGTTAGGTACGTCGCCGCAAGGGGGGGCTGCGCGAAAAGTCCAGGAAACACGACAATCGGCAATGGGAGCAGTATCGCTCCTAACGCAAAACCGCACTCTGCAAAAAGAGCCCCGGCTACAAAAGAAATAAGCATAGAAAAGCTAGCCAATAAGCAGAGCAAAATGCGACGTTTGATCGTTCTCGGAGCTACTAGGATTATAGAAACGATGAAAATTCCGAAAAGTATGGCGGAAATGAGACCCGGTCGTTGAAAGTTCGATCCCTTAAGATAGTTCACATCAACGATGGTGACGAAAATCGTTGCGCTCGCTAGCGCGAGCCAAGCTAGGCGCTGCCGGAACACGGCAATCGCTTCTTTCGGAGTGACGCAGCTCGCGGTTGCGTTCCGCGTAACAGCGCTTTCATAGATGTGTGGCGCCGGTGCTCGATGTGAACGTTACGAGTACGAAGGAAGCGATCTATACGCATACACCGGATCATGGCGTGCGGACCGCTACGGCAGCGTGTGGATCTTGATGACGTTCGTGCCGCCTTCGCCGACGGGCATGCCGGAGGTGATGACGATCGTATCGCCGCTGCGGGCGAGGTTCTCGCGCAGCATGCGGGCTTCGACGATGTCGATCAGCGTTTCGAAATAACGATACGATTCCACGACGAGCGCTTCGACGCCCCAAATGAGCGCCATCCGGCGTGCGACCTCGGGGATCTGCGTCATCGCTACGATCCGCGCGCGAGGCCGGAACGACGAGATGTAGCGCGCGGTGTTCCCGGTCGACGTGCCGCTGACGATCATCTCGAGGCCGAGGTCTTCGGACATCCGGCCCGCGGCCTCGGCGATCGACGTCTCGATCAGCGACTTCCCGTTCGCGATGCGGCGTTCGCGGAGTTCCTCGTGCGGATACGCGGTCTCGACCTGTCGTGCGATCGTCGCCATCACGCGGACCGTCTCGATCGGATATTCGCCGCGAGCGGTCTCGCCCGAGAGCATCACGGCATCGGTCCCGTCGAGGATCGCGTTCGCGACGTCGGTCGTCTCGGCGCGCGTCGGCCGCGGCGAGGACGTCATCGATTCGAGCATTTGCGTCGCGGTGATGACGGGCTTCGAAGCGCGGTTCGCACGAGCGATGAGATCTTTTTGCACGAGCGGCACTTGCTCGAGCGGGATCTCGATGCCGAGATCGCCGCGCGCCACCATGATGCCGTCGACGACGTCCATGATCTCGTCGATCGCTTCGAGCGCCTCGTGCTTCTCGATCTTCGCGATCACGGGCGTCTTCTTGCCGCGTTCGGCGATGAAGCGTTTCACGCTGCGCACGTCGTCGGCGGATTTTACGAACGAGACGGCGACCCAATCCACGTTCTGCTCGAGGCCGAACGCGAGATGTTCGAAGTCGCGTTCGGTGACGGCCGCGATGTTGAGCGTGCCGTCGGGATAATTGATGCCCTGCTGCGCGCGCAGTTCGCCGCCGACCTCGACGATCGTGTGGACGGTGTCGTCGGTCCTCGAGACGATGCGTAGCGCGATCGCGCCGTCGGCGAGATAGATAAGTTTGCCGGGCTCGACGTCGCGCGCGAGGCCCGCGTAATTCACGAAGACGCCCGCGATCGAGCCCTCGGAGGGCAGCGTCGTCAGCGCGAACGGTTGGCCGTTGACGAGCCGGACCGACGCGACGCCGGGCGCGTAGGTCCCCGTGCGGACCTTCGGGCCCGGCAGGTCCTGAAGGATCGCGATCGGCGTTCCGAGGCTCGCCGAGATCGACCGGATGTCGGCGATGACGGCGGCGTGTTCGGGGTGCGTGCCATGCGAAAAGTTGAGCCGCGCAACGTTGAGTCCGGCGTGCATGAGTGCCCGCAGTGTCTCCGGATCCCGAGACGCCGGGCCGATCGTCGCCACGATCTTCGTACGTTTGCGGGATGCATCGAACATTGCTCGCTCGCGTTCCCCGGCGCGGCCTCCGACCTCCTTCGCCCGATCGGACGGCCGACCGGCCGCCGTTCAGCGAACGGCTTGCGCGTCCATCCGGCGCAGCCGCTCGGCGAGCATCTGCATCACCTCGATCGCGAAGAAGGGCGTATTGCGGATCAGATAGAGAAAGCGCGCCTCGTCGATCGAGACGATCCGGCTATCGATCCGCGCCGTCGCGGTCGCGCTACGCGGCTTCGTATCGATGAGCGCGAGTTCGCCGAAAACGCCGCCCGGTCCGACCACTTCGAGAACGTGGTCGCCCATCGTCAATTCGATCTCGCCCTCGATGACCGCGTACATCGCGTTGCCGCGGTCGCCCTGATTGAAGATCCGGCATCCGCCGACGATTCTCTGGGCGGGTTCGTGACGAAACAGATCGATCGACGGCAAAGGCGGCTCCCTTCGTAGAGGACGTCCTGCTCGAGACACCGACGCGGGCGAGCGTCGAGAAATCGTGAACTTCCGCGAGTCTGGGAATCGTTCCCGCCCGGAGCGTTTCGCTGCGGACCACGAGTTGCGGTGAAGGCGGGTTCCTTGCTATACTGCGGGTCGGTAATCGAGAAGCGTGGGCAATGCCCGCGCTTCGTCGTTGTAGGGGGCTTGCGAGCATCGTTCCATCACACGAGTCCGATTTTGAGAGCGCTCCGGAGGACGCCGCGGCGAAGGTCGCCGACGCGTTCGAACGGGTCGTGCTCGCGCTTCCGTACGAGCCCGACTTCGCCGGGCTCGAGATCGTCACGCATCGTGCGCGCCGGCAGGGCCGGTCGCTCGAACTCGCGGTCGTCGTCGACCGCCCGGGCGGGATCGATCTGCAGACCTGCGAGCGGGTCGCGTCGCGCGTCAATCGCGGGCTCGATGCGTTCGACGATCCCTATACGCTGCAGGTAGAATCGGCCGGCCTCGACCGCCCGCTCGTGAAGCCGAGCGATTACGAGCGCTTCAGAGACCGGGACGTCTGCGTCGTGACGACCCTCGCGATCGAGGATCGTAAGACGCATCGCGGCCGATTGCTCGGCGTGCGCGGAAGCGCGGCGATCCTCGTGATGGAGGGCAGAGAACTGCCGATCCCGCTCGAACTCATCAAATCCGCCAACGTCGATTTCGACATCCGCGCCGACCTGACGCGCGCCAAACGAGAGAGAAAAGATGCCCGCAAAAACCGTTAAGCCCAAAGCGAAGGTCTCGCCCGACGAACCGACGCTGCGAGAATCGCTGCGCCTGCTCCAAGGCGAGCGCGCGATCCCGTTCGACATGCTGCTCGAAGCGCTCGAAGCGGCCCTCATTTCGGCCTACAAACGAAATTACGGCGGGGAAGCGAACGCGATCGTCGCGATCGATCGCGACACGGGCGAATACAAGGTTTACCATCGCCGAACCGTCGTCGACGAGGTCGAAGATCCCAAGCTCGAGGTCACGCGCAAGACGGCTGGTTCGAAGTACGAGGCGGGCGATTACTTCGACGAAGAGGTCGCCCCCAAAGAGTTCGGCCGCATCGCCGCGCAGACGGCGAAGCAGGTGATCGTACAGCGCATCCGCGAGGCCGAGCGCGATACGATCTACAACGAGTACAGCCAGAAGCTGCACGATCTCGTCAACGGCACGGTCCAGCGCTACGAACAGCGCAACATGTTCGTCGATCTCGGCAACGGCAAGGTCGAAGCGCTGCTCCCGCTCTCGGAACAGGTTCCGCGCGAGAATTTCCGCATCAACGACCGGTTGCTGTGCTTCGTGCTCGACGTTCGCAAGACGAATAAGGGCCCGCAGATCGTGCTGTCGCGCGCGGCCGAGGGGCTCGTGCAGCGCCTGCTCGAGCGCGAGGTCCCCGAGATCGAAGACAACATCGTCGAGATCATGGCGATCGCGCGCGAGCCCGGCAGCCGCTCGAAGGTCGCCGTCCATTCGCACCGTGCGGACGTCGATGCGGTCGGGTCGTGCCTCGGGCCCAAGTCGAGCCGGATCGCGAGCGTCTCTGACGAGCTCCGCGGCGAGAAGATCGACATCATCCGCTGGTCGGGCGATTCGGTCGGATTCATCCAGAACGCGCTCGCGCCGGCGAAGGTGCTCACGGTCGAGCTCTTCGAGGACGAGGGCGTCGGGCTCGTGGTCGTGCCGGATTACCAGCTCTCGCTAGCGATCGGGCGCGAAGGCCAAAACGTGCGGCTCGCCGCGCGGCTGACCGGCTGGCGGCTGGACATCACGAGCGAGGCGGAAGCCGACGAGGCCCGTGCGCGATACCTCTTGGAGCGCGAGGAGCGGTCGCAGGTGGTGCTCGAGGATGCCGAAGGCGAGGAATCGCTCGAGGACGGCGGCGAGCCCGCGGTCGATCCCGAGCTCATCCGCAAGCTCGAAGAGTTCCGGCGCCAGATGTTCGACCCCGCGGCGCGCACGGAAGACGGTTCGGGCACTGAGTAAGGCGGGGCACGTCCCGCTTCGAACCTGTGTCGGATGCCGCGGCCGGTCGCCGCAAGCGGAGCTCCGGCGCTTCGTGCGTTCGGGGACGAATGGGCCGTGGGCGCTCGATGCGACCCGCGGCCGGACCCCCGGGCGCGGTGCCTATCTTTGCTCGCTCGCGTGCGCCGAGCGAGCACGTAAGAACAAGCGCTTCCCCGGCCTCGCCGCCGCCGCGGACGCCTCGGGATGGAATGGCGGCGCCGACCCTTTGCGGGCGAGCGAGTCGCGTGTATGATAGTCGAGCGCACTCCAAGCGCGATCACGTTTCCGATGGGGCGATGTTAGCGCACCGCTCCGGAGCGACCACATGAAGTAACGGGTTTTCCGAGTGCAGCCATCACGGCCGCAACCGGGTTTTAAAAAGGACGATATGGCATCCGGTAAAGTACGAATTTTCGAGCTGGCTAAAGAGCTCGGTCTCTCCTCGAAAGACCTGATCGGTCTTTTCGAGCGTCTCGGCCTCGAAGCGAAGAACCAGCTCAGTGTCGTCGAGCCGCCGATCGCGGACCTCGTTCGCGGCGTGCTTCTCGGCGGCGCTCCCAAGGGTGCCGCGAAAGCCGCCTCCGGCGGCGGAACCGCCGTCGCCACGCCGCCGGCCGCACCCGCGGCGCCGAGCAACGGCGCCCCGAAGGCCGTCGCGCCTTCGAAACCCGTGCCGCCGGCCGCTCCCGACGTCGCCGCCGATGGTCGTGGCGCCGCTCCGGTCGCGAATGGGTCCGCCCCGGCCGCGTCCGTCGCCCGCACGACGAGGCGGTGAACGCCCTTGCCCAACCGGTCGCCG
>CAZZYZ010000105.1:5554-10274 GCA_964658425.1 Vulcanimicrobiota bacterium | reverse complement strand
TTCGCCGCCCACGAGCGCGCACGCGCCGCGGCTCTGCGCGAGTCCGCGGCGCAATTCGACGAGCGCCGCGAGTTCGCCGCGGCGCCCGACGAACACGGGGCATGCGACCGGCCGGCCGATCATCGCTTAGCGCACGACTCCGGGCACCGTGCACGACTCGGCCGATGCAGTCCGCATGACGTCGGGCGAGAAACCGAAATGCGCGATGAGACGGTCTCCTAAATAGAGGAGAGGCACGAAAGGCTACGACGGTACGGTTCGGCCGGTCACGTTCATATCCGCTTCGCACGATGCCGACGCCCCGACGAGCGTCGCAGTCGTGACGGATCGCACGACGTCGGTCCCGACGACGTACGGCGGCACACGTACATGTACGACTGCAGAGCACGCGCTAGCCGCGTTCGAGCGGTTCGACCTCGTACCAGCTCCGGCCGGATTTCAGCGTCACTTCGAGGGGAACGGCGAGTTCGGCGGCGGTGATCATCTCGTTCTGAACGATCTCCGCGACCGCCGTCAAGTCGGCCGCGGCGACTTCGAAGATGAGCTCGTCGTGGATCTGCAAGAGCATCTTCGTTTCGGGATGCTGCGCTGCGAGCGCCGTATCGATGCGGACCATCGCGAGCTTCATGAGGTCGGCGGCGCTGCCTTGCATCGGGGCGTTCGTCGCTTCGCGTTCGGCCGAGGCGCGCATCGGAAAATTCCGCGACCGTAAATCCGGCATGTAGCGGCGGCGGCCGAGGATCGTCTCGACGTAGCCGTGCTCGCGCCCGAATTCGAGATTGCGCTCGATCCAGCCGCGCACGTCGGGGAAGCGCGCGAAGTACGCATCGGTCATCGCGCGCGCTTCGATGCGCTCGATCTCCAAGCGCTGCGCAAGCCCGAAATCCGACATGCCGTACAGTAATCCGAAGTTTACGGACTTCGCGATCCGTCGCTGATTGGGCGTCACGCCGTCGCCTTCCGGAACGCCGAAGATCCCGCGCGCCGTAACGTCGTGGATGTCGTCGCCGCGATGGAACGCCTCGCGCATCGCCGCGTCGCCCGAAAGATGCGCCATGATGCGCAATTCGATCTGCGAATAGTCGGCCGCGAGCAGCACGCGCTCGTCGCTCGGCGCGACGAACGCGCGCCGAATCTGCCGGCCGAGTTCGGTTCGCACGGGGACGTTCTGCAGATTCGGGCTCGTCGATGAGAGGCGGCCAGTCGCCGTCGATGTCTGATTGAAGATCGTGCGCAAACGACCGTCGGCGCCGACGAGTTTCGGGATGACGTCGATGTACGTGTTCTTGAGTTTCGTGACTTCGCGATATTCGAGGACGCTCGCGACGATCTCGTGCTCGCGCGCGAGCGGCTGCAAGACCTCGATCCCCGTCGCCCAGCCCGTCTTCGTCCGGCCGCCGTTCGGCAGCGAGAGCTGCTCGAAAAGCACCGTGCCGAGCTGCTGGGGCGAGCCGATGTTGAACGGCTGGCCCGCGAGTTCGTAGATGCTCTCTTGCAGCCGCACGACCGATGCGTCGACTTCTTTCGAAAGCGCGCCGAGTGCGCTCGCGTCGACCGCGATCCCGACGGCTTCGAGCCGAGCGAGCACGCGCGCGAGCGGCAATTCCACGTCGTCGTAGAGGCCGATCTGGCCGCCGCGCTCGGCGAGCGTCGCGCGAAGCACCGGCCGCAGCCGTGCGACGGCATCGGCGTACGCGGCGGCGTCGCCCGTCGGCAGGCGCAGCGAGAGATACTCGCCGACCGCATCGTCGAGATTCGCGTAGCTGCGGCTCGGATTTACGATATGCGCCGCGATCATCGTATCGTCGAGGATCCCGGCATCGGGCGGCGCGGCTAGCCCGAGCGAGCGCAGCACCGCGCAGAAACCCTTGACGTCGTGGACGACGAGCGGCGCGTGCGCGAGCAGCGCGACGAACGCCGCGCGAACGTTCTCGTGCGCGAGCGCCTCGCGGCGAAACGCGACGCCGTTCTCGGCGCCCGTCGAAAGCCCGATCTCATCCGACCCGCGTAAGGCGAGCGCGACGACTTCCGCGTTCGCCGCATCCGCGATCGTCTGCGCGAGCAGCACGAACTCCGGCGGATCGGTCGACGGCACGAACGTCCGGTACGTACCGCGCATCAACTCCGCGTCTTCGCTCGCGATGAGCAGCGCGTCGTTCTCGGCGACCGGTAATTTCGCGAGCAGCGACTTGAATTCGAGATCGCGATAGAGCACGTAGAGTTTGTCGACCGCAGGCGGCTCGTACTTCGCGGCATCCCACGGGATCTCGACCGGCAGATCGCGCTTGATCTGCGAGACGTCGCGGCAACGGCGCGCGATCTCGCCGTGTTCGCGCACGAGCTTCTCGAGTTTCGGCGTCCCCGCGAGCGCGGGATCCGCGAGCAGCGCGTCGAGCGAACCCGCACCGCGTATGAGTTTGCTCGCCGTCTTCTCGCCGACGCCCGGGATGCCGGGGAGGTTGTCCGAGGGATCGCCCTTGAGGCCGCGATAATCCGGCAACTGCGCGGGCTCGAGATCGAAACGCGCGCGCACGGCCGCGGGATCGTAGCGATAGACGCCGCCCATGCGCGTCCGCACGAGGACGATCGTGTGCTCATCGACGATCTGCAAGAGGTCGTTGTCGCCCGTGACGACGACCGTCTCCTGACCCTGCGCTTCGGCCTGACTCGCGAGCGTCGCGATCACGTCGTCCGCTTCTTCACCCTCGACCTCCATCGTCGGAATGTCGTAGACGGCGAGGATCTGCCGAACGAGTGCGAATTGCGACCGCAAGTCGTCGGGCATCGTCTCGCGCTGCGCCTTGTACGCTTCGAAGATCGCGACGCGCGCCGCGGGCAAACCGCGATCGAAGCACGCGACGACGTGCGTCGGTTTCTCGTCCGCGATCAACTTCGTGAGCGTCGTCGTGAAGACGTACGCGGCCTCGATCCGCACGCCGCGGGTCGTCGTTAGCGGCCGGTCTTTCATCGCGAAAAACGCCGCGTAGACGAGCCCGTACGTGTCGAGCAGCATCAACCGATCGCTCACTTGACGTTGAAGCTCCCGGACGTCGCGCCCACGTCGCCGTCGTCCGCGATGCGCATCACCGAGAGCACGTAGTGGCCGGCCTCCGTCGGCGCCGGAACGTCGTACGTATCGCCGTCGCCGCGCGCGACGTGCCAGTACAGCGTCGCGGGCGCCGCGCTGCCGAGCGACGGCAATTCGGCCGGGGCACGGCGCGGACGCTCGGCTGCGAAGATGTCGTTCGCCTTCGAAGCCGCCGGCGCGACGTAGGCATGCCATTCCGGATCGTCGGATGCCGGGGCTTGGATCGTGGTCGCGCCCGCGGCGAGGGCATCGGGCGAATCGTCGAACAGCGCTCCGCCGCTCTCGCGGCCGTCCGCGACGCGTAGCACGATCGTCGCGGTCGAGGACGGCGCGCCGTCGTGAATCGTCACGTGCATCGTATCGCCGGGTGCGTACGTCGGGCGGTCGAGCGTGAGGTGCGTCGCGATCGCGCGGCCGTCGCCTGCGATCGCGACCGGGACGCTCCCGAGCGCGATCGCGCCGTCGCGTACGAAGGCGGCCGAGACGACGACGCTCCCGAGCGGATCGCCGACCCCGAACGTCGTCGCGACCGTGCCGCGCGAGACCGGCAGCGTGCGCGTCAGATACGTGCGCACGCCCGTGAGCGAAACGAGCGCGTCGCCGGCGGCGCCCGGCGCCTTCGCCGTGACGGCGGCGCGATCGTTCGGTCGGTATTCGGGCTTGTCGGTCGTGACGTCGAGCCCGGCGCTCGTCGCCGCGGTTCGGCCCGCGAGCGCGCTCGGCTCGACCTTGATCGCCGCGACGTCGAGGGCGTGCTTTCCGTTCACCGTCGCATCGGCGACGACGAGATTCGACCCGAGGCTCGGCGTTTTGAAGACGACGTGGACGCGGCCGCGCGCATCGAGCACGACGCTGCGCGATTGCTCGGACGCGCCGTGCGAGAGGCGCACGACGACGGGGAGACTCGCCGCGGGCGAGCCGTCCGTCGGATCGAAGCCGCGCACGTCGAAGGCGACCGGCTCGCCGACGTCCGCACTCGTCGCCTCGGGTTCGACCGCGAGCGAGAGGCTCGCGGCGGCCACGATCAGGCGGCTCGTCGCCGTCGCTCCGGAGGTGCTCGCGTAGATGCCGTACGTCGAATCGAGGCCGTCGCTCGGGGTCTCGATCGTCACCTTCGCGCGGCCGTTTGCGTCGCTCTGCAGCGTTCGATCGTAGACGACGGTCGTGCCCCAGCGCTCCGCATCCTCGGCGACGCCGGGCGGCGCGACGTGCGGCGAACGCACGATCTGCACGTGGATCGGCACCCCCGCGGCCGGCGCCCCGTCGCGCTTCGCGGCGATGCGCAGCGGCACGTCGCTCGCGGCATCGCACGGGCATTTATTCGTGATCGCGAGCGCGACGTCGGTCGCGGCATCGACGTGCAGCGTCGTCCCGCCGGCGGCCCGCGACGCGGCCGCGAGCACCGTGTAATCGCCCGCGGCGGTCCCGGACGGCACGACGATCGAACCCGAGAACGCACCCGAGGGATCGAGCCGGACGACGGCGCTGCCGAGCGTCGTCCCGCGGCCGCCGATCAGGCTGACGTGCGTATCGCCCTTCGCCGGAACGTACCGGCCCGACGTGCGGGTGCGCGCGAAGCCGGCGAAGCGGAACGCGTCGCCCGCGCGCGCGACCGACGATTCGAGCCGCAAT
>CAZZYZ010000105.1:4095-5544 GCA_964658425.1 Vulcanimicrobiota bacterium | reverse complement strand
CCCGACGCGCTCGCCGCAAAGATCGTGATTCACGACGGCGCGCACACGCTCGAGCAGCGCCTCGACTTCTGGGTGATCCAAGCGGCGCTGAAAGATTTCGACGCCGATCGCGCGACCGACGATTCGAGCCGCAATCCGACGATCGCGACGGGCGGCGGCGCTTGCGGCAGAAGCGAGACGAACGCCCGCGCGGCGCCGCTCTGCGCGAGGACGAACGACGGCCGCCGCGCGTCGCGCCACACGATGACGCCCGCGCGATCGGTCGCCTTGCGCACGAGGGTCGCGCCGACGAGAAAATCGATCGGCACGTTCGAGAGCGCGCGCCCGCCGCGCAGATCCGCCGTCCACAGGACGAGGCCGCCCGGGCTCTCTTGGGTGACGAGTCCGATGTGCGTGCGATTGAGCCAGACTTGCTGCACCGCGGCGCCGCGGCGCGCCTCGATCACGAAGAACCCTTCGCGGCTCCCGAGCGGCACGCCGACGTCGTTGGATTCGAAGCGATAGCCGGGCGGCGGCGAGAACCGCCAGCGCACGACGGCCCTGCGCCGGCGCGTATCGATCGCGCGCGGCTGACGCTGCCGGCCCGCGACGATCACATCGGCCGGATCGACCTCGTAGGCCGAGAAATCGACGGGCGCACCGGAATACGTGTCGAGCCGGACGGTCGTCGGCTTCCACGGCACGTTCGAATCGCGCGCGTAGAGCGCGAAATACGCATCCCATTGATGGCTGTCGAGCAGCGGACGCGCGGCCGATGCGGGCCGCAGCGGAACGCATGCGAGGAGCGTGGCCAGGAGCGCCGCGCCGAAACGGCGGGCGCCCTTAAAACGAGTCGTCGTAGAAAAGTTTTCCGGTCGTCGCGTGCGGGACGCGGAAGCCGACGGTGTAGTCGTGTGATTCGCCTTGCTTGATTTCATCGTTCGCATTGCTGATCCCGACGAGCGCCGCGTCGCCCGAGTCGGAACCGAGGAAACGCTTCGAGGCCGGGTCGACGAACACGAAGTGGCTGATCTTCGGGACGAGTGCGAAGCCGAGCGTATTCGTCCACGCGAACGTCACGACGTAGAACTCGTCCGTCGATCGCGCGTTCGCGTTCGAGGCGGGTATCTCGCGCACGTTCGCGATCGCGATGCCCGTCCCAGCCTGCACGAGCGGGACGATCGCGTCGCTCGGTTTCTCGGGCTCCTTGCATCCCGGCAAGAGCAAGACGGCGACGAGCGAGAGTGCGGCGGACCGAGTCACGCCGCGCCGTTCGCCCGCCACGCAGGCATCCCCCGCGCATCTGGGTAAGCCGATTTTCGTGAACCGCGATCCCGAGAACACGACCGTGCGCTGCGAGGCGTGCGGCTTCGAAGCCGAGCCCGGAACGGTCCGTAGCGCCCGGGATCTCGCGCGCAAGCGTCTCCATCTGGTCGAGGTCGGCGCCCTGCGCCGGCGCCGCGGCCAGCA
>CAZZYZ010000105.1:0-4085 GCA_964658425.1 Vulcanimicrobiota bacterium | reverse complement strand
GCGCACGTTCGTCGTCGTGGTCGCATGCGCGTCGTGCCGCAGCCCGTTCGTGGTGCTCTCACGCAACTGATGGACGTCCGCGACGCGAACGCGCCGGACGCGGATCCCGTCGCGCTGCTCGAACGTACCGGGCACGCGGTGGCCTTTGCACCCGGGCCGTTACCCGCTCTCGCACTGCGACGGATCGTCGAGGCGGGCCGGCTCGCGCCCTCGCTCTACAACACGCAGCCGTTTCGTTTCGTCGTCATTCGCGACCGCGCGACCTACGAGCTGTTCCGTACCGGCTGCGCGAAGTCGCGCGATACGTTCATGAAGGCGCGCAAAGTCTTCGCCATGATGAACAAACGCTTGAACGAGCCGCGCTTCGTGAGCGGGCTCGAGCGTCAACGCACGGGCCCCGTGCTGCCCGAGCACGGCTATGCGATCGTCGTGTTGCAGGACGATACGCTGAGCGAATCGGTCGAGGCGTGCGCGTGCGCGCTGATGGCGATGCAGCTCGAAGCGACGGCGCTCGGGCTCGCGAGCGCGTTCACGAGTTGGGCGCGCGGGCTCGGCTTCCAAAAAGAGATGGTCGCGATGCTCGGCGTACCCGAGGGCTACAAGATCTTCACGAGCCTCGTCGTCGGCAATCCGGTCGACCCGCTCGTCGCAACGCAAAAGAAACGGCGGGCGTTCGACGATGCCGTCTCGTGGCTCTGACGACTTCGACGTGATGAAATGGTGGTTGCGCAGCCGCGACGGTGTCGATGACGTCCAGGATCGCGACATCGCGCGAAGCTGCGAATCGAAAGACGGCTATCGCACCGAAGAAGAAGCGCGCGCGCATGCCGCCATGAACGGCATGTCGCGCGTACTCTTCACGTATCGCTGCACGTATTGCGACGCGTGGCATCTCACGCGGCGCAAAACGTAGCGAGCGATTGCCGCCCGATCGTTACTTCGAGGTACCGGTCGGGTTCGCGGTGCTGAGATCGCCGCACGCGACGTAGTCCTTGAGGTCGTTCGCCGACTTGTGCAGATTGATCGCGTATGGTGCGCTCGTGAGCTGCGCGAGCGTCACGCCCTTGACGACCGTGGTCGACGATCCGACCGCCTGGCCGCTTCCGTCGACGCCCTTGGTCACGCTCTTGAGCGCGTACTTCGGCGCGGGATCGAGCTTCGCGCACGAACCGGTATGGATGTGCGCGGGCATCGCGTCCGCCGGCTCGCCCATCGTCGAGAGAACGACCTGAACGCCGCCCTTGACGTTGCTCAGTGTGGCCGTTCCCGTGACGCCCGAATTGTTCTGCGCGCGGAGTTGAACTTGAATCTGGCTCGAGGACGCGCCGCCCGTCATCGCTGCCGGCGAGCTCATCGCGTCGGGGGCCGGCGACGTCTGCGCGAGTGCGGGCGCCGCAAGCGCGAGAGCGAACGGAATTGCTAGAAACGTGGATCGCATGGTGACCTTTCGAAAATGGTGTACGCAGCACCATTCCCGCGAACCAAACGGAAGAACGCATTTCGACGTTCTTTTTTTTAAGAGCGGTCAGTACGCGAGTGCGGGAACTTTCCTGAGCGTTCGTTCGTCGACGATGATTCGGTACATGAAATCGGCGACGTCTGCGCGCGAGATCGGCTTTCCGTTCGGCGGCAAAAACCGGTCGTTCGCACGATAGAGCCCCGTTCGCGGGCCGTCCGTGAGCCGCGTCGGCCGCACGATCGTGTAGATGAGATCGCTCGCTTCGATCTCGCGCTCCATGACGCGCATGTCGGCGAGTACCTTCCCGAGCACGAGCGGCATGAAGATGCGGCGCGCGAGAAAACCCATGTTCGGATCGTCTTCGACGCCCGCCGACGAAACGACGAGCAAGCGTTTGGTGCCGTTGCGGCGCATCGCCGCCATGATGTTTCGCGTACCTTGCGAGTAGAGCGTCGTCGCGCCCGTGCCGCCGGGCCCGAGTGCCGAAAGCACGACGTCGCACCCGCCGACGGTCGTATCGACGGACTCTTGATCGAAGACGTCGCCGTGCACGACCCCGATCGCACCGAGATCGCGCGGCAGCTTCTTGCGATCGCGCACGAGGATCTTGACGTGATCGGTATTTTCGCGCGCGATCGCGATGAGCCATCGTCCCACACCGCCCGTCCCGCCGAAGATCGCAACTCGCATGACGGGGGATTCGCGTTCGCGCGCCGCCGAAGCCTCGCGCCATGCGCATCGCTCGTTTTCGGCAGGCCGATTCGATCAGGCTCGGCGTCGTCACGGACGATGGACACGTCGCCGCGTTCTCGCGCGACGTCGTCGATCTGCAAACGTATCTCGCGTTGTCGAGCATGGAACGTTCGGCGCTCGATGTCGATCCCGCGGTGGCGCTCTCGAGCGTGGCGCTGCTCGCGCCGATCGTGCCGCGCAAGAACGTGTTCTGCGTCGGCAAGAATTACGCCGATCACGCCGCAGAGATCGCGAAGGCGGGCGGCGTCGCCGTCGAGCACGCCGACGTCCCGACGTTCTTCACGAAGGCCCCGACCGCGATCGCGGATCCCGGCGCGACGCTGCATCTCGACGGCACGATCTCGCAGAAATACGACTGGGAAGCGGAGCTCGCCGTCGTCATCGGCACGCGCTGCCGCGACGTCGCGGAAGCGGACGCGCTCGGCGTCGTGTTCGGCTACACGTGCCTCAACGACGTCACCGCGCGCGATCTGCAGAAGCGCCATAGTCAGTGGTTCAAGGGCAAGTCGCTCGACGACACGTGCCCGATCGGCCCGTGGATCGTTACGGCGGACGAGATCCCGGATCCGCAGGCGCTCGATATCGCATTACGCATCGACGGCACGACGAAGCAGTCGTCCGATACGAGCAAGATGATCTTCGGCGTCCGCGCGATCATCGCGTCGCTCTCGCGCGGCATGACGCTCGAACCGGGCGACGTCATCGCGACCGGAACGCCCGACGGCGTCGGCATGGGCCGCACGCCGCCCGAATTTCTTCGCAATGGGAACGCCGTCGCAGTCGAGATCGCGCGGATCGGCGTGTTGCGTAACTCGATCGCGATGTGATGCGGTCGGCGAGCGATCGCCGATATCGTTCATGATTTTACGGTGACAACTACCTCTGCGCTCCACCTTCGAAAAATTCCAATCCGTTTCCCCGAGAAAAAACTTCCAAGCTCGTCGAACGGGGAGCGTAGGGCGGCAGAAGCCCCCATCCAAACCTCGACCCTGTCACTGACACGGGGAAGTCGTATGGGTCCGAATCGGCTTCCCCTGTCGGAAAGCCCATCCACGATTCCAGGATATACCTTTTCTCAATACTGATGTTGGGTCAGATCTGCAAAATCCGATGAGTGGTCGTGGTTGGATGAGTGGTCGTGGTTAAACGGAGCGTATGACTGTGGCGAAAACGCAGAAGGCCGATCTTAAGAAGCTATCTCCTGAAGCGTTGATCGAGGGATTCGTCACCGAGGCAAAGCTAAGCGATCCCGAAACGCCGGCGACGGTCCCAGAGCTGGACGAACACGATGCTGCGTGGCGGGCCTATGCCTCGGAGATCATTGCTCGAGGCGGCTCAAAGAGTCTCGCGGAGCTGCTGAATTCTCCTGACAATTGGGTTGCCCAGTGTGCGGGTCGAGCGCTTATGGTTCACGAGGCTACCAAAGATCAGGCGCTCGCGGCCCTCGATCGCATCGCTGACGAATGCTCGGGTATCGCATCATTTTCAGCCGATACCGCGCGTAATATTTCTCGCTACGGTGATCCCGATGGCGATCCTGTGGAAGTAGAGAAGCAACTAGCGGAGATTCGAGCACGCGATGGCGCACGATAAGCTCTCGACGTCCGAGCCTGGGCCAGCAACGAAGACCATTTGTCGGTCCTGACGGATCGTCGATTCGCTATCCGGATCTGCCGCACGTTGGCGAACGGCGCCAATCGCCGAATAGCGCGACGAATGCAAGCCCTGAGCGTCAATCTGTCCGTGTAACGACGAAAGAGACGGCTCAACACGTGAGCCATGAATCATGGCGTGAGCGCATCGTACGTACGGCGCGATCCACCTTCGAGCGAGTTGGGACGTACGGTCACGCTGCGGTTCAGGCGCTTGTGCT
>CAZZYZ010000104.1:0-10313 GCA_964658425.1 Vulcanimicrobiota bacterium | reverse complement strand
GATGCCGACCTCGACTGCGACGGCAGCGATGAGCGCGGCGACGGGTGCGGGCGCGCTCTTGATCGGCGATGCGGCGGGCTTCCTCAATCCGTTCACGGGTCAGGGCGTCTTCCTCGCGCTCTCGAGCGCGCGGCGCGCGGCCGAAGCGATCGTCGCGGCGAGCGCGCAGCGTGCGGGCGGCGATGCGGCGCTCGCGGCGTACGCGAGCGCGCGTGCGGGCGATTTCGCCGCACGCAAGCGGCTCACGAAACTCGTCGATATCCTCATCGACGTGCCGTTCCTCGCGCGCCGCGTTGCGGATCGGCTGCGCGCGCGGCCCGAGGCGGGCGCGCTCTTCCTCGGCGCGCTTGCGGGGACGGTCCCGCCCGCGCGCGCGCTCTCGCCCGCGGTCTGGGGAGCGCTCGTCGTATGACGGAGGTCGTCAATACGGTGACGATCGCGGCGCCCGCCGAAACGATCTTCGCGCTCGCCTCGGCGACGGAACGGTGGCCCGAGATCCTGCCGCACTACCGCTCGGTTCGCGTGCTCGAACGGCGCGGCGCGACGCGCGTCGTCGCGATGGCGGCGATGCGCGGCGCGATCCCGATTTCGTGGGTCGCCGAGCAGACCGACGACGCGGTGCTGCCGGAGATCCGGTTCCGCCACGTACGCGGGTGGACGCGCGGGATGGACGTCGTGTGGCGCTTCGCGCCGGTGCCGGGCGGGACGCGCGTCTCGATCGAGCACGAGCTCGCGTTCGATTTTCCGATCGCATCGGCGTGGCTCGGCGAGTACGTCGTCGGGAAGTTCTTCATCGATTACGTCGCGACGAAAACGCTCGCACGCGTGAAGGCGCTCGCCGAGGCCGCGCGTTGATCGGGGCACTGCATCGCGTCGTCGTGACCGGGATGGGGATCGTCTCGCCGATCGGGATCGGCGTGCGCGCGTTCTGGGAGAACGTCCTCGCGGGGACGATCGGCGTCGATCGCGTGACGCGCTTCGATTCGGAGCCGTTCAACGCGCACGTCGCGGCCGAGGTCCGCGATTTCGACCCGAGTACGTATCTCGAGAAGAAGCAGCTCGCGCGCACCGATCGCTTCTCGCAATTCTCGATCGCCGCCGCACGGCTCGCGTGCGACGATGCGGCGTTCTCGCCGACGACGTATCGCGACGAGATCGGCGTCTTCATCGGTTCGGCGCTCGGCGGGCTCGCGTTCGCCGAAGAGCAGCACGACGCGTTTCGCGATCGCGGCGCCCGCGCGGTGCGCCCGCTGCTCGCGATCTCCGTCTTCGGAGCGGCGGCGACGGCGAACGTCGCGCTCGCCCTCGACCTGCGCGGCCCGGGCGTCAGCAATGCGAACTCGTGTGCCGCGGGTGCGGTCGCGATCGGCGATGCGTTCCGCGCCGTCGCGCGCGGCGACGTGCGCGCGGCGATCGCGGGCGGCGCGGAGGCCCCGCTCTCGCCGCTCATCTTCGGCGCGTACTCGACGATCGGCGCGATGTCGGAGCGCGTCGACGAACCGGCGCGCGCGAGCCGGCCGTTCGATCGCGATCGCGACGGATTCGTGATGGCGGAAGGCGCGGGGCTCCTCGTCCTCGAGCGCTATTCCGATGCGATCGATCGCGGTGCGCGCGTGTACGGCGAAGTCCTCGGTTACGGGCTCACCGCCGATGCGTATCACATGACGGCGCCGCAACCGGAGGGTCGCGGTTCGTCGAGCGCGATGCGCAAAGCGCTCGCCGAAGCCGCGGTCGGCGCGAACGAGCTCGAACTCGTCGACGCGCACGGGTCGTCGTCGCCGCTCAACGACGTGACGGAGACGCGCGCGTACAAAGCGGCCCTCGGGGATTCCGCCTACGCGGTACCGATCGTCGGGACGAAGGGTCAGCACGGTCATGCGCTCGGCGCGACGGGGGCTTGGGAAGCGGCGATCTCGCTGCTCGCAATCGCGGAGCATCGCGTTCCGCGCACCGTCAATCTCGATCACGTCGATCCGGCTTGCGATCTCGATTACATCCGCGAACCGCGGGCGCTCGCGCCGCGGGTCGTGCTCTCGAACTCGACGGGTTTCGGCGGGATCAACGCGGCGCTCGTTCTGCGCGGCGTCGAAGGGTGAGATGACGATGGAAACCTTGACCCGAGCGGCGATCGCCGTGCGCGCGCTCGACGCGAGCAAGATCTATGCGGGGTCCGGGAACGAGCCCGTGCATGCGCTCGACGGCGTGTCGCTCGACGTGCGCGCGGGAGAGATGGTCGCGCTCGTGGGCCCGAGCGGGTGCGGAAAGAGTACGCTGCTCAACCTCGTCGGCTGCGTCGATCTGCCGTCGTCCGGGAGCATCGCGATCTCGGGCCGAGAGACGAGCGCGCTCGACGACGACGGCCTGACGCGCTTGCGACGCGAGAGCATCGGGACCGTCTTTCAGTTCTTCAACTTGCTGCCCGCGATGACGATCGGCGAGAACGTCGCGTTGCCGCTCGTCCTGCAGCGCCGACCGCGCGCCGAGATCGCGCGCCGCGTGCGCGAGGCGCTCGATGCCGTCGGCATCGTCGAGAAGATCGATGCGTATCCGTCGCAGGTCTCGGGCGGTCAGATGCAGCGCGCAGCCGTCGCGCGCGCGACCGTGCACGCACCCGCGGTCGTGCTCGCCGACGAACCGACGGGGAATCTCGATTCGCAGAGCGGCGAGAGCGTGCTGCGCATCCTGCGCTCGTTCGCTTCGAACGGGCAGGCGATTTTAATGGCGACGCACAGCGTCGAGGCAGCTGCGATCTGCGATCGCATCGTCCGCATGCAAGACGGCCGCATCGTCGCGTGACGCGCACGACCGCCTGAGCGGTCTGCGATGAATCGTTAAAGTTTTCGCGACGACCACGTCCGCGTCGCATCCGATTCGATTAAAGTTTATTTCGCAGACGCGAGATCGACGAGCGTTCGTTCGTGCGGAGTCGCTACGAGCGCCCGATATTCGACCGATCGTTTGCCGCGGGTGGACGATTACCGGCGCGACTTTCCGTCACGATTGCGTAGGGACGTTTTTTAAGAGGATAGACGAAGCGGCATTCGCTTTGTATTGTTGATTGGCGTCGGCGGGCAACGCTCGCCGATCGCCTAGGTAACGATCGAACGTCCGTCCCTTTGAGGCACGACGGACTTTCGCGCGACTACCGCTTTTCGAGGAAGATGTTCGTGTTTTCGACGTCGCTTGTTTCCGCTTGCCAAAAAGCGTTCGCCGTTACGACGGCGTGCGCGCTTTGCGTTCCGGCGCTCGGCGCGAGCGCATTTGCCGCGGCGGCGATTCCCGCCTCGGCGGCGACGGGCGCGCTGCGACCGCAGCCGAGTGCGAGCCTCTCCCCGAAAGCACCGACGGCGACGAAAGCGATCTCCCGCGAGCGGCGCTTTCGCGCGCTTCCGAGCGCGGCGGCACGAGTCGCCGCGACGGGCAGCGTGCTCTTCAGCGAGAGTTTTGCGAACGCGGCTACGACGGCGAACGCGTGGTCGACGATCGGCGGCAGCTGTCTGACGGCGGGCGGGAACGCGACGCCCGCGACGTCCATCCCGGCATGCGGCAATGCGGCTCCGGTCGATACCGCCGGATTCGGGACGCTCCGTCTCAATGCGGCGACCGGTTACCTCGCCGCGGGCGCGATCGCGAACGGCTCGTTGCCGACCGCGAACGGCCTGCAATTTACGTTCACCTCGTACGCGTATGCGGGCGCGGCGGACGGCATGTCGTTCTTTTTGACCGACGCTTCGCAAGCGCTTCCGACCCAACTCGGCGGCTACGGCGGTTCGCTCGGGTACGCCCCCGGCAAGGGCGCGCCCGGCGGGATGGCGGGCGCCTACGTCGCCGTCGGTCTCGATCAGTACGGCGGATTCAGCGCGCCGCAGGAGGGTCGCACGGGCGGCCCGGGCAGCGTCCCCGAGACGATCGCCGTTCGCGGTTCGGCGAGCACGAATTGGGCCTATCTCGGCGGCGCGACGAACGCGTCGGGCGTCGCGTCGAGCCTTACGAAACCGATCGACAGCGCGTCCGCGACCACACGCCCGGCGAGCGCGCCGACGATCCAAATCCAGCTCACGGCCGCGGGCGCCCTCAGCGCCGCGATCGATTATCACGACGGCAACGGCTTCAATACGTATTACGCGCAATCGATCGTCGGCGTGAACGGCCAGCCCGCCGTCCCCGCGAACGTCCGCTTCGGATTCGCCGGTGCGACCGGCGGCATCTCATCGATCCACGAGATCGGTTCCCTCAGCGTCTCCGCGCTCGCGCAGCAAGTGACGCAGCCGCCTCCGGTCTCGACTCCGGCCCCGCTGCCGCCGAGCGCCTTCACCCCGCAATCGGTGACGAACCTTGCGGCCTGGTACGACGCATCGCTCGCCGCGAATTTCAACATGACCAACGGCAGCATCGCGGGGTGGAGCGATTCGAGCGGCACGACCAATACGCTCGGGCAGTCGACCGCGAGCGCGCAGCCGACGTTCACCGCGAACGGCATCAACGGGCTCGGTAGCGCCGTTTTCAACGGCAAGCAATATCTGCTCGGCGCGAACGTGGCTTTCTCGAGCAATCTCTTCAACGAGTCGACCGTCTTCTTCGTAACGAATCAAACCGGGACGGCCGATAGTTCGGTCGCCTTCAGCGGCGTCGCCCAAGGCGATCCGCGCTGGAGCCTGCGCCTCTTGGAACAGGGCGCCTCGCACTTCGATTTCAACAACAAGGAAGCCGGACGGATCGCCGTGACCGACGCTGCGAAGAACGCGGCGCTGTGGACCGCGGCCGGCAGCATCTCCAACAAGACGCAGTTCCTGCGCAAGAACGGAACGCTGCTCGCGAGCGATGCGAGCGGCGGCACGACCGCGACGGGCAGCTATCCCTTCGAGGTCGGCGGCTCGGGGATCGGGGCGAAATTCGGTTTGCCGTACGTCGGGCAGATCGGCGAGATCGTCGTCTACAATCGCCTGCTCTCCGCGACGGAATCCGCGAGCGTCGAAGGATATCTCGCGTGCAAGTGGGGCTTGCAGAATCGCTTACCGGCGAATCATCCGTATCGCAACCTTTGCCCGCAGGGCGGGACCTCGGTCTCGACGCCCGCGCGCCCGCAAGCGAGCAATGCGCTCGCCGATCCGCAGCAGCTCTCGAGTGCGAACGGGTCGCTGACGTTCAACGTTACGGCCGCGGCCGATGCGAACGGCAATCCGCACTTCATGTATAACGGCTCCGCGACGCCGCCGACGCTGCGACTCTTGCCGGGCGATACGCTGCTCGTCAATCTCACGAATAATCTGCCCGCGCCGCCGGCCGGCCAGTCGCTGCAGAACAACGACGTCAACATCCACTATCACGGACTGCACGTGAGCCCCAACGCGCCGGCCGACGATTCGATCGACATGCTCGCGCAGCCCGGTCAGACGCTCAACTATCACGTCACGATTCCGACGAACCATCCGACCGGACTCTACTGGTATCACACCCACTCGCACGGCGAGGCCGAGCGCGAGACACTCTCGGGGATGTCGGGCGCGCTGATCGTCGACGGGATCGCTGCCTACGCACCGCAGGTTGCGAACATGCAAGAGCGCATCATCATCGCGCGCGATGCGGTCCTTCCGGGCGGCATCCTCCCCGCGATCAACGCGCGTCAGGCTGCCGCGATGCGTTTTGCGATGGCGAAGGGCGTGAGCGTTCACGGCTTGATGATGCCGGGCATGGCTGCGAACAATCACAATCGCAGCGAGCTTCGCGGATCGACGAATCGTGCGACGCGTAACCCGTTCCTCGCGATCAATCCCAATTACAAAAAGTTCGTCCGCTCGGCCGTCGTCGCCGACTCGCACTGCACGACGGTCGAGAGCGCGGCACACGCGCTCACGATCAACGGTCAGACGAGTCCGTCGATCGGCATCCGCCCGGGCGAGCAACAATTTTGGCGGATGGTCAACGCGGGCTCCGATACCTATCTCGACGTCGCCGTCGATAACACGATGCTGCAGGTCCTCGCGATCGACGGCGTGCCGATCGGCAACGGAACCGGAACGCCGACGTCGATGAGCGTCGCGCACTACGTCTTACCGCCCGCGAGCCGCGTCGAGTTCGTCGTCACGGGCCCGCCGAAGGGGACCGCGACGTCCTACCTGCGGACGAATTGCTTCGATGCCGGCGGTGCGGGCGTCGCGATGCCCGCGCAAACGCTCGCGAGCATCGATCCGAAGACCTCGTTGACCGACTTCGTCGCCCGTCGCCCCATGGCGAACCCGGCGGCGCGCGTCTCGGCACGCGCGATCGCGCCGCACTTCCGTTCCGCCGCCGCGCTCAAGTCGCTCGCCGTCGCGCAGACGCGCACCGTGGTCTACGACGATCAGAATCACATCAACGGCGAGGAGTACGATCCCGCCGGCCCGCCGATGTTCTACGCGCAGACCGGCACGACCGAAGAGTGGACCGTCGTGAACAATTCGAGTCAGGTTCACACGTTCCACATCCACCAGATTCACTTCTTGGTCGAAGCGATCAACGGCGTGACGCAAGCGCAGCAGTTCGTTCAGGATAACGTCAACGTCCCCGCCGCGACGACCAGCGGGCCCGGATCGGTGACGGTGCTGCTCGATTTCACGGACCCGCTCGACGTCGGCACGTTCCTGTTCCATTGCCATATTTTGTCCCACGAAGATGCGGGGATGATGGCGAAGATCCGCATCGGGAGCGCACCGCCGCTCGTGCTCGGTTCGCAGACCGTGTCGTTCGCGTCGGCCGCGGCCGCCGCGCAAACGGTTTCGGTCACCGGCGGGACGGCACCGTACAGTCTCACGGGATGTAACGGCGTTTCCAATGCGAGCGTCGGCGGTAACGCGATCTCGCTCTCGCCGGTCGGTGCCGGCGCGTGCATCTTGACGGTCACGGACTCATCGACGCCTTCGATCTCGGGGACGCTCAGCGTGAACGTCGCCGCGGCCGCGGCCGTGATGGCGCTCAGTCCGAGCTCGCTGAGCTTCACGGCGCCGACGGCGCCCGCATTGACGACCGCGGTGGGCGGCGGCGTCGCGCCGTACACGGTCGCCGGTTGCGCGAACGTGGCGACCGGGACGGTCGGCGGTTCGACCGTCTCCGTCTCGCCGATCGCGGTCGGAACGTGTACGCTCACCGTTGCCGATGCTGCGAACAACACGGCCGCGCTCTCGGTCTCGGTGAACGCGGCGGCGACGAGCACCAACGCGCTCGACATGCCGACGTTCCACGGCAACGCCATGCGCACGGGCTGGTATTCGAACGAAACGACGCTCACGACGGCGAACGTCGCGAGCGCGGGCTTCCACAACGTCGCGACGCTCGCGGCCCCGACCGGTATGCCCGCGTTCGGAAAGGTCTACGCGCAACCGCTCTACGTGACGAACGAACTCACCGCCGACGGCAACCGCCACAACCTCGTCATCATCTCGACGGCGACGGATCAGGTCTACGCCTTCGACGAGACGACGCGTCAGGTCGTCTGGCATCGCGACTTCACGAATCCCGCGGCCGGCATCACGCAGCAGAGTTGGAAAGATACGAACTGCTCGGATATCAATCCCGATATCGGGATCAACGGCACGCCCGTGATCGACCGGAGCGTCGATAAGATGTTCGTCGTTGTGCAGACGGACGAGAACGGGAATCCGGCGATGCGCCTGCATGCGATCTCGTTGAGCAACGGTAACGATTCGCAGAGCGCGGTCAATGTCACCGGGACGAGCACGCTCGCGACCGGCGGCACCGCGACGCTCGATCCGCGCTACAATCTGGAGCGCAGCGCCCTGCTCGAAGCGAACGGCAACATCTACATCGGGCTCGCGTCGCACTGCGACGGCAACGCGAGTACCGTTCACGGATGGATGGTCTCGTACAACGCCGCGACGCTCGCGCAGACCGGCAGCACGGTCGATTTCACGAATGCGAATCCCGGCAAGACGTACTTCCTCGGGTCCGTCTGGATGGGCGGCTTCGGCCCGGCGGCGGACGCGCAAGGGAACGTCTATTTCGCAACGGGCAATGGACCGCAAGATTTTAAGAATAACTTTGCGATGTCCGTTCTCGAGCTCCCGGGGACGCTGAACATGGCGGGCGCCTCGTACTTCTCGCCGATCTCCGCGGTGACCGATTCCAACGGCGACGAGGATCTGGGTTCGGGCGGCGTGCTGCTGCTGCCCGATCAAGCGGGAGCGTTTCCGCACGTGCTGCTGCAGGGGGGCAAGTGCGGTCAGGGCGGGTGTCTGAAATATCTGCTCAATCGCGACGCGCTCGGCGGCCAGCAGGCGAACAACGCGGGCGCGCTGTGGTCGGCGAACGTGGCCGGCGGGATTTGGGGCGGTCCCGCGTACTTCCAGGGCCCGGGGAACGTGCAGTACGTGGTCTACGGGACCGGCTCGCCGCTCTCGACCTTCACGCTCGGCACGGCGCCGATCGGCTTGACGGTACAGAGTTCGGCGAACGTCGGCTGCCTCGAATGCCGAGACGCCGGATCGCAGCCGGTCGTCTCGTCGAACGGAACGACGGCCGGAACGGCGGTCGTGTGGGCGCTCAAGACGCCGGGGAACGCGGGCGGCAAGATCTCGCTCTATGCGTTCGACGCCCTGAACATGGGTCACACGCTCTTCACGGCGCAAGCCGGAACCTGGACGCAAACGACGGGGAGTGCGTGGATCGGCGGCGCGCTCGTTTCGCCGCTCGTCGCGGGCGGCCACGTGTACGTGCCGACCGACGGCGCGGTGAGCGTCTTCGGCCTGCAGTAGTGCGTTCGTCGAGTGAGGGATACGGTTACATGAAGATCGCCTACGGATTGATCGTCGCGGCCGCCGTCTTCGGGGCTCCCGCCGTGGTGCGCGCGCAGGTCGTGCGGCCCGCGATCCCGCCGGCGAACCGTTTGCCGACGGGCGGTATCGTTCGGCCCGAGACGGCGTCCGCACCGACGCCGCTGCCGACGGGTGCGGCGTTGCAAGCCGCCCTCGCGGGGGCGGCTTCGAAACGCCATCGCGTCGCGATGGGTCCGCACACGTTCTACGGCACGATCGCCGCTCTCGACGCGAATACGCTGCAGCTCCGTCTCCGCAGCGGTCGGCTCGTCGCCGTCGAGACGGCGTTCGCGATCTCGTCGGACAATTATTCGGCGCCGCTCTTCGTCGGGAAGACCGTCGCCGTCGATGGTGCCGCCGGAGCGGACGGCAAATTTACGGCGAACCACATCTTCCGGATCGAGGGGATCGCCACGACGCCGATCGACAAGTAGCGCGGCTCTCGCGGTCCGCCGCGCGTACGCCGCGGCTGCGAATGCGCGCTCGTTTGCGAGGGCGAATTTTCGATGACATCGCGGCCGTGGCCGGGAAGTCGTGCCGACGGTGCGATGCTTTTGCCGACACGTTCTGTCCGCCGCAATCCGATGACGTCTTCGCGTTCGCGGCGTCTACCGCTCGTGCCATTCACGTTCGCGCCATCGATCCGCGTCCGCTCGCGGCCGCGTCTTCCGGCCGGTCCGTGCTAGGGCCGCTCTTTCGCGGGCTCGTACTCGGGCATCTGCGCGGGAACAAACTGCGGGCGTTCGTGACGCTCTTCGCGGTCGGCCTCGGCGTCGCGATCGCGCTCGCAATCGATCTCGCGAACGCGACGGCGGTCTCGTCGTTCGCATCGAGCGTCAACGTCATCTCGAGTCACGTGAATCTGCAGGTGCTCGGCGTCGGCCGCGGCTTCGACGAGCGCGCACTTCTGCGCGTGCAGCATCTGCCGGGCGTGACGTATGCGGGGCCGACGATCGAAGATTCGGTCGTCGTCGGCGCGAAGCCGGGCGACCCGTTCTCGGGTGAGATCCTGCGGGTACTCGGCGTGGATCTCTTGCGGCCGTTGCCTCGCGACGGTGCGAACGCGAAGGATTCGGGTGCGTTCGCGGGCGGCGGCGCCGCGCCCGATCCGTGGACGTTCATCGGCGAACGCGGAGCCGTCATCTCGCAGCGCGTCGCGACGCGCAATCACGTGAAGGTCGGCGATACGCTTCATGCACTCGCGGGCGACCGGACCGTGACGTTCCGCGTCGCGACGATCTTGCCGGCCGGGATCGCCGGGCTCGATTCGAGCGTGATGTTCGTCGATCTCGCGACGGCGCAAGAGGTCTTCGAGAAGGTCGGGCTGATCGATCGCATCGATCTCATCGTCGATCCGCTGCAGCTCGCCGCCGTGACGCGCGCGGCGTCGCGTGCGATCCCGCCCGGCACGCGCGCGATCGAGCCGACCGTGCGCACGGGCGAGATCCAGAAGATGCTCGGCAGCTTCCAGCTCAATCTCGCCGCGCTCTCGTACGTGGCGATGCT
>CAZZYZ010000103.1:4754-10335 GCA_964658425.1 Vulcanimicrobiota bacterium | reverse complement strand
CGCTCGTCGCGTTCGGCCTCGCCATGATCTTCAGCGCCTCGAGCGCGCTCGCGGTCACGCAGTATCACGATGCGGCGTTCTTTCTGAAGCGGCAAGCGATCTGGCTCGCGATCGCGAGCGCCCTCGCCTACGGCGCGTATCGCGTCGACTATCGAAAATTGCGCGGCGTCGCACCGGTCGCGCTCTTCGCGACGATCGCCGCCCTCGTGCTCGTGCTCGTACCGCACGTCGGAAAGATCGCGGGCGGCTCGAGCCGTTGGGTCGGCGTCGGGCCGATCGTCTTCGAACCCTCGGAGTTCGCGAAGCTCGCGCTCGTGCTCTATCTCGCCTCGGCGCTCACGACGAAGGGCGAGAAGATCAAGTCCTTGACCAAAGGCGTCGTCCCGCTCGCACTCGTGACGGGGCTGCTCGCCGTGCTCGTCATCCGCCAGCCCGACATGGGGACGGCGAGCCTGCTCGCCTTCACGACGGCGCTGCTGCTGTTCATCGCGGGCGCGCGCATCGAGCATCTGCTGCTCGTCCTGCTCGCCGTCGCGCCGCCGGCGTTCGCGATCGTCCGTCACGATCCGTACAAGTGGGCGCGGATCACCGCGTTCGAAAACCCGTGGAAAGATCCGCAGAACACGGGCTATCACATGGTGCAATCGCTGCTCGCGCTCGGCAGCGGCGGCTGGCACGGCGTCGGCCTCGGTTTCTCGCGTCAGAAATTCTTCTGGCTCCCCGAAGCGCACACGGATTTCATCGGCGCGATCGTCGGCGAAGAGCTCGGCTTCCTCGGGATCGTCGCGCTCGTCTCCCTCTTCGTGCTCTTCGCGTATCGCTCGGTTCGCATCGCGCTCGCCGCGCCCGATCGCTTCGGGTTCTTCCTCGCGATGGGCTGCATGGCCATCGTCGTGATCCAAGCGTTCGTCAACCTCGGAGTCGTTTCGTCGTCGTGGCCCGTGACGGGCGTGCCGCTGCCGTTCATCTCATTCGGCGGATCGTCGCTCGTCACGTCGCTCGTCGCGGTCGCGCTGATCGTCAACGTCGGGCGAGCGCGCCGAGCGCCCGCGCTCGTGAACGTCCCCGTGACGGTCGAGGTCGTTCGCGCACGAGAATACGCGGCGCCGTCGACGGCATCGTGAGGCTCGTCGTGACGGGCGGCGGGACGGGCGGCCACATCTATCCGGCGCTCGCGATCGCGGACGCGTGCGCGCGCGAGCCCGCCTTCGCGCCGTGCGAGGTCCTCTACGTCGGCACGCGCACCGGCCTCGAAGCGACGATCGTGCCCCGCGCCGGCATGCCGATCGCCTACGTCCACGCGGCACCGCTGCGGCGCGATCTGCGCGGCGCGATCGCGAGCGTCGTCGAGAATCTGCGCGGGATCGATCAGTCGCTGCGGATCCTTCATCGCGCGCGGCCGGACGTGCTCGTCGCGACGGGCGGATACGTCGCGTTTCCGGTCGTCGCGGCGTTGCGGCTCGTGCGCTTCCTCGGGCGATCGCAGGCGAAGATCGCTCTGCTCGAGCCCAACGCCGTCGCGGGGATGACGAATCGTCTCCTCGCGCCGCTCGTCGACGAGACGTGGTACGCGCAGGTGCCCCCGGGTTCGCTCGGGGCTCGCGACGCCGTCGTCGGGATGCCCGTCCGCGTGACGATGCGCGAGCCGCTCGACGCGCGCACGGCGCGGCTCGCACTCGGCCTCGATCCCGAGAAGCGCACGGTCGTCGTCATGGGCGGCAGTCAAGGCGCGCGTTCGATCAACGAAGCGGTCGCGGCGCTGGTGGAAGACGGACTCGAACCGGATCGACAGATCCTCGTTCTCGCAGGCGCACGCGACGTCGCGAAACTCGAGCGGCGGATCGGGACGTGCGCGGGCGTCCGCATTCTCGGCTATCTCGACGATCCGCGCGGAGCCTACGCCGCAGCCGACATCGTCGTCGCGCGCGCCGGCGCCTCGACGCTCGGCGAACTCGCCGCGACGGCGACGCCCGCGATCCTCGTCCCGTATCCGTACGCGACGGCCGATCACCAACTCCACAATGCGCGCGCGTTCGCGCGCGGCGGTCGCGCGACGATCGTCTACGATGCCGAACTCGATGCGATCCACCTGCGGGCCGCGCTCGATGCGGCGCTCGAACCGGAGGCGCAGGCGCGCATGCGCGACGCCGCCTGCGCCGCGGCCCAGAGCGATCCCGTCCGCGAGATCGTCGCGCGGGTGAAGCGCCTGCTCGATGCGAAAACGGAGCCCTCGTGAAGAGGGGGCCGGTGCACTTCGTCGGCATCAGCGGCATCGGGATGTCGGCGCTCGCGCGTATCCTCTTGCAGCGCGGCTACGCCGTCTCGGGCTCGACGGATCGCCGCACCCCGCTCACCGAGCGGCTCGCGATCGAGGGCGCGCGCGTTCACGTCGGCCACGCGGCGGCGCATCTCGGCGACGCATCGACGGTCGTCGTCAGCAGCGCGATCGCGAGCGAGAATCCCGAGCTCGTCGCGGCGCGCGAACGCGGGCTCGACGTCGTGCATCGCGGCGCGCTCCTCGCACGCCTGATGCACGAGCGGCGCGGTATCGCGATCGCCGGAACGCACGGCAAGACGACGACGACCGCGATGACGGCGTGCGTCCTCGAAGCGGGCGGCCTCGACCCGACGATCGCGATCGGTGGCGAACGCGTCGACACGCAGACCAACGCGAGCGACGGCGCGGGCGAGTATTTTTTGAGCGAGGCCGACGAATCCGATCTCTCGTTCCTGGATCTGCTGCCGGAACTCGCGGTGATCACGAACGTCGAGAACGATCACATCGCCTCCGATGCGGAGTTGCCCGAGCTCGTCGAAGCGTTCGCGCGCTTCGCCGCGACCGTACCCGCGCTCGGCATCGTGTATTTCGGGAGCGACGATCCGCACGCCGAGACGATCGCCGCGCGCCCGCGAGCCGCACGAACGCGGCGCTTCGGCTTCGGCACCGTCGCCGACATTCGCGCGACCGATGCGACGTACGCGAGTTTCGGTTCGCGCTTCACGGTACACGTCGACGGGCGGCGCCTCGGCATCGTGGAGCTCTGCGTCCCGGGTGCGATCAACGTGCTCGACGCGTTGCCGGCGATCGCGATCGGCTGCGAACTCGGCGTACCGTTCGCGACCGTCGCGCAGGCGCTACGCGCGTTCCGCGGCGTGCGGCGGCGCTTCGAGATCGTCGCGCGGACCGAGCGCATGACCGTCGTCGACGATTACGCGCACCATCCGACGGCCGTGCGTGCGACGATCGCGGCGGCGCGTGCGGCGACGAAGGCTCCGATCGTCGTCGCGTTCCAGCCGCATCGCTATTCGCGCACGGCGTATCTCGCACGCGACTTCGCGCTCGCGCTCGCGAATGCCGATCTCGTGTTCCTCACCGACGTGTACGCGGCATCGGAACGGCCGATCCCGGGAATCGATGCGCGCACGATCGGCGCACCGCTCGAGGCGCGCGGCACCGAGGTCGCATACGTCGCGTCGGTGGACGATCTGCCGGCCGCGTTGCTCGGCGCGGCACCGGCGGGCGCGCTCGTCCTCGTGCTCGGAGCCGGCTCGATCACGAACGCGGCTGCCGACCTCGGGCGCACGCTCGCGCGCGAAGCGGCGAGCGTGCGATGACGAGCGATCGCCCGATCGCGAGCGAGCCGGCTGCGGATCGCCTCGAGAAGAGTTTACTGCGAAACGATCTGCCGGATGCCGTTCGCGAGGAGCTCCGCGGATTGCTCGGCGCGCGCGTGCGCTTCGACGAATCGCTCGCCCCGTACACGTCGTGGAAGATCGGCGGCCCGGCCGATGCGTTCGCGACGATCGAAAGCGAAGACGACCTCGGAGCCGTGCTCGCGCTCGCGCGGCGCCGCAGACTGCCGTGGTTCGTGCTCGGCAGCGGTTCGAATCTGCTCGTCGGCGACGGCGGGATACGCGGCCTCGTGCTGCGGCTCGGCGGCGCGTTCGCCGCGATCGACGTGACGCGCGACGGCGACGAGGTGCGCGTGCGCGCGGGTGCGTCGGCCTCGGTCCCGCTCGTCGTCGCGCAGGCCGCGTCGGCCGGGGCCGACGGCATCGATGGGCTCGCCGGGATCCCGGGTTCGCTCGGCGGCGTGTTGCGCATGAACGCGGGGACCGATCGCGAGATCGGCGAGTTCGTGCGCGAGGTGTGGGTGCAGCGCCCGGAGCGCCCGGCGCCCGAAGCCGTGACGCCGCAGTATTTCTATCGCCGCACGACGCTCGCGCGCGATGCGGTCGTCTCGCGCGTCGCGCTCGCGTTTTCGTACGCCGACCCGGCCCGTGTGCGAGCGAAGACGCAGGAGCGACTCGTGCGCCGCAAGTCGACGCAGCCGCTGCAGTATCCGAGCGCGGGCTCGTGCTTTCGCAATCCGCCGGGCGATCGCGCGGGCCGCCTGATCGAAGCCGCGGGTGCGAAGGGCTGGCGCGAGGGCGGCGCCGAGGTCTCCGAATTGCACGCGAACTTCATCGTCAATCGCGACGGCGCGACCGCCGCCGACGTCGCGAGCCTGCTCGCGCGCGTACGGCGGACGGTCGCCGAACGGACCGGCGTCGAACTCGAACTCGAAGTGCACTTCGTCGGCGTGTTCGCATGAGCCGCGGCCGGATCGCGGTCGTCATGGGCGGCCCGAGTACCGAACGTGAGGTCTCGATCGCGAGCGGTCAGGGCGTCGCGCGCGCGCTCGAACGGCTCGGCTACGACGCGCAGTCGCTCGACTTCGATCCGAACTTCATCGATGCGATGCGCGAACTCGCACCCGACGCCGTCTTCAACGCGCTGCACGGCCCGGGCGGCGAGGACGGCGTGCTGCAAGGCATCCTCGAGTGGCTGCGCATCCCGTACACCGGCAGCGATCTGCGCGCGTCCGCGATTGCGATGGACAAGCACACGACGAAGAAACTCGTCTCGGCCGAAGGCTTGCCGACGCCCGCCTGGGACACGTTCGATTTCGACGGCGGTACGCTGCCGCTGCTGCCCGGTTCGCTCAATCTGCCGCTCGTCGTAAAGCCGCGCGACGAGGGCTCGAGCACGGGCGTCTCCTTCGTGCGCACGCACGAGGAGTGGTCGCGCACGATGCTCTCGATCTCCGAGCGGCGCTCGACGATCCTCGCGGAGGAATACATCGCGGGCCGCGAGTTCTCGTGCGGCGTGCTTTTCGAAGCCGCGCTGCCCGTCATCGAGATCATCCCGCAGGGCCGCGAGTTCTACGATTACGACGCGAAATATTCGCCCGGCGGCAGCCGTCACGAAGTGCCGGCCCGGATCGATCCCGATCTCGCGCATCGCCTGCAGACGCTCGCGGTCTCGACGCATCGGCTCATCGGATTGCGAGACTATTCGCGGACCGATTTCATCGTGAACGCGGCGGGACGGCCGTACATTCTCGAGATCAACGCGCTCCCGGGTTTCACGCCGACGAGCCTCTTCCCCGAAGAGTGCGCCGCCGCCGGGATCGGCTACGATGCGGTCGTCGAACGCCTCGTCCACGCCGCGCTCGACCGCGGCCGATTGCTCGTCGGCTGACGCGCGAATGCGCGACTGGAGTCCGTACCCGGCACGAAATCCTTACCCGGCACGAAA
>CAZZYZ010000103.1:0-4744 GCA_964658425.1 Vulcanimicrobiota bacterium | reverse complement strand
CCTTCGCCTCAGACGCGGAACTCGCTCTCGAGCGTGCGACTCGAGCCATCACGTTCGTCGATGTTACGTTACCCCGGTATGAGTCACGAGCCGCTGGCCGCATGAGCGGCAGCGTCAGCGCATGATCGGTTACGCTTACGTGGCGCTGCTCACCGTATTAACGTTGCTCTCCGTGCGAACGCTCGTCGTGCTCGGTTCGGCGGCACCGTGGACGTCGCTCGGATGGGCGTTCACGATCGCGTACGATTGTGCCGCGAGCTACGAAATCGTCGTCGCATCGCATGTGCCGTTGCACGTGCCGTATTGGTTTCTCGCCGCCCTGATCGTTGCGTTCGTCGTCGCCGGCGTTCGCGACGAACCGCAGGCCGATCCGTGGTGGTGGCCGCGTGCGCTCGGCCCGACGCGCGCGGAGCGGCGGACGCTACCGTAACGTCGGGCCGTCCGCACCGACGACACTCGAAGACCCACCTCAGCCTTTCTTTTTCGCGATCGCGTCGCCGAGTTCGTCTTTCGTCATCGATGACGTGCCGGTGACGCCGGCTTGTTTCGCGCGCTCGATGAGTTCGTCTTTCGTGTGGCCCTCGACGTCGACGCCGCTATGCGTCTCGCCCTTGCCGGCGAGCTTCTCGCTCGTCGAGCCCTTGCTGCGCGAGTCCGACGGACCGCTCTCGTCCTTGGCTTCCCAGTGATCGCCGACTTTCTCGAACCCGTGCTTCACCGCGCCCCACGCGACGCGATGCGCCGCCGCCTCGTCGCCGCCGTAGGTTTTCTCGGCGCTCGCGAGGGTCTCGGCGTACGTGTCTTGCGCCTTCTTCGGCGAGCGCTCGAGCGTCGAGGGAAGATCGGGTTCGGGCCGCTTCTTTGCCACGTTCCTGCTCCTTCGTCTGGCATGGGTCACGATTCGTCGGCTACGGGATGCCGCCGGCCGACAGATCGCGGATTGTGGGACGGCGTCGCCGGCAAGCCGCACGTCGCCGATCTCCGCGAACGTCGATCCGGTACCGGACACCGGTTCTTACTCGGCGTTCCCATCGTCGCGACGGCCGAATCCGGCCTGCATGGTTCTGTCGCACCCCCTGCGAACGGCCGCACGATGAACGGGGCTGGGAACGTCGTCGATCGGGGTCTCGAAGGCGTCGTCGTCGGAACGACGGCGATCACGAGCATCGACGGCGCGACGGGCCGCCTCGCGTATCGCGGCTACGCGATCGACGACCTCGCGCGCAACGCGTCGTTCGAAGAAGTCTGCTCCGTCTTGCTCTTCGGCCGCTTGCCGAGCGCCGCGCAGCTCGGCGATATCAGCGTTCGGCTCGCGGCGAATCGCGCGCTCCCCGACGCGCTCCTCGGCATGATGGCGTCGTTGCCGCGCGATGCGTGGCCGATGGACGTATTGCGCACGACGATCTCCGGCCTCGCGGCGTTCTCGCCGCACGCGTCGGGGGGCACGCACGTCTCGAATCCGCGCTCCGCGCTCGGCCTCATCGCGAAGGCGCCGACGATCGTCGCCGCGTGGGACCGCATCCGGCGCGGCTTGCAGCCGCTGGCTCCGCTCCCGAACCTCTCGACGGCGGCGAACTTCCTGTACATGCGCTCCGGCCGCGCGCCGAGCCCGGAACACGAGCGCGCGCTCGACACGTACCTCGTCGTCATGGCCGATCACTCGTTCAGCGCGTCGACGTTCGCGGCGCGCGTCGCGGCTTCGGCGCACGCCGATATCTACGGCGCGGTGACGGCCGCGCTCGCGACGCTGCACGCGGACGTGCACGGCGGCGTGCCGGGTGCCGTAATGGCGGCGCTGCTCGAGATCGGGTCGCCCGAACGTGCCGATGACTACGTGCGCGGCGCCCTCGCGCGCGGCGAGCGGATCGCCGGCATGGGCCACCGGATCTATCGCGTGCGCGATCCGCGTGCGAGCAACATCGAGCGCGTCGCGCGCGAACTCTCGGAGCTCGGCCGACCCTCGACCTACGCGACGGCGCGCGCGCTCGAGAGCGCAGCGATCGCGCGCCTCGAATCGGAGAAGCCGGACCGCGCGCTCCAAACGAACGCCGATTTTTATGCGGCTCCGGCGCTCGGCGCGCTCGGCCTTCCGGCCGACGAGTTCACGTGCATCTTCGCATGCGCGCGGATGGCGGGCTGGACGGCGCACGTGCTCGAACAGCTTTCGGACAATCGGCTCATTCGGCCGCGCGCGACGTACGTCGGGGCGGCCGATCGGCCGTGGCTCCCGGTGCACGAGCGCGGCCGCGATCACGCGGCGACGACGGAATTCGCAGGTACGAGTTAAATTCGATGATGACCCAAGACCGGCGCGCGACGATCTCGCGACACACGAAAGAGACGCAGATCGAACTCACGCTCGATCTCGACGGCGGTCCGATCGAGATCGAAACGGACGTGAAGTTTCTCGACCACATGCTCGACGCGTTCGCGAAGCATTCGGGGAGCGGCCTGACGGCGCGCGCGCACGGCGACGGCATGGATAACCATCATCTCGTCGAGGACGTCGCGATCGCGCTCGGCCGCGCGATCTACGAGGCGCTGGGTGAGAAGCGCGGGATCGCGCGCTTCGGCTCGATCTCGGTCCCGCTCGACGACGCGCTCGTGCATGCGAGCGTCGATCTCTCGGGCCGCGCGTGGTCGAATTACCGCGTGACCTTCGCGGCCGAAGATCTCGGCGATCTCAAGACGGAGATGATCCCGCACTTCTTCCACAGTCTCGCCGACAACGGGCGCTTCAACCTGCATCTCATTCAGATGGCGGGCGAGAATTCGCACCATCTCTGCGAGGCGTCGTTCAAGGCGTTCGCGCGGGCGTTCGCGCAAGCGAAGCTCCGCGTGAACGATCTCACGGTGCCCTCGACGAAAGGTTTACTCGCGTAGCGATGCCCGACAGCACGGCGACCGACCGCTCCTACGTGCTCGCTGACGACGAGGGGCGCGTCGTCGCGCGCCTGCCCTATCGCGAGGCGACGATCGGTGCGAATGCGGTCGACGTGCAGCGCATGCTCGGCGACGCGAAACTGACGACGTACGATCCGAGCTATTCGAGTACGGCGAGTTGTCGTTCGGCGATCACGTACGTCGACGGCGATGCGGGCGTCCTGCTCTATCGCGGGTACGCGATCGACGAACTCGTCGAACGCAGCTCGTACGTCGAGACGGCGTTCCTCCTGCTCTACGGCGAATTGCCGACGTCGGGCGAGTTCGACGAGTTCTCACACACGCTCACCTCGCACACGATGCTGCACGAGCAGATCCTCGCGTTCTACAGCGGTTTTCGGCGCGACGCGCATCCGATGGCGATCATGCTCGGCGTCGTCGGCGCACTCTCGGCGTTCTATCCCGATTCGATCGACGTCTTCGATCCGCAGCAGCGCCAGATCTCGATCATGCGCCTGCTCGCGAAATTGCCGACGATCGCCGCGGCCGCGCATAAATACTCGGTCGGTCAACCGTTCGTGTATCCGCAGAATCGGCTCGGCTTCTGCTCGAACTTCCTCAACATGATGTTCTCGGTCCCGGCCGAGCCGTATGCGATCTCGCCCGTTCACGCGCGTGCGATGAACGCGCTCATGATCGTGCAGGCCGATCACGAGCAGAACGCGTCGACCTCGACCGTTCGAACCGTCGGGTCGAGCCGCGCGAATCCGTTCGCGTGCTGTGCGGCGGGGATCTCGTCGCTCTGGGGCTCGCTGCACGGCGGCGCGAACGAGGCGGCGCTGACGATGCTGCTCGAGATCGGGACGACGAAGAACATGGCGGCGGCCGTCGCGCGCGCGAAAGATCGGAACGATCCGTTCCGGTTGATGGGCTTCGGCCATCGCGTCTACAAGAGCTACGATCCGCGCGCCAAAGTGCTGCGCCGCATCTACGAGGAACTGCTCGCCGAAACGGGGCTCGCGAACGATCCCGTGTTCGAACTCGCGAAAGAACTCGAAGCGGTCGCGATGGGCGACGACTATTTCGTCTCGCGCAAACTCTATCCCAACGTCGATTTCTACTCGGGGCTCATCATGCGCGCGCTCGGGATACCGATCAACATGTTCACGGCGATCTTCGCGCTCGCGCGCACCGTCGGGTGGCTCGCGCATTGGAAAGAGATGATCGAGGATCCCGAACAGCGGATCACGCGCCCGCGGCAGCTCTACGTCGGGCCGGTCGAGCGTCCGTATCGCCCGCTCGTCGAGCGCACGGAATCGAGCGCCGCGCCGATGTTCTCGAACGTGCCGCCGATGCCGGGCGAACGCGCGCTCTTCGTCGGATGATCGCGGTCGTCGATTACGGCGGCGGAAACCTCGGCTCGCTCGTCTCCGCGCTCGAGCGTCACGGCGCCGATTTCTCCGTGACGAACGAGCCGGAGGCGGTCGCGGCCGCGAGTGCGGCGATCCTGCCGGGCGACGGCGCATTCGGCGCGACGATGGCGGCGCTGCGCGAGCGGGGCCTCGATCGCGCGCTCGCGGCGCTCATCGGCTTCGGACGGCCGTTCCTCGGGATCTGCGTCGGCATGCAAGTGCTCTACGAGCGCAGCGACGAGTACGGCGAGCATGCCGGCCTCGGCGTGTTGCCCGGCACCGTCTCGCGCTTCTCCGCCGACGCCCCGCGCGTGCCGCACATGGGCTGGAACGCGCTCGAGATCGTCGCCTCGCATCCGTTCGTGCGCGGCGTCGACGACGGCGCGTACGCGTACTTCCTGCACAGCTATCGCGCGAGCGTCGATGCGCACACGCTCGCGGCGGCGGAG
>CAZZYZ010000102.1:7375-10349 GCA_964658425.1 Vulcanimicrobiota bacterium | reverse complement strand
CCGCGAGCAGCCCCGCGCCGCCGTCGTTCGACGCGCTGCCGCCGATCGCGAGAACGACGTGCCGCGCACCGTCGTCGAGCGCGGCTCGAACGAGCTCGCCCGTTCCGAACGTCGTCGCACGGAGCGCGTCGCGCTCGCTCGCATGCAGCAGCGCGAGCCCCGAAGCGCTCGCCATCTCGATGATCGCGGTCGCTTCCGTCCGCGCGAACGTCGCGACGACCGGTGCGCCGAACGGGCCGGAGACCGTCGCCGAGACCGCGCGTGCGCCCGTCGCGAGGAACGCATCGACCGTCCCTTCGCCGCCGTCGGCCATCGGGACGGCGGCGATCTCGCGCGTCTCGCCGCCGCGTCGCAGCCCGCGCTCGATCGCCCGCGCGACGCCGAGGGCGTCGAGCGAGCCTTTGAATTTATCGGGGGCGAGGACGATCCGGCCGCGCGTCACGTTTCGCGCGTGACGATCCGGCCGGCATCGATCGCCCGCAGCAACAGGTCGTGATCGGCTTGGGCCCGGTCCGCGTAGGCGATGGAAAACGCGACCAGCGCCTCGTCGAAGACCTCGCCTCGCCCGAGGTAGCCGGCGATCTGCGCGGCGTGTCCGCTACGTGCGTGGGCACCGGCGAGCGTCCAGCCGCAGAAGGCTGCGAACTCGGCGCGCTGCACGTCGGCCATCTCCTCGAGATCCGGCACGCCCTTCATGTCGCGCAGCTGCCGGACGTAGAAATCGCGGCCGTTCGATCGCGTCCAGCCGAGGAAGATATCGCTCGCGGCCTGCATCGTACGCTGGCCGACGACGACGCGCTCGCCGTGATTGCCGAAGGGACTCGGTGCGAGATAGCGTTCGTGCACCGAGGCCCCCGCTTCTTTGATTTGCAGGATCAGCGGATCGTCGTCGTCCGCGAGAAACAGTGCCGCCGCGCAGCGCGTACCGACGCTGCCGACGCCGACGACCTTCACCACCCAATCGACCATCCGATAGCGATCGAAGAGCGCGCGCACGTCGGGCGCGAGCGTTTCGCGATAGGACGCGAAGACCGCCGCGACGTCGAAAAAATCGTCGCCGGGCGCCGCGTGATACACGAGCGGCGGCTCGTCGATGAAGCGCCGCGAATCGCCGACGGGCTCGGTCATATCGTCGTATGCCTTGCGAATCGTGCGGCGCCCGATCCCATCGACGTACGTGCGGCGCCGTTTACGAATCGTGTTCGATCCCGCATGCGAGAGCATCAGGCGAACGTCCACGCGCGAGTACCAGACGTCGAGCGTCGACATCTCCGCGAACTCGTGCATCTTCTCGCGATACGATGCGATCGCGCGGCGCACCGCACGTTCCGCGGCCGAATCGCTCGCATCCGATTCTCGGCTCGCGAGCACGAAGCTCGCCGCGAGCCGCTTGACGTCCCATTCCCACGGCCCGCGCAGCGTCTCGTCGAAATCGCGAACGTCGAAGATCAGATTGCGCTCGGGGCTCGCGAACGCACCGAAGTTCGCGCAATGCGCGTCGCCGCCGAGCTGCACTTCGATCCCGGTGACGGGCGTCTGCGAGAGATCGAACGCCATCACGTCCGCGGAGCCGCGGTAGAATTGAAACGCCGATGTCGCCATGCGATGGGAGCGGATCGGGACGAGCGACGCGATCCGGCCGGCGTTCGCCGCTTCGATCTCCGCGATGAGATCGTAGCCGGCCGGCCGCGCCGGGAGCGCGCAGTGAGACGAACGCTTCACGCGATCGCGGATCGACCTGCCGAGCGCGACGCGCTCGTCGCGACGGACCGGTTCCAATAGTGCGGTAATCGGAGACTCATTTCTGGTCGGGCGGCTCGGCAGCTCTCGCGTTTCGGCAAGTCGAACGCGAAGCCCGGTGCGAGCTCGGCCCGCGTCGAAACGCGCGCGATGGCCCCTCGACTCGAAACGCCGCGCCTCGTCATGCGCGAATGGCGCGAGGACGATCTCGACGCGTGGTCCGCGATGTGCGCGGACGAACGGGTCATGGAGTTCCTCGGGCCGACACTCGGGCGCGCGAAAGCCGTCGCCGATGCGGCGATGCTGCAGGCGAAACTCGCACGCGACGGCTTCGGCTGGTGGGTCCTCGAGGCGAAAGAGGGCCCACCGTTCGCGGGGCTTCTCGCGCTGCAGATGGTGATCGCGATGACGGCGCGCGCCAACCTGCGCTCGCAGCGCGTGATGGAGCGCCTGGGAATGCATCGCGATCCGCGCGACGATTTCGAGTACCCCCGCTTCGCCGTGGGGCATCCGCTGCGGCCGTCCGTCCTCTTTCGGATCGGCCGGGCCGAAATGGTACGGTCGTGAAAGATGTGCCGGTTCTGGAAACGGTGCGCCTTCGCTTACGCGCGCATCGGGCGAACGATCTCGACGCGTGCGCCGCGATGTGGGCCGATCCCGAGGTCGTGCGCCACATCGGCGGCGTCCCTTCGGGGCGAGACCGCACGTGGCAGCGCTTGCTCGCCTACGTCGGGCACTGGACGCTGCTCGGGTTCGGCTATTGGGCGGTGACGGAGCGCAGCACGGGAGCGTTTGTCGGCGAGCTCGGCTTCGCGAATTTCGAACGCGACCTCGACCTCGACGTCGCGGTGAATCCCGAGCTCGGTTGGGCGTTTACATCGCGCGTGCGCGGTCGCGGCTATGCGAGCGAAGCCGCGCTCGCCGCACTCGCGTGGCGCGACGAATGGATCGACGGTTCCCAGACGATCGCGCTCGTCGATCCCGAAAATCACGCGTCGCTGCGCGTCGCGCAGAAGTGCGGCTTCATGGAGCGCGATCGCCCACTCCTACGCGGGCGGCCGATCGTGTTGTGCGTGCGCTGATCGCGCTCGCGATTCTCCTGCCGCCGGCAAGCCGAAGAACACGAGCCCGGCCGCGAGGAGCGCGAGCGCGGCCGATGCGAACATGCTCGCGTCGAAGCCGTCGGCGTACGATGCGGCGACGCCGCAGGCATGGAGCGCGATTCAGATCGCCC
>CAZZYZ010000102.1:0-7365 GCA_964658425.1 Vulcanimicrobiota bacterium | reverse complement strand
CGCCCTAAGCTCTTCGAACGCAGGAGGGTTCTCAAGGGCCCAGGCCGTGTTAGGTTCGCCATCCTCGCAGTATGCGTAGGAAGGACGACGGATTGATGGGGTGACTGCAGCGTACGATGCGGCGACGGCCCGCCCCAGGAGCGCGATCTGACGCGGATCGCGCACCGCGGCGGGCAGCACGCCCGTGACGAGACGTTCGCCTGCGACGCTCGCGGCGGCGCGCGTCGCGGGCGAGATCGCCTCCGAGCGCAGACGATGGGCGAGCGAGCCCGAGAACGTCACCGAGACGACGATCCCGAGGAGCGCGATCGCGAGCAGCCCCGCGGCACGCGAGATCGTATTGTTCACGCCCGAAGCGATGCCGGCACGCGCCTCGTCGACGGAGCCCATCACGGCGGTCGTGAGCGGCGCGACGAAGAGCGCGGCGCCGACTCCGAAGACGATCGCGGCCGGCAAGAACGTCAGCGCGTACGGCCGCCCGACGCCCGCGAGCCCGAACCACGCGAAGCCGACCGCCGCGATGCACGCGCCGCCGACGAGCGGTCCCTTCGCACCGTAGCTCACGACGAGGCCGCCCGACCAGCGCGACCCGAGAAAGATGATCGCGACGATCGGAAGGAGCGCCGCGCCGGCCTGCGTCGCGGAATAGTGCTGCACGTTGATGAGATCGAACGGGATGAAATAAAAGCTGCCGCCGATCCCGGCGTATAGCAGCAGCGTGTAGATATTCGTCACCGCGAACGTACGATTCGCGAAGAGCCCGAGCGGCAGCATCGGCGCAGCGACGCGTCGTTCGTTCCGCACGAACCATCCGAGGACGGCGCAACCGAACGCGATCGTCCCGAGCGCGAACGCGGCGGACCAGCCGGAGGCGAGGTGTGCCTGCGCTTCGATGAGACCGTACACGACGGTCCCGAGCCCGACGCTCGCGAGCAAACCGCCCTGCCAATCGACGTGCGAGCCGGCGGCGCCGTCCCGGGATTCCGCGACGCCCGCGAAGAGCGCGACGAGCGCGACGGCCGCGACGGGCAAATTGATGAGGAAGATCGCGCGCCACGATTCGTGCTGCACGAGCCAACCGCCGATCACGGGGCCGGCCGCGCTCGTGATCGCCGCGAAACCGGACCACGTCCCGATCGCGCGGCCGCGCGCCTCGCCCGTGAAACTCGCGCTGATGATCGCGAGGCTCCCCGGCGTCACGAGCGCACCGCCGCATCCCTGCACGCAACGCCACGCGACGAGCGAGATCGCCGACGGTGCGAGCGCGCACCCGAGGGAGCCTAGCGCGAAGAGCGCGACGCCGATCGCGAAAATCTTTCGCCGGCCATAGATATCGCCGATCGATCCGCCGATTAGCATGAACGCCGAAAGCAACAACGCATAGCCTTCGACGATCCATTGCAGCTCGCTCGACGTCGCATGGAGATCGCGGGCGATGCGCGGGAGCGCCACGTTCACGGCGCTCCCGTCGATCATGCTCATCGCCGACGCCGCGATCGCCGCGACGAGGACCAGCGCGCCGCTGCGGCGTGCCGCGATTACGGCGTGGTTTCGGGTTCGAAGTCGAGCGCGAGACCGTTCATGCAGTAGCGCTCACCCGTCGGCTTCGGACCGTCGTCGAAGACATGCCCGAGATGGCCGCCGCACGTCGCGCAATGCACCTCCGTTCGAACGGAGAACATCGAGCGGTCTTCCTGCGTCGCGACCGCGCCTTCGATCGGCTCGTAAAAACTCGGCCAGCCGCTGCCGCTCTCGTATTTCGTCTTCGACGTGAAGAGCGGTGTGGCGCAACCGGCGCAGACGAAGACGCCGTCGCGCTTCTCGACGTTGAGCGGGCTCGAACCGGGCGGCTCGGTCGCGTGTTCGCGTAGCACCGCGAAGCGATCGGGATCGAGTTTCGTCTTCCAGTCTTCTTCCGTTTTCATGAGACCCGTCTACCCGTGCGTCAGGCGCGGCTATCGGGATGGAAACGGAGCGCCACCCCGTTCATGCAATACCGCAGCCCCGTGGGCTTCGGTCCGTCGTCGAAGAGGTGCCCGAGATGTCCGCCGCAACGCGAGCAGTGGATCTCCGTACGATCCATCATGAACGACGCGTCGTGCGAACTCGCGACCGCACCGGGCAACGCGCGATAGAAGCTCGGCCAACCGGTCCCGCTATCGAACTTCGTACGCGAATCGAACGCGCGCAGATCGCAACCGGCGCACGCGAAGAAACCGAGCCGCTTCTCGTTTTCGAGCGGACTCGAGTTCGCGATCTCGGTCCCGGCCTCGCGCAGGACGTCGTATTGATCGGGCGTGAGGAGCCGCTTCCATTCCGCCGCCGAGCGCGTCACCGGGAATCGCTCGGTCGCGGGCGCACCTACCGCGGCGGCGCCGCGCGCGCCCGTGACGCGCGAGAGCGCGATCGCGCCGAAGACGGCCGCGCCGAATGCGACGGCGCTACGCCGCGTGAGGACCGGATCCGAAATCGAATCGTTCATGACGAGAGTATAACGCTCGCCTCGTACGCTCGGACGTACGCGGGCCTACGGCCAAGGCGAATCTTTGCCGGCCGCTCGGCCGTTGCCGGACCGTATGGATCGCGCTCCACGCTCCCCGTTCCGGCCCGCACTCGCCGCCTTCGCGTTCGCCTTCGCGAGCGCGTCGATCGCGCCGTCTCCCGCGAGCTCCGAACCCGTCGCAACCGTGGCGCCCTCCGGTTCGCCGTCGCCCGTCTCGGCGAGCTCGCCCGCCGCCGCCCCCGAAAGCCCCGCCTCCGCATCGCCGCCGGTCGTCGCGAGCGGGGCGGGGCCGGCGCCCGCGATCACGGCGCGCGCGGAGCGCTGGATGCGGCTCATGCAGACGGGAAAACCGGATCGCTCGGAACTGAGCCCCGGCATGAACGCGGCGGTGCCGGACGCGATCGTCCAGCTCGTCGCCGGTGAGTACGGCCCGCTCGGGGAGCCGATCGCGTTCACGTTCGTTCGGCGCGCGCACGTCCGGGGCGGGACGGCGTACGTCTACCGCGCGACGTTCGCGTCGCAGGCGGTCACCTGGATCTTCGCGATCGGCGACGACGGCAAGGTAATCGGCTTCCACTTCTACCCGCCGGGCGACGGCCGCTAGTCACGACGCGTCGCTCCCGGCCGATATTCCTGAGGTGCTGCAAGACGGACGCATGACGGGCACCCGCATCCGCGCGCTCGACGGCCTCCGAGCGGTCGCGATCGTTCTCGTGATCGTCGGTCACGGCATCAAGACCGTTCACCCCAACGCTCTCGCCCGCGGATTCGCAATCGTTCTCGGCAACTCGATGTACGGCGTCGAGATCTTTTTCGTGCTCAGCGGGTACCTCATCACGTCGCTGCTCGTGCGCGAACTCGACGCGACGGCGACGATCGATATCCGACGCTTCTACATGCGCCGCGTGCGACGGATCCTACCGCCGTTCTACGTGTGGCTCGCGATCATCACGTTGCTTTACGCGGCGGGCCGGATCCGCATCACGCCGGCCGAACTCGCGGGCGCCGCGACCTTCACGTTCAACTATCTACCGCCGCCGCACTATTGGTGGCTCGGGAATACGTGGTCGCTCTGCATCGAGGAACAGTTCTATCTGATCTTCCCCGCGCTGATGCTGATGTTCGGCTACCGAAACGCGCTCGTGCCGCTCGTCTGCATCGTCGCCTTCGAGCCGATCGCTCGCGCCGTCGCGTGCGGCTTCGATCCCGCGCGCGTCTTGCCGGTGCTGCTCGATACGCACCTGCGGATCGACGCGATCGCGTACGGCTGCATCCTCGCGATCGCCCTGCGCGACGAGCGGATCGCGCGCCGCTTCCGCGGTGCGGTCGCGCGCCGATCGGCGATCGTCGCAGCGGCGATCGGCGGTTTCGGGGTCCCGATGTGCAACGCGACCTATCATCTCGGCTTCTATTTCTTCGCCGGGATCTCACTCGAAAGCGCGAGCGCGGCGGTCATCGTCGGATACGTCATCGCGAATCCGCGCAGCCGTGTCTCGCGCGCGCTCTCCGCACCACCGCTCGCGTTCGTCGGAACGATCTCGTACAGTCTGTATCTCTGGCAACAGCCGTTCACGACGACGCTGAATCCGATCCCGTTTCCGCTCAACGTCGCGGGTGCGTTCCTCTTCGCGTGGGCGAGTTACCGGCTCATCGAACGACCGATGGCCGCCGTGAGTCGGCGCATCGATGGCCGGCGCGAGGCGGCACGGACGATCGCACCGGCACCCGCCGCGTAGCGCCTAGAACTGCGCGAGAAAATCCGTCGCCGCGCCGACGTCGACGCCCGCACGGCCGAGCCGCTTCGCGACGGCGTTGCGATCGCGCGGCGGGGCCGCGGCGATCGCGCGGGCGTTGCCCTCACCGCGAACCATCACGACGTCGGCACCGGCCGGGACGAGGGTCGATTGGTACGGTGCCAAACGAAGCGTCGTCCCGCGAATCTCGACGTCGATCGGACGGTCGAGTGCGAAGAGCACGAGCGGCATCTCTTCGAGATCGATCCCGCGATATTCGGCATCGAGCGCGATGCGCTCGACCCAAAATTTCTCGTCGCTCACGAGCGCGGTGCGCCGCAGGCCGTCGAGTTCGAAATCGACCGGGCGTAGCGCGCCGCGGCTCGAGGCGCCGAAATCGAGCACGTCGGCGGCCTTCTCGACGTGCAATTCCCGCGGCTTGCCGTCGGCTCCGCGGCGATCGTAATCGTAGATCCGGTACGTCAGGTCGCTCGCTTGCTGGACCTCGTAGATCACGATCCCCGCACCGATCGCGTGGAGCGTGCCGGCCGGGAGATGGAAGACGTCGCCCGCGCGCGCCGGGACGTATCGTAGCAGGTCGTCGAGCGTACCCGCGGCGAGCCGTTCGACGTACTCCTCGCGACTCGTCGCCCGATTCCAGCCGAGCACGATCTGCGCGCCCGGGTTCGCCTCTAAGATGAGCCAGCACTCGGTCTTGCCGACACGCTGCCCCTCGACGCGACGCGCGTAGGCGTCGCCCGGATGGACCTGCACGGAAAGCGCCTGACGCGCATCGATGATCTTCGTGAGCAGCGGAAAGATCTCGCTTGGATCGGCGCGACCCGTGAGCCCTTGCCCGAGCGTGGCGCGAACGTCCCTAACCGTCGAGCCCGCGTAGACGCCGTTGCCGATCCGGTTGTCGTCCCAGCACTCCCACGATTCGCCGATCGGGGCACTCGGGTCGGCCCGCTTCCCGAATCGCTCGACGAGGGCGTGGCCGCCCCAGATGAGTTCGCGTTCGAACGGCTCGAGGGCGAGGGGATACATGTCGCTCACCCGCCCGCTCTTCCGCTCGCGTCGCTCGGGTCACTCCCGGACCGTTCGCCCGTCGCGGCGAAGGGGCCGAGGTGTTGAGCCCCGACATCGCCTTCCAAAACTGCGCGAATACCGCCGCCGCGGCGAACGCGCGCCTCCCGCCGTTCATCACCTACGACGTCTCGACGCACGTCACGGCGCCCTCGCTCGGGCGCGATCGCACGATCTCGCGCAGCGTCGACGTGCGTACCCGCGACGATCTCGCCGTCCTTCACGACCTGCCGGGCGGCGCGACGAGCATCGCTCGCGGCTTCCCGGTAACGCCCGGCTTCGACGCGCTCTCGTACTTCACGCTGAGCTGGAGCGTCGGGCGCCGGATGGACGTTAGCGCGTCCGTGCACGACGTGAAACCGCTGACGTACGCGGCGCCGGACAAGACGGCCGCCGACGTCGTCGTCGTCCGCTTGCGGCAATACCGGGTCGCCTATGCGGCCGATTCGAGCGGCGAGCCGGGCCGGCGCACGCACATCACCCTCGAGCCGTACGATTTCGTCCGGCACGCGGTCGTCAAGCCGGACAGTACGTTCTTCCTGAGCGACCTCGTGATCGACAACGGCACGGGACTGCCGGTCGAGGTCGGCTATTCCGGCGGCGACGACATCCGCTTCACGGTCGAGTACGGCACGTATCAGAACACGTGGCTCGTGGATAAGGTGCATTACGAGGAAACCGTCCACGGGCCGCTGCGGATCGGGCGCGTGCACTTCGTCGCCGATGCGACCTACTCGAATTTCACGTTCCCGGCGAGTGCGCCGGAAGCCGCACTCGCGAACTGATGCGCGCGATCGCCTACGGCGGTGCGGGCGGACCGGACGTCATCTCGCTCGTCGACCGGCCGGAGCCCGCACTCGGCCCCGACGACGCGCTCGTCGACGTCGCGTACGCCGGCCTCAATCGCGCCGATCTCTTGCAGCGAGCCGGGAACTACGGCGATCCGGTCGCGATCCCGGGGCTCGAGTTCTCGGGGACCGTCGCGGCGATCGGCGATCGCGTGCGAGCGGTCGCGCCGGGGGATCGCGTGTGCGGCCTCGTCCCGAGCGGCGCGCACGCCGCGCGATTGGTCACGGACGCGCGGGCGCTCGCCGTGCTGCCGGAGCGCCTCGCGCTGCGGGATGCGGCTGCGATCCCGGAAGCGTTCCTGACCGCATCCGACGCGTTGCAGCGCGCGGGCTTCGGCCTCGGCGCGAACGTGTTGATCCATGCCGTCGGAAGCGCGGTCGGACTCGCGGCCGTCGGCCTCGTCGCCGCAGGCGGCGGCTTTGCGATCGGGACGTCGCGCACGCCGGCCAAAGGCGAGCGCGCGAAGGCGCACGGGCTCGCCGTCGGCATCCTGCTCGCCGACGGCTGGGCCGCCCGCGTGCGCGACGCCACCTCGGGCCGCGGCGCCGATATCGTTCTCGATTTCATCGGCGCCCCGGCCCTCGATACGAACGTCGATGCGCTCGCCGCGGGCGGCCGCATCGTGCAGATCGGGACGCTCGGCGGCGCCACGGCAGCGTTTTCGCTCGGCCCGTTCATGGCCAAACGCGCGTCGCTCTACGGCACGGTGATGCGCACGCGCGGGATCGAAGAACGGATCGTCCTAGCGCGGCATCTGCAGCGGGCGCTTCTGCCGCTCTTCGTCCGCGGCACGCTGCGCACCGAAATCGATCGCGTTTTCACGCTCGCGCGGATGCGCGAGGCGCACGAATACATGCAGTCCGACGAGAACTTCGGCAAGATCTTGCTCTCGCTGGAATCGGAGCGGCCCGAGCGCTGAAACCGTGGAGAGGGAGAGATTCGAACTCTCGGAACGCTCATCACGTTCGTCCGCTTTCGAGGCGGGTGCCATCAACCACTCGACCACCTCTCCGTGGTCAGCGCCGCCGGGAGAAAAAACTCCGAAGCTGCGCCGCTGTCTCTTCTGCGAGCACCCCGTCGATTACCTCGACGTGATGATTCACCGCCGATGATTTTAGCACATCGATCACCGATCCGGTAGCGCCGCCCTTCGGATCGGTGGAGGTCGTGCTGGATGCTTTCTCGGTCGAATCG
>CAZZYZ010000101.1:0-10435 GCA_964658425.1 Vulcanimicrobiota bacterium | reverse complement strand
GGCTCACGCCGGCGGCACGGTAACCGGAATTACGGCACATGCAGGCGGAACCGTGACGGGTAAGGCCGCGCATGCCGGTGGTACGGTTACGGGTAAAGTCGCGCACGCCGGCGGCACCGTAACCGGCTGATCCTCCAATCGTGACGGGGTTTTTTTCACGTTGATTGGCGGAACCGTCTCGACTCGGAAGAAGAGTAGGCGCCGGACGTTTCGTTGATTACGTGCCGGCGTCGGTCGCTTCGGAGTGAAGCGGCGGGTGGCAGGCGGTTAGCCGGTAAGCGTTCCAAATCTCCGAACCGGTGGGTCCATGCGTTCTGTATCGTTCCTTCGACCGCTCGACGATTGCTATGTCGATGCTTTGGCTTCGTATCGTCGCGCTAATTTCTCGGAAGCGATACGCCTACTCGGAGCGGTCAATGATTTAAACGCGACTGCGTTGCTCGCTCGCTCGTACATCCGTGAAGGTCGCGCCGAGCAGGCGCTAGGGATCCTCGCCGATCTCGATGCCTCCGATCTCGGCGAGGTGCACGCGTGCGAGATGCTCGCCGTTCGAGCCGCGGCGAAGACCCGATTGCGGGATTTCGCGGGCGCCTCCGCCGATTTGATGGATGCGCGGGTTTATGGGCTTTCATCGAACGTGATCGCGCTCCAGAGCGAGATCGAATATTTCTCTAGCGTCCTTCGATACGCCGAGGGCGATATCGACGGAGCGGCCGCGGCGTCGAAACGTGCTCTTTCGACGGAGTCGATCTCGCGAACGTGGATGCGGACCGACGACGGGAGCGGTTACCCGCACTCGCTTGCGTTGAGCGAAGCGCGTGCGCTCGAGATGCTCGGCTTCGTCTCTGCCAGCCAGTATCAGCATGAGGATCAGATTCGGCTTATGTTCGAGGCGAATCGTCGCTTCGACGAGTCGCCGATCGACGACGTATTCGTTGAGGCGTCGCTGCTTCACAATTACGCACTCATCGCACAAGATCTCGATCATCTTGCCGACGCCGACTATTTGCAGGCGAAAGTCGAGAAGATCAAATGGGTCGAGTCGACGAGAACGTTCGAATTCTACGTACGGCAGACCTTAGGTTGGTCGAAGGGATCCTCCGGTGATTACCTCGGCGCATTACGAGAATTTCGTCTCGCTGCGGATGCCGCGCCGACGATCCCGCTCAAAATCGTTGCAATCGCGAATCGGGCATTTCTCGCTCGAGAGCTCAACGAGTCGTTTTCATCGCGCGAAGACCTTACGAGCGCGCTCGAACTGTCGAAGCGCGTGGATTGGGAGTCGAAAACGGGCGAAGGTCGGTACGCGCTGTACCTGCTCGCCGAACAGCTCGCGCCGTTTGCTCCGTCGAAGGCGCGCGAACTACTCGATCTCTACTTCGGCTTGAAAACGCCGCTCGCCGTACTCGTAGCCGGCAATCACGATCGCCGACTTCGCGCGTACGAGTGTTTTGCGACGGCAGCGGTCCTCGAGGCCGAGGGAAACGTGCAGCGAGCGACGATCAATGCGCTCGAAGCGTTCGCGATTTTCGATTCCCTTCGAATTACCTTACGCGCGGCTCTCGTTGCCTTGAAGCTCTCGGATTTGACGGGCGAGCCGAAGTATCGAGCCTACGTCGAGAAGGTCGCTTCCGAGCGGCCGAACTCGTGGCTGATGCGGCGCTATCAGGCGATAAGCGTCGCGTAGATCGGTATCCGCTATCCGATCAGCGCCGTAAGCGGCGCGGTCGTGAACCCGCGCTGCCTTTGAAGAGCACCGCGTCGGCGGAGTAGCTGCCGGGGCCGATCAAGAGCAGTAGGAGCGCGACGGCGAGATAGATGAGCTCGAGTTCGAACGACGGGCCGGGGCCTTTCGCGACGAATTTCGCGCCGTGCGGGATCGCGACGATGAAGATCGCGACGACCATGTTGCAGCCGATGAGAAACGCAAAGAGCGGCGTGATGAGGCCGAGCATCAGCGCGATGCCGCCGACGAACTCTGCGGCCGCCGCGATGACCGCGAGCCAAGGCGGCGTGCCCGGGACCATGTGTCCGATCCAGCCGATCGGATTCATGATCTTTGGAAATCCGTGCTCGATGAACGCCGCACCGAAGACGAGCCGCAAGACGAGCAGCGCGATGTCCGCGCGAATCCCGAGGCGGAGCGGGTTCATGCGTGCGTTCGGCTCATACGTCGGGATGCGGCTCGGTCGTCACGGCTACCTGCGGCCCGGGTCCCGAGGTAGAGATCCACACGCCGACGACGACGAGGATCGCTCCCAGAATCTCCCGCCAGCCGAAAGCTTCACCACCGAACAGAATGCCGACGATCACGGCCATGACCGGAATCATGAGTGCCGAGAGTCCCATGAGTCCGGGCGTGATGCGCTGCAGCAACCAATGATTCAGGTAGAACGCCAGTGCGCTGCCGCATGCCGCGAGATACGCGACGGCAGCGAGCGGCGCGGGCATCGTCGCGAGATGCCAATCGATGCGCTCGGTCGCGAGCCCGGCCCCCGCCATCGCGAGGCCCGCGAGCAACATCGCCGGCGGTAGCGTGGCGAGCGGTTCGAAGGTCGCATACTTCTTGAGGTACACGTTCGCGAAGCCGGAGAGCGCCGCTGCGATCACGGCATCGACCACGAACACGAGTGCGCCGTGCGTCTCGCCGACGAGCGAGATAGCGGCGACTCCCGTGAGCGCGAGCAACGCGCCGACGATCTCGCGCATCCCCGTCCGTTCGCCGAGCATGACGCGCGCGAAGCCGAAGATGAAAAACGGCATCGTTCCGAAGAGCACGGCGACGAGTCCCGACGCGAGTTGCGTCTCGGCGAGATACGTCAGCACGTAATTGAAGCCGAACATCGTCGCGGCGAGGACGACGACGAGATGCAGCGGCGGAGCGATTCGCGGCGTCTTCGGGCGAAAAATCGCTCCGCACGCGTAGAGAATTGCGGCGGCTGCGATGAAGCGGACGCCCGCGCCGAACGTCACCGGCATGCCGGAGAGTTGAATCTTGATCGCGAGCCACGTCGTGCCCCAGATCAGAACGCAGATCGCGTATGCCAGAACGACTGCCAACGTCGGCGATTGAAAAATAGAAAATCGCCGAACGAGGGCGCTCTGGGAGGTCACCAAGAGAGCAACCGCATCGCGGCTTCGCCGGTTGCATCCGGCTTCACGGACACGCGGATGGGAACGAGGTGGAGATGGCAACACAACAACTCCAAGGTCTCCGCGTCGCGATCGTCGTCGCCGAAGGATTCGAAGAAGTCGAGATGACCGAGCCGCGGCGCGCGCTCCTGGAAGCGGGTGCGACGGTTTCGATCGTGTCCCCCGAACCCGGGAGCGTCCTCTCCTTCGATCACCATACGCCTTCGAAAAAATACGACGTCGACGTCGTCCTCGATGCCGCGAAGCCGGGCGATTACGACGCCTTGCTCCTTCCGGGCGGCGCGCTCAATCCCGACACGTTGCGCACGCTCCCGAAAGCGGTCGCATTCGTGAAGGCGTTCTTCCAAGCGAAGAAACCGGTCGCGGCGATCTGTCACGCGGCGTGGACGATTATCGAAGCGGGCGAGGTCAAGGGCCGTACGCTGACGTCGTGGCCGTCGCTGCAAACCGATATTCGTAACGCCGGCGGTACGTGGGTCGATCACGAGACCAATCGCGACGGCAATCTCGTTACGAGCCGCAAGCCCGACGACATCCCGGCGTTCAATAAGGCGATCGTCGAACTGTACGCAACGGCGGTCCCCGCGTCGCGTTCGTAATCTGCGCTCCGCTCTCGTAGTGAATCGGCGACTCAGCTTTTTTTCCGATTCTATTCGAAATAAAGCATGGGTTAGAGTCACGGCAATTCACTGACGGCCGCCGCGGATGCGCGCTATCATGCCGTCATGAATCTCGCGCCGCCGACGTACCGGCCCGCCGGGTCGTTGCCGAGCGATCCTCTCGCACCGTACCCGGGCCGGCTCACGGCGCGGCTCGCCGCGCACCTCCTGCGGCGCGCCGGATTCGGCGGGACGCCCGCGGAGACCGCACGCGTCGCATCGCTCACGCCCGACGCTGCGGTCGCCGAACTCATGCGCTTTCCGAGCGAACCGCTCGCGCCGCCGTCGCTCGTGTCGGCCGCCGACGACGACATCTCACCGGCGGCATCGCTTCTCGATATCAAAAAGGCACGGCAACGCGAGCGGCGCGCGCAGCTCGCCACGAACGTGCGCTGGTGGATGGACCGGATGCTGACGACGCCCGCACCGCTCCAAGAGAAGCTGACACTCTTTCTGCACGGACATTTCGCGACGGCCGCCAACACGAAGGGGATCTACGGGCTCGAGATCGTCGAGCAGAACGCGCTCTTGCGGTCGTACGCGCTCGGCAATTGGCAGACGCTCACGCATTACGTCGCGCGCGACGTCGCGATGCTGCGCTATCTCGACAACGCTCGCAGCACGAAGGCGCATCCCAACGAAAATTTCGCTCGCGAACTGATGGAGCTCTTCACGCTCGGTATCGGTACGTACACGGAGCGTGACGTGCGTGAGAGCGCGCGCGCGTTTACCGGCTACACGTTCTCGCGCCGAACCGAGACGTTCTTCTTCGATGCGGCGAACCACGACGACGGCAGCAAGACGTTCCTCGGCCGGACCGGGAATCTGAACGGTGACGACGCGATCGATGCGATCTTCGCGCAGCCGGCCTGCGCCGCGTTCTTCGCGACGAAACTACTCGAGTTTTTCGTCTATTCGGATCCTGAGCCGGAGCTCGTCCGGGCGACCTCGTCGCTCATCCGGGAACACCGATACGAGATGGCACCCGTCATGGCCGTCCTCTTGCGCTCGAACGTTTTTTATTCCGAGCGAGCCTATCGCGCGCTCGTGAAGAGTCCGATCGAATTCGTCGTCGGATCGCTGCGGCTCTTCGGCGGCACGACCGTCGATCCGAAACTGCTGCCGGTCATGCTGCGGATGGGGCAACTGCCGTTCAAACCGCCGAGCGTCAAAGGCTGGGACGGCGGGGCGCAATGGCTCAACACGCAGACCGTCCTCGCACGCGAGAACTTCGCGAGCGGCCTCACCTCGGCACCGATGCCGGGCGACGCATGGCTCACGGGAGCGCCGCCGGCGGACGCTCGCAGCGCGGCGCGCACGATCGTCGCGACGATCGTGCAAGAGGATGCGAGCCCGGCCGCCCTCGCGCGCCTCGAAGCGTATCTCGACGGCAGCGGCACGTCGGCCGACGGAAAGCTCTCGCCCGAAAATTATCAAGAACGCATGCGCGGAGCCGCGTATCTCACGATGGCGATGCCCGCCTATCAACTCGCGTAAGGATCGATCATGCAACGCAGCCGTTTCATCGGCGGGGCGCTCGCCGGCCTCACCGTCAGCGCGCGGACCGACACGTTTTTCGGAGCCGCGCTCGCGCAGCCGCTCTTGCCGGAGATCGCGGTGCCGGGCGATCGGGTGCTCGTCATCGTCAATCTGCAAGGCGGGAACGACGGCCTCAACACGATCGTCCCGCATGGTATGGCACCGTACTATCGGCATCGCCCGACGCTCGGTATCCCGGCGGGCGATGTCCTCCACATCGATGAGAACGTCGGGTTCAACCCGAAGCTACGCGCGCTCAAAAGCTTGTACGACGCGGGGAAGGTCGCGATCGTGCAAGGTGCGGGATATCCGACGCCCGATCATTCGCACTTCCGGTCGACCGCGATCTGGCAGACGGCCGTCCCCGAACGGTACGAAAGTACGGGCTGGATCGGGCGCTACCTCGACGAGGCCGAGCTGCCGGCGACGAACCTCTTCAACGCGCTCGCGATCGGGCCGGTGCTCCCCGAGGTGATGGTCTCGCGCCGCATCGACGTGCCGACGATCGACGCGCTGCGCGGCTACGGTCTCGCGAGCGATCGCAACGCGTCGGAGCGCACCGCGTTCGCCTCGCTCGTGAACGACGAACGCGTCCCGTTCTCGTCGCCGTATCTCGGTACGGTCGCGACGATCGAAGACCACGCGCAGCGCGGGTCCGAACGGTTACCGGCGTTGATCGCCGGTTACCAGCCGGCGGGCGCCTATCCGGCGACGCCGCTCGGCCGGAGCCTCGCGCTCGCGGCGCAGGTCGTCGGCAGCCGCCTCGGCACCCGCGTGATCTCCGTGCAGCACGGCTCCTTCGATACGCACGCCGGGCAGCGCGTGACGCAGGATCGGTTGCTCGCCGAACTCGGTGACGCGCTCAAGGCCTTCTACGACGATCTCGGCGCGCACGGCAACGCCGATCGCACGCTCACGATGACCTTCTCCGAGTTCGGGCGCCGCGTCGCGGAGAATGCGAGCGGCGGTACCGATCACGGCGAGGCCGCGCCGATGTTCGTGATCGGCGGCCGCGTGCGCGGCGGACTTTATGGCAAGCATCCGTCGCTCGATGCGCTCGACGACGGCGATGCGACGTATACGACGGATTTCCGCGCCGTCTACGCGACGATCGTCGAGCGGTGGTTCGCGCGCCCGACGGCGGGCGTGCTCGCGGGGAACTACGGCACGCTGCCGCTCTTCGGCTGATCTTTGGGCGCGCGGAAACTCCGAAGACGTCGCCATACGTTACCTCGTCGCGTGCGCGCGGCTCCACGGCGGCGTCTAAGCAGTGACGCATATCGCGCAGGCACGGCGTAAGATTTCGAGCGCGATGCGGCGAAGATAGGCATATACATGGTTTTGGCCACTTACGCACGAGGATCGCGGTTGGACCGGACCGAGACGTCGACGGGGCTTCCGCCGCGCGGAACGCCGAAGAACTATCTGATCGCGTGGTTGCTCGTCATGCTCAAAGGCGACGATCTCCACGGGTACGAGATCATGAAGGCGCTCAAAGAGCGTTTCTTCGTAACGTGCGATCCGGGGACCGTCTACCGGGCCCTCCGTCAGCTCGAGCGCGAGAGTTACATCTCTTCGTGGTGGGATCCCAAAGAGCAAGGCCCGGCGCGGCGCGTCTACACGCTGACCTCGAGCGGTCGCGGCGCCCTCGCGATCTGGCACGACGCGCTCGAGCAGTACCGCACGAATCTGGACGCATTCTTCCGCGTCTACGCGGCCGAACCGGTCATCGAACGGGAGACGGACCCCGCGACGTGATCTCCGTTCGGTTTCTCGGGACCGGCGGCGCGCGGTTCGTCGTCGCGAAGCAGATACGCGCCTCGGGCGGGATGTGGTTCCGATTCGGGCCGGACGATGCCGATGACCCGGCTCCCGTCACGCAGATCCACGTCGATCCTGGCCCGGGCGCACTCGTGCGCGCGCTCTCGGCGGTCCCGCCGTGCGAGCCGACGCAACTCGACGCGATCGCCCTCTCGCACAAACATCTCGATCATTCGTGCGACGTCAACGCGATGATCGAAGCGATGACGACGGGCGGCTATCATCGGCGCGGGGCGCTCCTGGGTCCGCGCGACGCGTTCGAGGGCGACGCGGTCATCCTGCCGTACGCCGCGGCGTTCGTTGCGCGGCACGAGATCCTCGCCGAACGCGCAGGTCCGATCGAGATCAACGACGTAACGTTGCGCGGTTCGATCCGCCATCGCCACGGCGTCGAGACGTACGGCATGCACCTGACGTATCGCGGAACGACGGTCTCGTATCTCCCGTGCTCGCGCTATTTCGACGGGCTCGCCGAAGATTACGCGGCGCATCGGCCGGACGTCCTGATCGTCAACGTCCTCCAATACGAAGCGACCGGGAACGTCGATCATCTCGATTTTGCGCAGGCGCGGCGGATCTTCGAGATCGTCCGCCCGCGCGTCGGCGTGATGACGCATTTCGGAACGAAGATGCTCGAACGCCGCCCGGATCGGCTCGCGGCCGAACTCGAGGACGGGCTCGGGATGCGCGCGTTCGCCGCGTACGACGGCTGGACGCTCGACGTATCGACCGAGGTCGCCGCCGCGCGTGGCTGACGACGGCGTCCGCATCGACGTCGTCCTCGAGCCTCGAACCGCCGCGTTTCGCGCCGCGCACGAACGCGAGGCGCGTTCGACGATGTGGGGGTTCACCGTCGTCTGGCACGAGCAGCGCCACGAACTCGCCGCGCTCGAGAACGAGGACGTCGTCGGCGTGCTCGGCCTGCGGATCGTCGCGTCGCTCGCGCACGTCGAGTCGCTCTTCGTCGCGCGCTCGCTTCGGCGGCGGCGGATCGGCGCGCGACTCCTCGAACGCGCGGAGACGCTCGCGAACTATTACAACTGCCACAAGATGACGCTGGAAGCACCCGCCGGCCCCGGCCCGCAAGGGTTCTTCGAAGCGTGCGGCTACCGCGTCGAGGCGACGCTCGCCCAGCACACGTGGAAACGCGACGTCGTCGTCATGCGGAAATTTCTGCTTTAACCCCCAGTCGCGAGCCGAGGAGCCGAACGCACGTACCGCGCTAGCGGAACGGCCGTCCGGCGCGATGCTGGCGCGGCTGCGGCGGCCGCGTCGATTCGCGGAAGTGCTGCTGTTGTTGCTGCGGCCGTTGCTGCGTGGCCGGCGCCGCGAGCGGCGCGATGTTCGACCGCCCGGGGCGGCTCAGCGTCGTGATCGGCGCGACCCACGGTGCCGCGCGATCGTGCTGATCGTGCAGCGTCCCGGAGTAGAGATAGACGTTGCCGCGATCGCTCGCGGCGTTGACGAGCGGGCCGCCCGCTCCGATGCCGACGTTCGTCGTACCCGCGGCCTCGTTCACGCGCGCATCGGCGCCGACGTCGGTATAGACCCGGCCGCCGGAGGACCGGCCGCCGAATTGCACGGAGCCGACGGTGCCGATCGCGACGTCGCCCGTCGAGGATTCGAAGCGCGCGAGCCCCGGCGCGAACGATCCCGCGTCGTAGACGATCGAGCCCGCGATGCTGGTCGCCTCGATCTGCCGCACGGTGCAGCGTTCGAACGTCGCGTTTCCGGCGAGCGTGCGGCTGCGGATGCGGTCCGCGTTCACGTTCGTCATCACGATCGGGCCGCGGCCGGTCTGCGCGAAGATCGTGCCTCCGCCATCCGCGATCCGAAGGGCGCCGCGGCCGGTGAACGCGACGAGCGTGCCGCCGCGGTACTCGTGAACGTCGAGGGCGCCCTCGCGATCGTGCACGAGCAGATAGACGGTCCCCGCGGGGATCGTGACCGTCACGTCGCCGATATCGGCCGGACCGAGCGAGCGGACGAAGATGACGTCGCGCGGCCCGGGCGGGATCGTCGAGACGACGAAGCCCTCCGGGCCGAGCGTGAGCGTCCCCTCGGGCGCGACCAGCGTCGCCTGCGGGATCAAGACGGAGCGATCCCCGCCGTCCTCGTTTATCTGGCGGCGCTCGATCGCGACGGCCGGCGCGGCATCGATCTGGACGACGGGCCGATCCCAGGTGCGAACGATCACGTGACCGCGAACGACGTTGACGCGCACGATCGGAGCGCTCGCGTCATCGATCGTCGTGACGTCGGCCGACGCTGCCGCCGCGCAGCCGAGCGCGAATGCACCGACGGACGCGAGCCCGAGGATTCGCGAGACCGCCTCTACGCCTCGGAACGGGTTCACCGCTCGAGCGTACCGCGTGCCGGGCCGGAGCGTCATTGGAGCGCCGTGAAGATCGGGAGCGCGACGCGAAAGAGCGTGCCGCCGCCGGGATTGGCGCTCGCCTCGACCGTCCCGCCGTGGACGCGCGCGATGCTGCGCACGATCGCGAGCCCGAGGCCGGTCCCGGGGACCGCGCGATCGCGCGACGCGTCGGTGCGATAGAAGCGATCGAAAATCCGCTCCCGCACCGCTTCGTCGATCCCGGGACCCGTGTCCGCAATCGAAACGACGGCGCGTTCGCCTTCCCGCGCGAGCGCGATATCGACGCGGCCCGCTTCGGTGAACTTGATCGCATTGTCGATGAGGTTCGTGAAGAGCTGCCGCAGGAGCGTCGGATCGGCGAGGATCCGCAGCTCGCGATCGGCCGGCTCCGCCTCGAACGCGAGCGCGAGGTGCTTCTCCGCCGCGCGCGCGGACGTCGCCGCGAGCGACTCGTCGATCGCCCGGGCGATCGGCATCGGCTCGCGCGGGATCCCTTCGCCGGATTCCGCTCGCGCGAGCAGCAGCATGCCGTTGACCATGCGCGCGAGCGCCGCGCTCTCGCTGCGAATGGCGGCGAGGCTATCGCTGCGAATCTCGGGCTCGCGATCGGCCCACCGTTCGAGCATCTGCGCGTTCGCGTTGATGACGGTCAGCGGCGTCTTGAGCTCGTGCGAAGCGTCGGAGATGAATTGGCGCTCGCGTGCGAAGCCGTCTTCGAGGCGATCGAGCATCGCGTCGAAGCTCGTTGCGAGCGAGCCGAGCTCGTCGCGGCGCGCGCTCCAGCCGAGGCGTCGGCTGAGGCGATCGGAGGTGATCTCGCCCATCGCGGCACTGAGCCGTGCGATCGGTCCGACCGCGCTCGATGCGATCGCGAACGATCCGACGA
>CAZZYZ010000100.1:2382-10464 GCA_964658425.1 Vulcanimicrobiota bacterium | reverse complement strand
GCGTGCTGATTGAACATCGAATCGACGATGTGGATGAACGCCTCGTAGCAGTTGAAGAGACCATGACGGCCCGTCAGCAGATAACCTTCGAGCCAGCCCTGACACATGTGCTCCGAGAGCATCTCCATGACGCGGCCTTTCGGCGAGAGAAAGTCGTCGTCGTCGGCGCGGGCTTCCGCTTCCCAGCGGCGGCCGGTAACTTCGAAGACGGCGTCCAAGCGATTCGAAGACGTCTCGTCGGGGCCCATGATCCGGAAGTTCTTGCGCTCGTCGTTGCGCGTGAACACTTCGCTGAGGTACGCACCGAGAACTTTCGTCGCTTCGCCGATCGTGGCGCCCGGCCGATCGACCGGGATCGCGTGCGTGCGCCAATCGGGGAGCTCGAGTTCTTGCAGCAGGCGACCGCCGTTCGCAAACGGCGTGGCGCCGAGGCGTGCATCGCCGAGCGGCGCGAGCGCGCGAAGTTCTTCGACGAGCCGGCCCTTCGCATCGAACAGCTTCTCCGGCTCGTAGGATTTCATCCACGCTTCGAGGAGCGCCAGATGTTCGGGTTTCTCGCGCACCCCGTCGAGCGGCACCTGATGCGCGCGCCACGAGCCCTCGATGCGCTTGCCGTCGACGACCCTCGGGCCGGTCCAGCCCTTCGGCGAACGCAACACGATCATCGGATAGCGCTTGCGCGAGACGTCACCCGATTCGCGCGCGTATTTTTGGATGCTCGCGATCTCGTCGAAAACCGTGTCGAGCGTGCTCGCCATGAGTCGGTGCATCGCCAACGGCTCTTCGCCCGCGACGATGTGCGGTTCGTAACCGTAGCCGCGCATCAGCGAGACGAGTTCGTCTTCGGAAATGCGCGCGAGCACCGTCGGGTTTGCGATTTTAAAACCGTTGAGGTGCAGGATCGGGAGCACGGCGCCGTCGGTCGCCGGGTTGAGGAATTTATTGCTATGCCAGCTCGTGGCGAGCGCGCCCGTCTCCGCTTCGCCGTCGCCGATCGTGCAGACGACGGTGAGCTCGGGGCGATCGAACGCCGCGCCGTACGCATGCGCGAGCGAGTAGCCGAGTTCGCCTCCCTCGTTGATCGAGCCGGGCGTTTGCGGCGCCGCATGGCTCGGGATTCCGCCCGGAAACGAGAACTGGCGGAAGAGTTTGCGCATGCCCGCGACGTCTTGCGTGACGTCAGGGAACAGCTCGCTGTACGTACCTTCAAGATAGGTGTTGGCGACGATCCCGGGGCCGCCGTGACCCGGGCCCGTGACGTTCAACAGCGAGACGCTGCGTTCGCGGATGATGCGATTGAGATGCACGTACACGAAGTTCAGGCCGGGCGTCGTGCCCCAGTGGCCGAGCAACCGCGGCTTGATATCGGCGACGGTGAGCGGCTCGCGAAGCAACGGGTTATCGAGCAGATAGATCTGCCCGATCGAGAGGTAATTCGCCGCGCGCCAATAGGCATCGAGCTTACGCAACTCCTCGCCTTCGAGGCGAGATTTCGGGCGATCGGCAGCGGGCTGCGGCGGGGCGCTCACATCGTTCACCGCATCCCCTTACCGACATATCGCGCTATCGACGCGCTACGAGCGACCATGCCGGCGTGCGTCTTCATCGCGACGGAAAAATGCCTCCGATGAGGCCGGCTTCTAGCGACGGTCGTGCTACTAGCGCTGACGCATGCGCGATGTAATCGATCGCTTCCTCGCCGTGGTGTAGGAGCGACTGCTAGATGTCCACGTCAATCATGTCGTCGAAGAACGTGACGGCATTCGGCGCGAAGCCGCGTACGTCGGGCCGCAGCACGAACGTATTCTCCGCGTAATTCAGGACGACGGTCGGCGCGGAGCCTGCGATCGAGCGTGCGATCGCCGTGAGATCGGCGTGCTGCTTGCCGAGATCGTAGGCGGCTTCGTAGTCGCTCATCGCGGAATCGAGGCGCGGATCGCAATAGCGCGGGATGTTCAAGCCGTTCGGCGGGATTCTCTTGCAGCCGTAAACGAGCGACGGATACACGAACGGGAAATTCTGAATCGAGTAGATCGTGGCATCGAAGCGGCCGCCGAATGCGATGCCCGTGGCCGGTTGATAGAAGACGGTCGGGCCGTACGTCTGCGTATCGAGTTCGACGCCGAGCTGCGACCACGAGCTTCGGATGAGCTCGACGTAGAGCGGATACGCGCCGGTGACCGTCGCCAAATCGATCGTCAAACGCTTGCCCTTCTTCGACCGAATGCCGTCCGCACCGCGAACCCAACCGTTTTTGTCCAGGAGCGCATTGGCGGCTGCGATATCGTACATGGTCGGCGGAAGAGCGTCGTACGCGAAATACTGCGAGGGTACGAAGCTCTCCTGAACGTCGCCGAGACCGTGATTGACTTTGGTGACGAGAGACTTCCGGTCGACGGCCATCGCGAGCGCCTTACGCACGATCGGATCGCTGGTCGCGGGATGCTGCGTGTTAAACGCGAGAACGACGAAGCGGTAGCTCGGGGTGAGCAGCACTCTCGCATTCGCGATCGTCTGCACGCGCGGAATGCTCGACGGCTTGACGTTGACGAGCAGGTCGAGGTCGGCCGTTTGCAGCTGCGTGATCTCATCGTTCTCATCGGTGACGATCTTATACGTGATCTTGTTCAGGTGCGGCCGGCCGCGAAAGTAATAGGGGTTCGCCTCCATCTCGACGGAGTCGCCCCGGTTCCACGAAACGTATCGGAACGGTCCGATCCCGATCGGCAGCGCGTTGTAGTCGGCATGGTTGATGTCCGGCAGCGTGCCGAGAATGTGCTTCGGGAGCAGAGCCGGATTGCCGGGCGGGCTTCCAAAAAAGCGCGGCATGAATGCGGCGAAGCGCGACTTGAGATGAAAGATCGCCGTGGTTTTGTTCGGCGTCTCGACGCTCGCGATCTGCGAAAAGCCGTCATGGGAGACGACGTTGTTCGCCGGGTTCTGCATCGCTGTGACGGAGAATGCGACATCCGATGAATCGAACGCGACGCCGTCGGACCACTTCGCATCGCTGCGCAGGTGCCACGTGATCGTCAGGCCGTTCGCCGAGATGCCGCCGTTCTTCTCGGTCGGCACGACCGTCGCGAGCTCCGGAATCGGGCGATTCGATTTGTCGTATCGGATGAGGTACGCCATCGTCAACTGCGAAAGCAACCCGACGGTCGTCTCCGCACTGAGCGCGGGGTTGAGCGTCGTGATGTTATCGCCGTTCGAGAACCGTAGGTGGTGCGGTTCGGTCGCCGCTTGCGAAGGCGACGTAGATGCCGCCAGAGCGAAGGCGAAAAGGACGGCACCTATAGCGTGTATGCGGCCGAGCCTTACGTTCATCGATCGCTCCGATCTTCCATGTGAAATAAAATATCGTCTACCGTCCTTAGGTATACCGGTTCCGGCGACTTCGCGACCTGCTATTTCTCGTGAGATGATAATTTTCGCTTAGATACCGAACCGTCGACGTCATCCGTACCATGCTGCTTTCATATGCGCGCGACGTTTGCTTTTGGTAGACGAACCGGCGACGCCGAAGCGGGGCAGAAGCGCTGTTCGAAGCAGCCGCATGACGATCGCGGCAAAACGGCTTCATCGTCCCGACCCTGCCCGTTCACGACCGCGACGTCGCGCTACGGCTGGGAGTCAGAAGCATCCCGGAATACGCCACCCTGCTGCATGCGGGGCAGCCTTGACCCCGTCATTCACCTCGAAGATGGCAAAGGACGGCATTGCGGAGCTTTCGGGGTAACCGCCGGAAGACGCCCCATCACGATCGGCGGTTTTGCTTGCGACCTTTCGAACCGGCTCTCGGCGACGTGCCGACCGTCTTCTGTCTGCATTATCTTGGGGGCAGTGCGCGAGAGTGGGCGCGCGTTGCCGCTGTCCTCGAACGCTCGCGATGCGTCGCGCTCGATCTACCGGGCTTCGGCGATGCGGCAACGTTGCCCGGATATTCGGTGGCTGAGATGGCACAGGGCGTCGTCGACGCGATTCTCGCGAACGCACCGCCGAAACATTGGCTGCTTGCCGGACATAGCATGGGCGCGAAGGTCGCTGCGGCGGTCGCGCGCCGGGCTTCGGACGGCGCGAGTGGACTCCAGGGGCTGATCGGACTCGTACTCGTCGCCGGTTCTCCGCCGAGCCCGGAGCCGATCTCCAACGCGCAGCGCGAGACGATGCTCGGCTCCTTTCGGGGCGATGCGGCAGCGAATCGCGCCGACGCGGAACGGTACGTCGCGCTGAACAGCGTCGCGCTCGACGAGGCCACCTCGGAAGGAGCGATCGGCGACGCACTTCGTGCGAATGCTGCCGCGTGGCGAGCTTGGTTCGAGAGCGGCAGCAAGGAAGATTGGTCGCAACACATCGGCGTTTTGCAGTTGCCGACGCTCATCGTCGCCGGCGCCGAGGACGAGAATCTCGGGCCGGACGCGCAGCGGTCGCTGATGGCGCCGCACTTCGCGAACGTTCGATCGATCGTGCTGCCGGGTGCGAAGCATCTTCTTCCGCTCGAACGTCCCGCTGAAGTCGCACATGCGATCGACGAGCACGCCGTTTTTGCGATGTATCGCGCGCTCATCGACACCAATCGCGTGAGTTCGAAGACGCGCCAGATTTTGCTCGAGCGCGGCAAAGCGGACGATCCGCATTACGTCCCCACGACGATGGATGCGGAGGCATTCGCGACGCTGCGGGCGGTCGTCGCTCGGGTGGTGCCGCAATCGGGGACGGCGCCGATCGATCTCGCCGCACGGATCGATCGACTGCTCGCGGCGGGCGGCGGCGACGGCTGGCGCTTTGCGATCTTACCGCCGGATGCCGAGGCGTTTCGCGTCGCGCTGCGCACACTCGCCGAGCTGTCGCAGCGACGGAACGGCGTCGCGTTCGCGGCGCTCGATGATGCGACGCAAGACGAGATCCTCGAATGCGTTGCGAGCGGTTCCCTTGCCGACGGCGATGATTCCCGAAACGGCGCTGAGGGCGGTGCAGCGAGGGCCGGCGTGCTGAACGGCGAGCAGATACGCGCGTGGTTCGAAGATGTGCGCGCGGAAGCCACCAAGGCGTACGTCTCGCATCCGCAGACCCTCGCGCGGATAGGGTACAGCGGCATCGCGAACGGCGGCGACGGCGAACCCAAGAGCGGCTTCGCGCTCCTCGAGCCGGACGAACGCGAAGCGTGGGAGCCCCGCGGCGTGCCGGTGCGCACGCGGTGAACCTCACGAATATGAATCGCTACGCCGCGGACGACGTGGTCGATGCCGTCGTGATCGGAACGGGTGCGGGCGGATCGCCGCTCCTCGCGCGGCTCGCGAGCGCGGGGCTTCGCGTGGTCGCACTCGAGGCGGGGCGCAATTGGACGCCCGAAAACTTCACGCCGGACGAGCTCGTCGCGGCATCGGATATCTATTGGCTCGGCGAGCGGCTCAGTGCGGGCGATACGCCGAACGCGTTCGGCGGCAACAATAGCGGCACGGGCGTCGGCGGGTCGACGCTGCACTGGGGTGCGTACTGCCCGCGCGCCGATCCGCGCGATCTGCGCTTGCGGACCGACCAGGGTGTCGGCCACGATTGGCCGCTCACGTACGACGAGCTCGTGCCGTATTACGAAAGCGTCGAAGCGTTCATCGGCGTCTCGGGGCCGGCGGAATATCCGTGGGATCCGACGCGGCGCTATCCGTTGCCGCCGGTCGATCGTAACGGACCGGCGCGCGTCATGGCCGCGGCGTGTTCGGCGCTCGGCGTGCGTTTGACGGACGGGCCCGTCGCAGTCGTCTCGCGCAACTTCGCCCAGGCGGGCGGCACCGCGGTTCGCAACGCGTGCATCGGATGCGGCGCGTGCCATCAGGGGTGCCGTGTCGGCGCGAAGACGAGTATGGACGTGACGTATCTGCCGCTCGCGGTCGCGAACGGCGCCGAGATTCGGCCGGAGAGCGTCGCGCGCGAATTCGAGTTCGATGCGCGCGGGAAAATTTCGGCGGTCGTGTATCGCGCGGACGGCATCGACGTGCGGCAGCGCTGCAAGGCCGTCTTCCTCTGCGCGGGTGCGATCGAAACCCCGCGGCTGCTGTTGCACCTCGGCCTCGGCAATTCTAGCGGTCAGGTCGGTCGCAACTACATGGCGCACGTGGCGACGCAGGTGTGGGGCACGTTCGAGGAAGAGATTCGGTCGAACAGGGGCTATCCGTCGTCGATGATCACGGAGGATCTGATGCGGCCGGCCGATGCGGATTTCGCAGGCGGTTACCTCGTGCAGAGTCTCGGCATCGTGCCGGTCACGTGGTCGCAGCTCGTGGCGCGCGGACGCGGGCTCTGGGGAAAGCCGCTCGTCGATTATCTCGGCCGGTACAATCACGTCGCGGGGATGGGGGCGAACGGCGAGTGTCTTCCGTACGCGGCGAATTATCTCGAGCTCTCGGACGAGCTCGACGAGACCGGAATGCCGAAACCGCTCGTGCACTTTAATTTAGGACCGAACGAAATGGCGATGCAGCGCCATGCGACGAAATTCATGAAGGGGGTTTGGAAGCAGGCCGGGGCGAGCGATATCTGGAGCGTCGATCGGATGGCGCACACGATCGGGACGTGCCGGATGGGGACCGACCCGGCTCAGAACGTCGTCGATGCCGCCGGGCGCAGTTTCGATATCGATAACTTGTGGATCTGCGACAACTCGGTGTTTCCGAGCTCGCTTGCGGCGAATCCGGCGCTTACGATCATGGCGCTCAGTCTGCGCACGGCGGATGCGTTTCTGCGGCTCGATCGATCACCGACGCGGCGATAGGGAGTCTACCGAGCGCTTGAAACAGGGCGGATACGTGAGGGCTTGAAGCACGTGCACGTGCATGGCCATGACGATCTCGACCATGATGCACCACCATGACGGAGATGCGTCGTGATCGCGCAGGCTGAGTGGCTGCTCATCGGAGCCGTCGCGGCCGTCGGCGTGTTGCACACCATCGTACCGGATCATTGGGTGCCCATCACGCTCATCGCGCGGCAACAGGGGTGGCGCAAGTGGGACGTAGCGAGAGCCGCGCTCGTCGCCGGGACCGGTCACACGGTCTCGACGCTGCTCATCGGTCTCGTCGTGTGGATCGCCGGTGTCGCTTTCGCAACGAAATTCGGCAATCTCGTCTCGATCGTCTCGAGCATCGCGCTCATCGCATTCGGTGCCTGGATCGCATTTTCGTCACTTCGGGAATTGCGTGCGGGCGACGGACACGGACACGCACACGATCACGGCCCGGATACGTGGCGCCGCGACGACGTCGCTTCCGCACCTCCTCCGGACCACGACCACGACCACGAGCATGGGCGGAAGCCGAAGCGATCGGCGCGCACGACGTTGCTGCTCATTCTCGGTTCCTCGCCGATGGTCGAGGGAGTTCCGGCGTTTTTCGCCGCGGGCAAATACGGGCCGGCCCTAATCGCGGTTATGGCCGTCGCGTTTGCGCTCGCGACGATCAGCACGTACGTCACGCTTTGCGTCGCGTCGGTCGCCGGGTTGCAGAACGTACGTCTCGGTTCCCTCGAACGTTACGGTGAGGTGCTCAGCGGCGCGTTCATCGCCGTAATCGGACTCGTATTCCTCGTATTTCCGGTCCTCTGATCGTTTTCGTAATTCGTTTTTCTGACGGCGCATGCGCGCAGCTTCTTTCAATCGCGCAATTCGGCGATCGCTTCGCCCCTCACCGGATGCCGCGTTACGATCGTGCCGCGCTACGGCGTATGGTTGCCGCCCGTTACGCCATAGATCTCGCTGCGATCATGCCTCGACGGGGCATTTCCGCTCCCGATTTCGAGCTCAACAAACCCGACCCACTACGCCCATCGTGACGATGGATAGCGTAGCATCCAAGACGCTTTCTGCTAATTTGGATCGGTGCGCAGCGCGTCTTTCGGGATTGGCAACGGCACCTCGGTGGTACTCTCGCTGCATACTCGCTGCGGTCGATCGGTGGTTGCTACGTACTGCTGCCCTTTGACGATATGAACGTCTTTGTTACTTCCAAAAGCGCCTTGACGACGCCGCGATTCCGAGCGATCAAAGTCGACGTGGATCGTGTCGCCACAGAAATTGTAGACTTCGTCGAC
>CAZZYZ010000100.1:0-2282 GCA_964658425.1 Vulcanimicrobiota bacterium | reverse complement strand
CGAAAGACGCGCTGGATTAAACGCTCGTTCGTAACGATACCTTTCGGTCCTGGCGCGAAAACATCACTTTTATGTTCGATCGGTTAGATGAGCATATTCTGGTTCACACCCTAATAATCAACCAAGATTATCATCGAGGTCTGGAACTCTCGAGAAACGATCGCGTCGATCGAAGTAGCTATCGCAAAAGCGTAGATGCCCCACCAACAAGGACTCTAGCGGCGCCTCCGCCAGGTTTCGGTAGCAACGTGTCGCTAATTCTAATCGTTTCGGAGTTGCCCGAACGTGACGGCGCTCGCTAGAATCGGCGAGGCCCGAGATCGATGCCTACGGTTTGAAGAATGACCGTAGCAACGATCCGGTTCGGGCAGTCCCAGGCTCCCTTCTCTTACGTGGACGGTATTTGCATCATGCTCGAGACGAACGTTTCATTGACTGAAGAACCCGCGCGAACGAAAGCCATTCACGAATGGCTTCGCAGGCACGGCCGAGCCGCGACGATGATCGCGCTCGCCGGGCTAGCAGCTTGCGGCGGTAACGGCAGTTCGCCTGCGATGATGCAGTCGCAAATGACCGTCCCACTCATCGCCGGACCGGCCGGTGAAAATCCGGCGCAACGCATTCTCGTCGCCCTGCCGTCCGCGTCGCCATTCTCGATGCTCCTCGATACCGGCTCAACCGGACTTCGCATCTTACCATCGGCGCTCACGGCGGTCCCGGCGTCATCCTATACGACGACGCCGCAGCAGGTGGCGGCCGTCTTCGGCAACGATCGGGTCTATTACGGACACGTGGGCATCGCGAACGCAGGCGTCGTTCTCGGAGGCAGTCTGCGGATCGAAAAACCGCTCAACTTCGAGATCATCGATAAAGTTTGTGCCGGCGTCCCGTCCCCCGTGCCGACCGCGGCGCCACCCGATTGCAGAGACATTACGGCGACGTACGAGAAGGATCTTATCGGCGGCGTGATCGGCGTTCGCCCCGGGGCAAACGGCGCCGTGCTCAACCCGCTGGCAGAACTTCCGACACCGTATTCGAACGGCTTCGTCATTTCGGATTACGCGACGTCGCCGAAACTCACCGTCGGAGCGACGGCAGAGAATCAAACGGGATTCCAACTCTATCAAGTCGGCGCGGCGACGGCGAGCGACGGGAGTCCGTCTTGGAACGGGAACGCCGAACTGCCGTGGTGCTACACCGTCACGGTCCCCGGCGTCGCGCCCGTGCAGGGTTGTCCGAGCACGGGCGTCCTAACCGATACCGGCGGCGAAAACGAGCGTCTCTTCTTACCGGTTGCGCCGCCCGGCACGCTCGCGCCGAACACCTTAGAAACGCTTCCGCCGAATTCGACGATCGTCGCGACGCTTACGGCGGCGAGCGCGGGTTCGCCGAGCATAACCTGGACGCTTACGACCGGCACCTGCACCTTCTTCAATGCTCCCGATGTCAATTTTCTAACGCCTCCGCAGGTATCCTCGAGCACGACTCCGTCATCGACGAATGCGATCGCTCCGTACTTTACGAACGATGTGCTCTACGATCTGCGCGGAGGAACGTTCGGCTTCCGTCCGATCGCGGCGCCGACGCCGTCGCTCTGCTCGTAGCTTCGCCGTGGCGGCGGGCGAGCCGGCGCATAGCCCGTTCGCATTACCGGCAGCCCCGACGAATGCGACGCATTGGATACTATCTCGCTTCGTGTTCGTAGGAACGTTGGGGACCACGGCGCGAAGTCGCCGCGCTCGTAAGAACGCGGCGACGTATCATTTCTATAATTCAGTGTTTCTGATAGGCAACACGGGCGGCGTCGGCGTGTTCGTCGGAGCAGCGGTCGCCGAGGCGAGCGGGGTCGGTGTCGGACCGAGAACGGATCCGCCCCCTCCGCCGGCTCGTTGAACTGATTTGCCGGAACAACGCGCAACGTATGCGGCGGTCGCCTTCGCTCGTAAGGCGGCGGCGAGCGGCGGCGGGGCGCTCACGTCGTTCACGGATTCCCTTACCGACATATCGCGCAATCGACGCGCTAGATGAGCTTCAAGGAATGCCTAAGGCAAGTCATTTGCGGACGGGGCGCTTGCGGAGAAAGGTCGGCCAAAAGATCGGCCAATAGGCCGAGACGCCACGCCGCGAAGGCTCGTGCGAACGGTGCGCGAGTCTCAACGAACATCAGCCAATATGGCTATCGATGAGGACTCGGCGCTTCGATCGAGCGACGCTCGAATCGATTGCGCCCGTTTCGGACGCGTGCGCCGCACGTTAGCGTCGCGCTTCCGTTATCTCGTTCT
>CAZZYZ010000099.1:4838-10477 GCA_964658425.1 Vulcanimicrobiota bacterium | reverse complement strand
GCTGCTCTCGGCCGCGTTCGTCGCCGCGTTCGCGTTCTCGCGCGTCGTCGTCTTCGGGCGTCTGCGCGCGGTCGCACGACGGCGCCCGGCCCGGGCGATCGCACTGGCCTGCGGCGACGTGCTCGTCAACACGTACGTCGTCTGGACGGCGATGCTGTGCGCGGTCTACGCGGCGTCGGGCGGCGTCGTCTCGCTGCAGGGGCGCTACTGGCTCCCCGTCTTCGTCGCGACCGTCTTCGTCAGCGCGGTCTCGATTCGCCGCATCGTCCCGCCGCGCGTGCGCCGCACGCTCTCGCTCGCGATCGCACGCGGCTGGCTCGCGTACGCGCTCGTCGCGGCACCGTTCGCACTGCTCGCGTTGCAAGATCGATATTACGGTACCGAACGAATTCCCGCACCGGCGAACGTCGCGCTCGTGCTGCACGCTCGCGAAGGCGACGCGGCGGTCGCGAGGCCGACCCGCGTCGTCGCGACTGCGGGCGGCGGGACGCTTCACCTCGACGGGTTCGCTCTCAGCGGCGGCGACGGGTCACCCGTGCGCGCGGTCGACGTGATCGTCGACGGCGCGCGAACGCCCGCGACCTACGGCGTGCCGATCTTCAACGCGAACGTAATCCGCCCGGTCGGCTTCGTCGCGACCCTCGCACTCGGCAGCCTCGCCGCCGGTTCGCACGACGTCGCGCTGCGCACGACGAGCGCATCGGGCGAGACGACGACGCAGCATCAGTTCGAGCTCGAGATCATCCCCGCGGCGTCCGGCGGCGAAAGAGCGCCGTGAGAAAGCGCCGGATCGGCGCGAGGCCGGTAAGCCCGCGATCCCGTGCGGTCTTCTGCTTCCGAACCCAGCGCGGTCCGTTCGAATTCGCGAGCGACATGCCGCCATCGTAACCCATGGAGGCCGCGTTGCAACGCCGCGGAGGCCTTCGCGGGTCGTAGCGGCTGATGCGCACGCTCCTCGATCCCGGAACCCTCGATGCCCTCCGTGTGAGCGACGGCTACGCCTCGCTCGGCGACGATTTCGTCGAGCGTCGCGATCCGACGCCGCTGCCGGACCCCTACATCGTGGCCTTTAGTCCCGATGCCGCCGCCCTGGTCGGCCTCGCCGAGAGCGAAGCCGCGCGCCCCGAATTCGTGCGGATGGCGGCGGGCTGCGCACGCTTCTCGGCGGTCGCGCCCTACGCCGCGGTCTACGCGGGGCATCAATTCGGATCGTGGGTCTCGCAGCTCGGCGACGGCCGCGCGATCACGCTCGGCGAAGTTGCCGCGCCCGGCGGCGCCCGGTACGAATGGCAGATCAAAGGTGCGGGACGGACCGCGTTCTCCCGTTTCGGCGACGGCCGCGCGGTGCTGCGCTCGACGATTCGCGAATATCTCTGCAGCGAGGCGATGGCCGCGCTCGCGATCCCGACGACGCGCGCGCTCGCGATCGCCGGAAGTGACGTGACGGTCTATCGCGAGACCCCGGAGACCGCCGCCGTGCTGACGCGCCTCGCACCGTCGATGCTGCGTTTCGGAACGTTCGAATTCTTTCACCATCGCGGCGAGGCTGGCGCGGTTCGCACGCTCGCCGATTACGCGATCGCGACGAGCTATCCGGAGCTCGCGACGATCGAACCTGACGGCGAACGGTACGCCGCGTTCTTGCGCGCCGTCGTCGAACGCACGGCCGATCTCTTCGCGCGCTGGCACGCGGTCGGCTTCGCACACGGCGTCCTCAATACCGACAACATGTCGATCCACGGGCTCACGCTCGATTACGGACCGTTCGGATTTCTCGATGCGTACGAGCCGAGCTTCATCTGCAATCATACGGATGCGGGCGGCCGCTACGCGTTCGATCGCCAGCCCTCGATCGGGCTTTGGAATTGTCACGCGCTCGCGACGGCGCTTTCCACGCTCGTCGACGAAACGGCCGCGGAAGCGGCGCTCGCACCCTACCGCGCCGCGTTCCAAGCGCGCTACACGACCGACGTCTATCGCAAGTTCGGCCTCTCCGCCCAGCGCGACGACGACGGTCCGTTCTTCGAAGCGGCGTTCGCCGCGCTCGCCGAGCACGGCGTCGATTACACGAATCTCTTCCGCGCGCTCTGCGACGTCTCGTCCGCCGAAGACGACGGGGCGAATCGTACGGTACTCGACCTTTTCGGCGATGCCGAAGCCGGCCGCGCGTTCCTCGAACGCTATCGCGCGCGGCTCGCGTACGAGCCCCGCGACGACGCGACCCGCGCGGCGTCGATGCGCGCCGCGAACCCGAAATACGTGTTGCGTAATTATCTCGCCGAGCGAGCGATCGTCGCCGCGCGCGAACGCGATTATTCGGAGCTCTCACGCCTGCACGACGTCCTGCGGCGGCCCTTCGACGAGCAGCCCGAGCGCGCGCAGTACGCAGCCGCGCCGCCCGCGTGGGCGAAGACGCTCTCGGTTAGCTGTTCGTCGTGACCTCGCGCGCCGGGCGTCGGCCGAGCGGCGCGCGGCGGGTCGAGCGCAGGACGTACGGCAGTACGGCGAGCGGCGCGATCGCGCAGAGGCCGATCGCGAGCGTGTAGCCGCCTCCGGCGTAGACGGCCGCCGATGCCAGCACCGCGCCGAGCGCGGCGCCGCCGCTGAACGCGAGGTTGTACGCCCCCATCGCCGAGCCGCGCGATTCGGCGGAACTCGATTCGAAGAGCAGGCCGAGCCCGACCGGCACGACCGCCGACCACGCGGCCCCGAGAAAGAGCCCGGCGACGACGACCGCCGACAGCGAATGGGCGTACGCCGCGAGCAGACAGCCGACGGCCTGGATCACGACGGTCGGGATCGCGACCGCCCGCGGGCCGAAGCGATCGACGCAGCGGCCCGCGACGTAGCGCAGGCCGAACGCGGTCGTCGCGCTCGCGACGAAGATCGCCGCGCCGTTCTCGATGCCGCGGCCGTGGAAGGTCAGGATCGCGATCGAAACGTTGACCCCGCCCTGCAGCGTGCAGGCGAGGACGAAGCCGCACGCCGGCAGCCACGCCCGATCGACGACGATCTTCGCCCGCGCGGCCGTCGACCGCACGTCGTGCCGCTTCGGGAGCGCGAAGAGCATCGCGGCCCCCGCGAGCGCGAGGCCGGTTCCGTAGACGTATTGCGAGCGCTCGAAACCGCGCTGCCAGAGGAAGACGCTCAGCGCCGGGCCGATCGCGAACGTGAGATTGCCGATCATCCCGAGCGTCGCGACGCCCGAGACCGCGCGCGCCTCGGACGCGAGCTCGCCCGCGTAGGCGAACTCGGCCGTCATGTACAGCGTGAGCGCGACCGCACGAACGGCGAGCAAGACCCCGCCGCCGATCGAGCCGTGCCAAAAGCCGAGCGCGAAGAGCGACGCGGCACCGACGAGCGCTGCGACACGAATGGTCGCGAGGCGTCCAAAATGGTCGACGAGCGCCCCGAGCGGCAAACTCGCAACGAGCGCGGCGAACGTGCCCGCGCCCATCACGAGCGCGACGATCGGAAGGGGCGTCCCGTCCGCGGTCAATGCCAGCGGCATCGAACCGATCGGCAGATTGAGGGATAATTCGAAGAAGAGCGCCGAAACGACGAGAACGGCATAGGCCACTCGGCCGATGGTAGCACGTCTCGCCAAAAGTAATTGCCGGGTGGTCCGAGTTTTGATAGCGTATGCGCGGTTGGCCGCGTCGCGCTCCGACCGTCGTTTTTGCATGCTCGTGCCGCACGGCGGCACGTCCGAGAATGAGAGACATCGTTCGTGGCAGTTCATGAAGCCCAGTCGTACGAAGATCCCGGCACGCCCGAGGAGCAGTCGCGCCGGAAATTCCTCGCGAACGCCACGCTCGGCGTGGGCGGGATCATCGGGCTCGTGCTCGCCGTCCCGCTCGCCGCGTCGTTGATCCCCGAATCGCTGCTCGCTCCCGACAAATCGGGCGGCGGCACGTGGGCCGACCTTCCGAAGGATTCGTTCACGAAGGTCGCCCCGGGCGCCGCGCCCGTACGTATCACGTTCGATTTCAAGTACGCCGACGGGTACTTTCCGCCGGCGCAGGACGAGCAGTTCGTGTGGGGCGTCAAGCTCGAAGGCGCGCAGGAAGAGAAGTTCAAATCGATGCGGCCCGAGCTCTATGCCGGCGCGTCGAAGATCGCGTATCCCGCGGTCGTCTTGAGCTACGTGATCTTCAGCTCGATCTGTCCGCATCTGGGTTGCCGCTTCAATTGGGCGGACGATCAGCACAAATTCATCTGCCCGTGCCACGGTTCAGAATTTACGCCCGAAGGCGTCAAAGTTGCGGGCCCCGCGCCGCGCGGACTCGATCCGCTCCCCTTCCGTGAGAAGGACGGTCAGGCGCAAGTCACGTGGATTCAGTACAAGTCCGGGACGCCGGATCGCATCATCGTCTCGTATAGCTAGCACAGGGGTTTTGACTTGAGCGTTCTGACTTGGATCGAGCAACGCACCGGACTCGTTAGCCAGACGACCGACTTCCTCACGGAAGACGTCCCCGGCGGCGCGAGCTACTGGTACGCATTCGGTAGCGCGACCATCTTCGCGATGATCGTGCAGATCGTCACCGGCATCTTCCTGACGTTCTACTACGCGCCGTCGACGGCGTCGGCGTGGGAATCCACGAATTACATCTATCACAACGTCCCGTTCGGATCGTTCGTGATCAGCCTGCACTTCTGGGGAGCGACCGCGATGATCGCGCTGCTCTTCATGCACATGCTGCAAGTCGTGCTATGGGGCGCCTACAAGGCGCCGCGCGAGATGTCGTGGATTATCGGCGTTTTGCTGATGGTCGTGACGCTCGTCCTCGGGCTCACGGGCTACCTGTTGCCGTGGGACATGAACGCGTACTTCGCCTCGCAGGTCGCGATCAACATCGCCGCCTCGGTGCCGCTCCTCGGCACGGCGACGCAGCAATTCCTCAGCGGCGGCGCCGGCATGGGGACGCTCACGATCAATCGCTTCTTCGGCCTGCACGTCTGGCTGATGCCTGCCGCGCTCGTGCTGCTCGTCGCGGGTCATCTCACCGTCTTCCGTCACAACGGTTCGGCCGGACCGCCGGTCGATAGCGACCTGAAGAAGCTCCCCCAGGGCCGCTTCTGGCCGAACCAGATGTTCATGGACGCCGTCGCGTCATTCGCAGTGTTCGCGATCATGGTGCTGCTCGCGATCTTCTCGCCCGCGCCGCTCGACGCGAAGGCCGATCCGACGCAGAAATTCATCGCCTACCCGGCGTGGTACTTCCTCGCGCTGTACGGCCTGTTGCGCGTCGCCGGTCAGACGCCGGTCGCGATCCAGCCGATCGCGAATCTGCTCGCGACCGTCGTGATCCCGACCGGGCTCGTCCTCGTGCTCATCTTGTTACCGTTCATCGACCGTAGCCCGAGCCGTCAGCTCAGCCGCCGGCCGTGGGTGCTCGCCGGAACGGCCGTCGTGCTCGTGTTCGCGGTCGGTCTCTCGCTGTATAGCCAGCTCATGGTCCAGCAGGAACAGGTCGCGTCGGGCGCCGGCGGCGCCGCCGCCTCGGCTGCGTCGGCCTCGAACTCACTCGGAGCGGGTTCATCGGCCGGTGCCTCGTCGACCGTCGCACAGTCCTCGACGGGCGCGTCGACCGCCGGAACCGCCGGTAAGGGCGGCCAGATCTTCAGCCAAAACT
>CAZZYZ010000099.1:0-4828 GCA_964658425.1 Vulcanimicrobiota bacterium | reverse complement strand
AACTGCGCGAGCTGCCATCAGGCAAACGGTCAGGGCCAGGCGGGCGTCTTCCCGGCGCTCGCCGGAAACAAGGACGTGACCGGCGATTCGAAGCCGATCATCCACACGTTGCTCTACGGATTGCAGGGCAAGGTGATCGACGGGAAGAGCTACGGCGCGCAGATGCCGGCCTGGAAGGGCCAGCTCAGCAACGCCGATATCGCGGCCGTCATCACGTACATCCGATCGTCCTGGGGCAATAAGGCGGGCCCGGTAACCGAAGCCGAGGTCGCTAAGGTGCCGAAGTAGCGCGGGCACACCCGGTATGACAAAGAGGGCGGACCCAAAGGTTCGCCCTCTTTTTTCAATCGTGATGGGTCGAATGGTTTCGCGGCGCCGCTGCAACGGTTGCCGAGCGAGGTATTGCTCGGTGATACCTGCGTACCACAATATTCGGCCAGATAGATGCGAACGGCCACATTTCTAACGAATCGCTAACCTCGACGACGATCTCGCATGTAGCGTCGCACGTCGTACGAGGTATCGAGGCCACTCGGCACCGGTCCGCTCGCGTCGATGCCGGCCGCATCCGAGCGCATGTCGGCGAAGCGGGAACGTGGGGGCGCCGAAGACGAAGCGGTCGCGATGAGCGACGTGCTTCTCGTTATCGACGTTCAGGCGATGCTCGTGGACGCGCTCTCGCAAAGGCGACGAACCGAACTACTCGATACGATACGCGAATTGATCTCGAACGCGCGGTCGCGCGCGACACCCATCGTCTACGTTCGGCATGGCGACCAAGAGCTCGTTAGAGACAGCCCGGGTTGGCAGATCGCGGTCGCGATCGCTCCCGCCGAAGGCGACCCGATCGTCGACAAGCACCTCAGCGATTCTTTTCGCGAGACGGACCTCGCGGCCGTGCTCTCACGACTGCAAGCCGACCATCTGATCGTCTGCGGCATGCAGACCGAATACTGCATCGATGCAACCGTTCGCGAAGCGGAGCGCCGCGGATATCGCGTCACACTCGTCGGCGACGCCCACGCGACATACGCGGTCGACGGAAGCACGGAAGAACAGATCCGCGATCAGGTGCACCGCGTGCTGGGAGAACGGACCGCGACGATTAAAGACGCGTCCGCCGTTTTCGTTTGAGCGACGCGCCACTCGGGCGAAGTCCCGCCTCGCGTGCGTAGCGGCCGATCGTCTCCCGGCGATGCCCCGTCTCCGCCTCGATCGATCGTAGCGAACGCCCCTCGCGAACCCGCTCGAGAATGCGTTCGCGCTGTACGGGCGTCAATTCGTTGAGAGCGAGCGCTTCCGACATCGCGGCTAGTTCGTCGCGTCCGGATGAGGCGTCCTCGCCGTTTCCCCGCAATCGTGGCCGCTTTTTCGGATCGACGGAAGCTCGACATCTTCGCCCTATAGCGAGCGTTTCGAAGGCGTACCGGGCGCTTGCGCGGTCGCGGTTTCCGTGCATGCGGGGCCGTCGTACATGTAGAGGACGTCGTTATTCGACATCGCGACGACGCTTCGCGTGCGGCCGAACGTCGGATCCGGACTCGGGCGGCGCTTCGAGGTGACGACGAGCGCGCGCTCCGCGGCGCAGACCGCCGTGCGCAGCCTGCTATTCGCGACGTCGTCGTCCGGCGGGATCTGCACGACGTGCGGCTGCGTGTAGAACACGAGCGCGTTGCCCCCCGAAACGCCTTCGATCGCGATCACGTCGCCCGGCCGCCGCAAGCGCTCGATCGTATCGGCGAGGCTCGGGATCGGCTTGAAGCGCTCCACCGCCGGGACGCCGAGGAAGGCGATGATGAGCACGACGCTCACGCTCGCGGCCGCGAGCGCGAACGGCGCGAGCCACGCACGCCGCGGCGAGAAGAGCAGCGCGAAGCACACGAGCGAGCCCGCCAAGATCACGCCGCCGAGCGCGATGAAATCGCCGCGCACGGCGAGCAAATCGCCCGTGAGCCGATTGTCGCGCGAGAAGACGGCGGCGGCGATGCCGACGAGCACGATCGTCACGGGGACGATCGCGGTCCACGCCCGCGCCGCGATCCGCGAGCGGGCGTGCAGCGCGCGTTCGAACCACAGCGCGACGAGGATCGCGAGCGCGGGGAGTTCGAGCGCGATGTAATTCGGGAGCTTCGTTCGCGCGAAGCTGAAGAACACGAACGGCAGCACCGCCCACACGATCGCGAGCCGCGCGAGCGTCCCGTCGCGTTCGCCCGCGCTGCGCGCGCCGTCGACGAGCGCGGGGACCAGGAACGCGAACCACGGGAAGAACCCGAGGATTACGACCGGCAGGTAATACCAGATCGGGCCGCTTTGATTCTCGATCGTTCCGAGATAGCGGCCGACCGTGTAATGGCCGAAGAGCTCTTCGAGCGCGGCCGGGCCCGCCGCATGCAGGACGGCGAGCGCCCACGGCAGCGTCACGGTCGCGAAGAGCGCCGCGCCCCACGCGATCTCTCGTACGCCGGGCAGCGCGACCCGGTCGCCGCTGCGGGCCGACCAGATCGCCCACGGCACGACGACCATCAGCGTCACGGCCGGTGCGACGAGCCCCTTCGTGAGCATGCCGAGCGCGAGTGCGACGATCCCGAGATACCAGCCGCGCCGATTCCCCGAGCGGCCGAACTCGAACCACGCGACGATCGCGACGGTCACGGCGAGATCGAGCATCGCGTCCATGATCGCGAGGCGCCCGACGACGGCTTGCATGAGCGATGTCGCGAGGACCGTCGCAGCGAGCGTCGCGACGCGGCCGGGCGCGTGACGCGCGACGGACCAACCGACGACCGCCGACATCGCAATCGTGGCGAGCGCCGAGGGCAGGCGTAGCGCGAACGCCGAGACGCCGAAGAGGTGCGCGAACGCAGCCGCGATCCAGAAGTAGAGCGGCGGCTGGACGAACCACGCGACGCCGTTGAGGTGCATCACGATCGCGTCCTGCGAGAGCAGCACTTCGCGCGCGACCTCGCCGTACGCCGTCTCGCTGTTGTCCCAGAGCGTGCCGACGCCGAGAGCCGGAAGCGTCGCCACGGCGGCGACGACCGCCCCGATGAGGGCTGCACGCCACGACGCCCGAAACACGTTCGAACCGGTTGGCCCGCAACACGAAAATTCCCGCGCCCGTTTCGATGGTCGGGGCCGGCGGCGCGCGGTTGCGGACGCCTTCGCGTCGAACCCGAGATGCCGTGTATCCGATCGCTCTGAACTTGCACGGCCGCTCGGCCGTCGTCGTCGGCGGCGGCGCGATCGCGGAACGTAAGGTGCGCGGCCTCCTCGCCGCGGGCGCGGTGGTCCGCGTGATCGCGCCCGAGATCAGCGCCGCGCTGCGAACCCTCGCCGAGAGCGGCGGGATCGCGCTCGCGGAGCGCCCGTACGCGGAGGGCGATTGCGCGGATGCGGCCCTCGTCTACGCGGCGACCGATCGCGGCGAGGTCAATGCCGCGGTCGCGGCCGACGCACGGCGGCGCGGCATCCTCGTCGACGATACGAGCGACGGCGAGACGAGCGACTTCACGACGCCGCTCGTGCATCGCGTCGGGTCGCTCACCTTCGCGATCGAGACCGGCGGCAGTTCGCCGTCGTTCGCGCGCCGGCTCGCTCACGAGCTCGCGGAGCGCTTCGACGAGCGGTACGGCCTCGCGGCCGCGAACTTACGCCGTGCGCGCGACTACGTGAAGGCGGTCGTCCCGGCCGCCGAGCGCGGCGCGGTGATGAGCGCACTCGCTTCCCGGGAGATCGATGCCCTTGCGGCGATGAACGCGAGCACGGTGGAACACGACGTCGAAGAAGTACACGCAGCCCTCGCGCCGGCGCACGACGAGGCGCCCCGCACGAGCCTCGTCTGCGCGACCCGCGCGAGCGCGCTCGCGATGTGGCAGACGCGCCACGTCGGTGCCCGGCTCGCGCGCGCGGGGATCGTCTCGACCGTCCTCCAGATCTCGACGAAGGGCGATCGCGTTCAGGACCGATCGCTCGCGGCGCTCGGGACCGACAGCATCTTCGTCAAGGAGCTCGAGCTCGCGCTACGCGAGAAGCAGGCCGATTTCGCCGTGCACTCGTGCAAGGATCTGCCGAGCAGCCTGCCCGAGGACATGACGCTCGCCGCGATCGGGCCGCGCGAAGATCCCAGAGACGCGTTCTGCTCGGAGCGCTTCGCCTCGCTCGAGGAGCTCCCGCCGGGCGCGCTCGTCGGCACGTCGAGCCCGCGGCGGCGCGCGCAATTACAGGCGGCGCGGCCCGATCTGCACTTCGAGATCATCCGGGGCAACGTCGACACGCGGCTGCGCAAATTGCGCGACGGCGAATTCGACGCGATCTTGCTCGCCGCGGCCGGCCTCAAACGTCTCGGGCTTTCGGCGACGTACACGGTCCCGCTCGCGGTCGACGTCGTGATCCCGGCCGTCGGACAAGGGGCCCTCGCGATCGAGACGCGCGCCGGCGACGGCGATCTCGCCGCGCGGCTCCACGCCGAACTCGCGGATCCGGCGACCGAGCTCGCGGTAAGAGCGGAGCGCGCCTTCCTGCGGACGTTACGGGGCGGCTGCCAGGCGCCCGTCGGCGCACACGCGACGTTCGCCGACGGCACGCTCGCGATGAACGCCGTCATCGCCGCACCCGACGGCTCGCAGCTCGTGCGCGGCGGCTTCGTCGAACGCGTCGCGACCCCCGAGGAAGGCGAAGCGCTCGCCGAGGCGCTCGCGAAGAAGCTCCTCGCGGACGGCGGCGCGGCGATTCTGGATGCGGCACTCGGCGCGGCGCCCGAAGCCGCCGCGCTCGACGAGGCGCGCGCCGCACATACCGTCTCGGAGGCTTCGAACGCCGACGCGCCGCT
>CAZZYZ010000098.1:0-10533 GCA_964658425.1 Vulcanimicrobiota bacterium | reverse complement strand
TCGCAACCGCGCCCGGCGACTATTTCTCGGCGCTGCGCGCGATCTGCGCGTACATCTTCGCCGAGATCCCGGGCGTCGTCGTGATCCCGATGTTCCCGCCGCCGATCGACGTCTCGCGCGCGCAGGCGCCGTTTTCGGTCAACTCGCTCGGCCGGCTCGCGTCGTACCTCACGCTCTTCGCGACGCTCGGCGCGGCGCAGCTCGGCGGGACGCTCTCGCTCGGCGATACGAACGCGTGGACGTACTTCGCGCGCGTCCTATTCGATCAGATCGGCGCGGACGGCGTACATCCGAACGATCTCGGCGCGGCGACGCTCGGCGCGCTTTACGCGCGCGCGTTCACCCTCGCGTCCGCCACCGGCACGTCGACCGTGAAGGCGCCGACCGGCGTGACCGTCGCGCTGAGTTACCCCGCAACGTGAGCGCGCTTACCTCGGCCACGGGCGGCGTCCCGTTCACCGTGCAGCTTACGGGCGGCGCGATCGGCGACACGACCGCGCCCGCACCGTCGATTCTCGTCCTGGGGCCGACCGACACGGATTGGCGCGAGCTCGGCACGATCTGGGTTCCGGGCGGGCGCGCGTGCTCGCGGATCCTCATCGAGTCGGACTTCCCGATCGCCGGCACCTATCAGATTCGCCTGCGTCGCAACGACGTCGCCGCGCCGGACGGCGCCATCTCTACCATGACGGTTCTGTAGGAGACTCCCATGCGTACTCTCGCTCGCATCTTCGCGCTCGCGCTCGTCGCCTTCCCGACGCTCGCGCGCGCGGCGCAGCCTCCGCTCTCCGTCACGATCCCGGGCGACGTTCGCACCTACTCGGCCGGGCTGCAGCACGTGTGGATCACGTCGTGCCCGACCGTCATCACGCCGGGCGCGGGAACGCTCATCAGCGTTCGCAACGCGACGACGACGCCGACGAACGTCGTCTGGTGGATCCGCGATTCGAATAGCGCGACCGACACCACGTCGACGATTCTCGATCTCGAGAATTCGGGGCTCGCGCCGGGCGCGATCGTTACGATTCCCCAGGCCGGACTCGCCTACGTTCACGGCCTCGTCTTCAACTGCTCGGGTCCGCTTCCACCCGCGCCCGTCATCAACGGGGTGCCGCTTACCGGCGCGGGACCAATCGAGGTCCTGTTCCGATGAAGAAAGTCGGATCGATCGTCGCCATCGCGCTCGCACTTATCAGTGCGGGCGCTTTTAGCGTTCGCGCGCAAAACGTCGGCAACGGCGGCGGCTCGGGCATTTCGACGCTCTGCGGCCCCGTCCAGAGCGGTTCCGACGTCACCGGATGCACCTTCGTCGATCTCATGCTCTCGACGACCGGAACCTCGAGCGTGACGTTCGCGGGATACTCGCAGCCGCCGGTCATCCAGCCGATCACGGTCGTCGATGCGGCCGGCAACTTCGTTCGCGTCGGCCAGGTGACGTCCGCGAGCGCGCAGATCCTCACGACGACGCTCCTGGGCGCGACGGTTACGGGCGATACGAGCACCGCGCGGATCGCGATCTTCCCAGCGTACGTGATTCCGACGCCCGGTCCGACCGTTTCCGCGTCGGCACCGATTCCGTCGCCTTCGATCTCGGTGTCCGCACCGATTCCGTCACCGTCCGTCTCGGCATCAGCGCCGATTCCATCGCCTTCGGTTTCCGCTTCGGCGCCGGCCCCGTCGCCGTCCGCATCGGCTCCGACGATCGCTCCGACGCAGGGTCCGCTCACCGCGAGCCCTTCGTCGGCGACGTTCGCCTACACGAACTCGGCGCCGCAGACGATCGCGCTTTCGAGCGCGAATTTTTCGGGCGCGTTCGCGATCGCGTCGAACTCGAACTCGGGCGTCGCGAGCGGCACGATCTCCGGATCGACGCTCACGATCACCCCGACGACCGTGGGCTCGACCGTCTTCGGCCTCACGGCCGGATCGAAGACGCTGAACGTCAACGTGACCGTGAGCGCGCAACCCGCGATCTCGCTCAGTCCCTCGACGATCTCGTTCACCTCGCCGACCGCGGCCGCGCAGACCTCGACGATCACGTCGCCCGGCTACTCGGGATCGTGCTCGGCGACGCCGTCGAACGCGGACGTCACGGCCTCGATCTCCGCCTCCACGCTGACCGTCACGCCCGCCGCGGCGGGATCGGGAACGGTCGCCGTCACGTGCGGCCTCTCGAGCGCGAACCTCTCGTTCACGGTCCAGCCGCCCGCGCAAGGCGCCGTGACGTTCAACCCGACGACCGCTTCGATCGCGACGACGACCTCGTCGCCCGTCACGGTCGCGGTGTCGAGCGCGAACTACACCGGGAATTACACGATCGGGACGTCGTCGAACCCGGCCGTCGCGACCGCGTCGCTGTCGGGATCGACGATCACCGTCACGCCGGGCGGCACGATCGGCACCGCGACCGTCGTCGCCGCAGCCGGCTCGAAGACGGCGTCGCTCTCGATCACGGTCACGGACAACCCGTTTACGGCCGCGGTCCGCGCGCTCTCGCCGACCTACTTCTGGCAGCTCGACGATAACGCCGGATCCGTCATCGATTCCGCGACGACCGGATCGACGAGCACGCTCTACACGACCGGAGGCGGCTTCGCTCGCCAGCAAGCGCCGCTCTCGCCGAGTTCGATCTACTCGACCGCGTTCACGGACGGATACACGTTCGTCCGATCGCAGTCGTTCAATTACTCGACGCCCGCAGCGTTCACCGAATCGTTCGAATTCCAGACGAGCAGTTACGGTATCCAACCGCTCTGGCAGGCCGGGCGCGAGTACGTCTACATCGCCCAAGGAAAACTCTATTTCTACTACACGAACCCGCAAGGGCTCGTCCAATCGAGTTTCCACAACTACGCCGACAACGTGCCGCACACGGTCATGACCGTGATCGACACGCCGAACCTCGCGCAGAAACTCTATATCGACGGATCGCTCGTCGCATCCGGAACCTTCCTCACGGCGCCGGCAACCGGAAGCAGTCCGCCGTTCCTCGGCGGCGGTCAACTCCAGAGCATCCCGGGCGGCACCGATACCGCGGTGACGCTCGCGCTCACGGGCTCGGTCGACGATACGGCCGTGTTCCCGAGCGCGCTCTCGAGCGCGACCGTGGCGAACCTCTACTCGCTCGCGAACAACGGCGCGACGCCCGTGCCCGCGCCGACCTCGAACCTCTCGACGGCGAATTACGACGGCGAGATCCGCACGGAAGTCCAGAGCAACGCGACGAGCAACTTCTTCGGGTTCTACTTCCCGATGAACGACTCGACGGTCGGCACCGCTCCGGGCGGCGCGACGTGCGCGACCGGGCCGGGCACGTTCCTCACCGACACCGAGAAGGACTTCAACGGCCTGTACTGCGGCGGCGTGACGTACGTCCCCGGCAAATTCACGTCGGATGGATCGGGCGCGATGGCGTTCGACGGATCGACCGGCTACGCGCGATCGTACAACCGCGTCATGCAGAACGCGTGCGTCGCCGCGTCGTGCACGTTCGGCGGATGGTTCTCGACCGCAGGCTCCGGCGCGACGTACAACGGCGTTCTCCTGAGCGAATCGCTCAACGTCGTGCCGTCGACCGGGACGAGCCGCGATCACGTGGTCTACGTCGGCGCGAGCGGAAAGCTCAACTATTGGAACGGCTCGACCGGCACGTATCTCCAATCGACCGCGAGCGTCGCGGACGGGGCGAACAAGAGCTGGGTCGTCACCCATAAGTTCACCTCGACCTCGAGTTACACGGACGTGCTCTACGTCAACGGCGTCGCGGTGAACAACGCGACCGTCGCGGGTGCGTACGGCAACTCCACCGACTATTGGTACATCGGCTGGGGCTACACGACCAACCTCACGGACGCGCCGTCGAACCCGTTCTTCCAGGGCGTGATCGGCAAGACGTTCTTCATCCCGAACGTCGCGCTCACGGCCGCGCAGGTGCAGTCCGACTACGCCCTCGCGAGCTCGACGACGGTGAATCCGGCGCCGTCGCCGACCCCGAGTACGCAGGCGATGCCGACCGCGACGCCGAGCCCGACCGCCGCGCCGACGCAAGGTCCGGTCGTCGCGAATCCGACCTCGCTCGACTTCCCGCTCACCACGACCGCGTCGAAAGCCGTGGCGCTCTCGTCGGCGAACTATACGGGCGCGTTCACCGTCACCCCGTCCGCGACGGGAATCGTCTCGGCGTCGCTCTCGGGCTCAACGCTCACCGTGACGCCCGTGACGGTCGGCTCGGTCACGCTCTCGATCGCGGGCGGCACGGGCGCCGCGGCGAGCGTTGCCGTCACCGTCGACGCGACGCCGTCGCCCATGCCGACGACGGGCTCGACGGGACCGAGTCCCGCGCCGACCGTCGCGGGCAACTTCCAGACCAACGCCCTCGCGTTTCATCCGCTCCAATATCTCCAGCTTCAGGAAGTCGGGAGCACGGGCGGATCGACCGTGACGACCTACAACGGCACCGTCGCGAACGACGCGAGTCCTCATAATAACGACGGCATCTACACGGGATCGGTGAACGATCTCAACCTCGGCACGGCACCGGGACCGTATGCGGCCGAGCCGTACTTCGCGAGTTTCACGAATCAAGCGAACGCCGCGAGCTCGACGCCGATGCCCGCCGTTCCGGGTCCCGGCGGCGGCGTCGCCGTCTGGGCCGAGCCCGCGTATTCGCTTTCGGGTTGCGTCGTCTGCTATCAGCAGTACGAAACGTCGACGCCGGGCCAGCACGATCGCTCGCTCTACATCGGCTCGGACGGATATTTCTATTTCAACATCGCGACGAGCGACGGCACCGACCACACGCTTCGCGCGAATCATCTTTGGCCGACGACCAACGACGGCGTGCCGAACTTTGTCGCGGCGATCATCTCGGGATCGACATCGCCTTACACCGTGACGCTGGTTGTGAATAAAACGATCGACGGGACGATGAGCGTCTCGGGCACGATCCCCAACTATTCCGGATACACGAACGTCGCCGCAGGCGTGATCGACACGGGCGCCCTCAACGTGGGCGCGTCTTCGGTCGCAGGGTACGTCGCCGACGTACTCACGTGGTCCGGCACCGGAACCGATACGTTTTCCGTTGGGCAGGCGCTGGCGCTTTACAACACCGCGCGCGTGACGAGCGTGCCGACGCCGCTCCCGTCTCCAACGGCCGTCGCCGCGAACGCGGTTCTTACGAACGCGTCCGTCGTGAGCGCCGCGGATCTGCGCGAGACGGCAATCGGCGCAAAACTCGAAGACACGACCCTCGGCGGCTCAGCCGATGGGCAGTACCCGACCGACGCGCTCGCCGACTACTCCGCGATCGGCGTCACGCAACTGCGCGACGGCAATCGCACGGGCGTTCAAGGGCTCCAGAATTACGTCTGCTCGAAGACCGCGCAGCCGTTCCCGAGCATAAAATACTCGATCTCGTTCAACGTGAACGACCGCACGGTTCCGCAGATGCGATCGGATATCGACGGCCAGGGCGGCTCGAAGTGCATCGGCGAGATCGAAGGCCAGAACGAGCCCGACAATCCGTCGTCGGCCGCGTACTCGCTCACCGCCGCGATCTCCGCCGGCGACACGACGTTCAACGTGAATAGCAACGGCGCCGCCGTCGTCGGCACGGTCGTCCACATCGGCAGTTCGGGCGCGGGTCAGAACATCGACACCGTGACCGTGACGGCGGTGAGCGGAAACACCGTCACCGTCAGCCCCGCGTTCACCGATTCGTATCCGACGACGTACGTCGACGCGAATAGTGGAAAGACGCTCAACTCGCTCGTTAAGTTCGATCCGCCGTGGGCCGCGATCGTGCAACTCGAAGTCGATATGGCGTGCGCGATCCACGGCAACACGCCGGGATGCAACTATCCGCTTTCGAATCCGCAGCAGTACGCGGGGATCGCGGTCCTCACGTCGGGCATGGCGCAGGCGACGACGTTCTTCAACCCGACGAACTCCGCGCAGCAGCTGGACAACCAGACGATCGCGATCACCGGGCACACCCTCGATACGTTCGCCGATGGCTGCGAAATTCATAACGGCGGCGGCATCGCGGCGCCCGACATGAACGTCGGCGCGGTCATCGCGAATACGGTGAAGCACTGCGCGGGTCTGCCCATCCTCGATTGGGAGAACGGCCCGATGGCCGACGACGCGAATCGTCCGAATCAAAGCCCGACCGAACTCGGTGAGATGGAGGGGATCCGCGCGATGCTCGAGGTCTACCGCGCGGGGGCGCGTCCGGTCGTGACGAGCACGGGCGCGCGCATCGGACCTTACGCGGCGTACGGCTCGGTCCATCCCGAAGACTCGGCGTTCGGCTCCTTCGGGCTCATCGACAACACGGCATCGATGAAGCCGGTCGGTGACGGGTTCCTCGCGTTCGACAACCTCATGAACGATCCAAATCCGGATTATACGCCGACGCAGTACACACTCTCGTACTCGGGGACGACGACCGGAAATCGCAACCTGCGCGGATCGTACGACTCTAACGGCTACGCGATCTGCGTCGCCGATTCGAGCCCGACGTCCGACGTGCGCGCGCTCTGGGGCCAGCGATCGGACGCGGAGGTCGTGCAGCCGATCTGGCTCGCGGTCAACTCGTTTCCCGTGTCGCACCTCGGGCTTACGGCCGGCCAGAGCGGCGATCCGACGAAAGCGCCGTTCGATAAGATGTGCTCGGTCGCGGCGCAGAACATCACGGTTTCGCTCCCGAGCAACGTGACGAACGCGCGTTATTACACCTACATCCCGGCGAATCATCAGTACAACTCGGGTCTGCCCGTGGGGATCACGACGACCAACGGCGTGAAAACGGTCACGATTCCGGTAACGAATTGGGTGGGCGTCCTCATGGCCGATCCCTCGCCCGTGCCGATCATTACGCCCGCTCCGCTCATCCCGGCGACAGGGCACACGCCGCTTCCCTTCTACACGATCTCGCCATCGGGATGCACGCAGCGGTGCAATCCGGTCGCGTACAAGACGTTCGGTCCGGTGACGCCCGCGTTCACCCCGCCGCCGACGCCGTCTCCGATCCCGAGCACCGTTTCGTATACGCCGAAAAGCGATATCTGGGCGATGGGCGACAGCATTACAGCGGGGGCGTTTATTAACGGCGCGGCGTACGCATATCCGGCGACGGTCGGAACCCACTACGGCGTGACGGTTCATAATCTCGCCGTCAGCGGGAAGACGATCTCGTACGTCATCTCGGGCGAGCAACCGCAGATCACGGCTCCGTGCGATACGGCGATGGTGAATATCGGGACGAACGACGCCAAAGGCGTCGGGGGAGAAACCGCCTCGCAATTCGACAGCCAACTCGCGTCGCTCATAACGACGCTTCAGGGTCAATGCACGCACATCGCCGTGATGACCGTGATGGCGAACGAGAATAGTTTTTCTTCGTCCTACACGGGATACGATACGTTCAGAACGGCGATCAACAACTATATCACGTCGTACGTGCCGACGCTCGGACCGACCGTGACGCTCGTCGATCTCAACACCGATTCCAACCTGCATAACTGCAATAATTTCGTGAGCACCGATACCGGCGGATCGGGCGTCTGCGTCCATCCGCTCAAGGTCGGCGACGATTACATGGCGGCCGATATCGAAACCGCGTTCGGGAGTTAGCATGAAGGAGCATTACGTGCGGTGTCCGAGCGGACACGTCACTGCGTATGAGGCGAGCGTTCCCAAAGCGTGCCCGCAATGCGAGTCGCGCGACCTGCAAATCCTCATCGAACGAAAGGTTCGTGACTGACGTGCGAACGATGGGCGAGTCTCACATGCTCGAGATCGACGACGTCGTCGCGCAGCGGCTTCTCGAACGATCGCCGGCCGCGCGCGCGGCCATCGGCGTCGACGAAGCGATCGACGCGACCGGGATGTTGCGGCTCCTTCGCCCGCCGTCGTCGATCTACACGGCGCTCGCGGCGAGCGGGCACGGACGGCTCCTCGCGACGGTCGACGAGAACCCGGCGATCGGGAACGCGATCCTAAAGCTCGTCCGCGGCTTGTTCAATTTCGCGTGGCGACAGGGCGTCGCGCTCTCGGCGGTCGACGCGCGCGGCGGCGGCTACGATCGCCTCGCCGACGCGTTTTCCATCGAACTCTTCGTCGTGCCGGAGAGCGCGGACGCGCGCGACAACGACAACCGCAAACTCGACGACGATTGGGACGCGATCTGCGCGCACCACGCGCGCCTCGCGCGGATTGCTTCGGCTCCGGGCGTCGCCGCGGCGTGCGAGGCGATGGTCGAGGCGCTCCGGCGCTTCGCCGAGCGCCATCGCGTGCCGCTCTCGTCGGTCGGCCTGCGCGACGCGACCTACACGAAGACGATCGCGGGCGCGTGCCGGTGGCGCGGATACTTCGACGTGCTCGCATGAGCGACGGACGCATCGTCGCGGGGCAGCCGGGCGATCTTCTGGAGATCTCGGTCGCGCCGTTCGTTCTCGTCCCCTCCGAGGTGACGGTCGTCGTGCGTCGCGTCGGCGACCCCTTCGCGCGCGCGCTCGATCCGGCGCGCGTGTTCCCGGTCGACAACTCGATCGTGCGCGTCGTCGCGGTCGCCTCGACGTGGCCCGAAGCCGGGACGTACGAGATCCAACTCTGGGTCGGATCGGACCCGGAGCACCGCGCGTATTCGACGATCGGGACCGTCTCCGTCACGTAGGACGCGGGTCTGTGGGGAGAATTCCCCTAAGACTTCGGCGGACGACGCGAAAAGACGGCCGCGCGCGCGCGTCGCACGGCTTGACGAGATGGCTACCGTCGTCTCGCCGCGCGCGAGTTTCTTCCGGCAGTACGGCATCCCGTCCAAGGACGGGGCCATGCACGCCCTCCCGGTACCGCCCGCCGGCCACGCGCTCGCGGCGCGTTTTGCGGCCGCGGCGCTGCGTCGCGGCAAGGCGATGCTCGCGTCGGGCAAGTACGAGGCGTCCGCCGTCGTCGCGCAGATCCGCAAGGCCAACGTCATCCTCTACGGCAAGCCCGCGCCGACCGCAGCCGAAAAGGCGAAGGCGCGCGCGGCCGAGCTCGACGCGGGCATCGCGTATTTCTCGCGCGACCCGGACGACGAGATCCCGGACGCGCTCGTGCCGGGACCGGCAACCGAAGCCGCCGTGCGAGAACTGCGCGAAGCGGGCGTTCCGGCGAACGCCTATCGGATCACGACGACGTTCCCGGTCATCGAGTCGAACGAAAACGACGACGGCACGGTCGACGTCATGGTCCTGCGCGTCGGCCCCGGAAACAAGGCCGATAAGAATTTCTACGACGAGGGCTTCATCGATTCGATCGTCGAGCTGCTCGAAGGAGCCGACGCGTTCTACGACCACCCCTCGAAGACCGAGGACCGGGATATCCCCGAGCGACGCGTCCGCGACAAGTGCGGATGGTACGACCACGCGCGCAAAGCGCCGTTCACCGATCCGACGATCAAGGGCGCGAAACCCGTGCCCGGCGCGTGGGCGACGTTCCATCCGCGATCGGGCGATCCCGAGATCGCATCGCTTCTCCGGACGACGCGAGAGAAGATGGCCGCGGCACCAACGAAGCCGCCCTTCGTCGCGCTCAGTATCAACGGCTACGGCGTCGGCGCCCCGGGAACGCATCCCGATAGCGGAATTTCCGGCACGATCATGTCGCGCGCCACGCAACTGCACTCAGTCGATTTTGTCACCGCGGCCGGAGCGGCCGGAACCATCGTCCTCAAGGAGTCAACGCTCATGCCGATCGTCGCCACGAAGAAGAAGCCCGCGAGTGTCCGGCTTTCCGCGAATCGCATCGACCCCGCGCTCGGGATCGATATTCGCACGGACGCCGAGAAGGCCGCCGACAAGGATCGGCTCGTAACCGAAGCGATGCGCGGCGCGCTCGTCGACCTCTTCGCCGGTCCGGTCGGCAAGTCGATGCGCGAAGCCGCGGGACTTTCGGAAGCCGACGACGTTTCGGACGAATCGAAATTTTCGTCCGATCAGATCGACGGCATCGCGAAAAAGGTCGGCATGAAGAAGGGCGGCGCGCTCCACAACCTCATGAAGCAACACCTCACGACGACCGAGGACGATATGCCGACGACCGAAGGCGACGAAGAGCCGACGTCCACGAAGGACGAGCCCGCGACCGATCCCGCGGACGAGGAACTTACCGAGGAGGCCATCGCGAAGATGCCCGAGAGCGAAGTCCGCGCGCGTCTGCTCAAGAAGCAGAAGGCCGACAAGGCCGCGACGACCGAGGCCGCGCGAACGAGCGCGCGCGAGGCCGATCTCGAGCGCAAGCTCGCCGAAGCCAACCGGAAACTCGCGGACGGCGACTTCGCGCTCGTCCTCGGACTCGCGTGCGAGAAACTGAAGATTCCCGACGGCGCGCACCGCCGGACGGTCGAGCGCGAAGTGCGCGCCGCGCATCCGAAAAGCAACGACGAGATCGTGCAGATCGTGCGCGACTACCAAGAGCGCGAACTCACCGATCGCCCGACGCCCGGCAACTTCGGGCAGCGCGCTCGCGAGTCGTCGGGCTCGGCTC
>CAZZYZ010000097.1:0-10601 GCA_964658425.1 Vulcanimicrobiota bacterium | reverse complement strand
GCGCGCGCGACGTGCCGCGCCGCGGCGAACGTGAAGGCGTAGCGGTTGCCGAGCGCGCCGATGCGTTCGACCTCGACGCCGTCGACCGTCTCACGCGCTGCCGTCCCGCGCCGGCGCGTCGTGATGACGCGAACCTCGTGCCCGCGCGCCGCCATCCCCGCGCAGAGCGCGCGGAAGCCGTTCTCGACGCCGCCGACGTGCGGCCAGTAATTTTCGAGCACGTAGAGCAGCCGCAGCCGGCCGGCCGGGGGTGTGAACGAGAACACATTCTGACTATCGGCTCGCCGCTGCGGCAGTTGAGGTACGGCTCCGACCCGCGATCGCAGCGGAGGGCGCGCGAAACGTGCTTCGAGAACCGGAGCGCATGGCGCGCGAAGGCAACGGTGCGCGCGTTCGAGAGATCGAGCTGCGCGGCCACATCATCGATTCCGGTCTCTTCGGGCGCGTGCTCGAACTCGTGATGGACAATCCGCACGCGCAATACACGATCGACAATTTTTCCGTCGGCAAGACGCAGATCGACGAGAGCACGGCGCGCCTGACGATCGTCGCCGACGACGACGCGCACCTCGAGGAACTACTCGATAAGCTGCGCGCGATCGGCGCGACGGTTACGGACGATACCGATGCCGTCACCGAACCGGCGCCGCGCGACGGCATCCTGCCCGACCAATTCTACGCGACGACGAATCTCGAGACGGAGGTTCGCGTCGACGGCCGCTGGGTCGCGGCCGCCCTACCCGAGATGGATTGCGCGATCGCGCTCGAGCCCGCGGGTCCGCGGACGGTCGCGCCGTCGGATATCGCCGCGGGCGCGCGCGTCGTCGTCGGTCACGAGGGCGTGCGGGTGCGCGCCGTGCAGCGGCCGCGAGGCCGACAGGTCTTCGAGTTCATGTCGAGCGCCGTCTCGAGCGAGAAACCGAAGGAGTCGCTCGTCGCGGAACTCGTGCGCGAGTTGCTCGCGACGAAGGCCGCGGGGAAGCGCGTGCTGCTCGTCGGCGGCCCCGCGATCGTGCACACGGGCGCGGGGAAATATCTCGAACGGCTGATCGACGGCGGATACGTCGACGCGCTCTTTGCGGGCAACGCGCTCGCGGTACACGATATCGAATCGCAATTCTTCGGAACGTCGCTCGGCGTCGATCTGCGCGATGCGTTCCCCGTCGAAGAGGGTCACGTGCATCATCTGCGCACGGTCAATCGCATCCGCGCCGCGGGCGGTATTCAGAACGCGATCGATGGCGGACTGCTGCGCAGCGGCATCATGTACGAAGCGTATCGGAAGAAGATCCCGGTCGTCCTCGCGGGCTCGATTCGCGACGACGGGCCGCTCCCCGACGTCGTGACCGACACGATCGAGGCGCAGCGCCGGATGCGCGCGATCGTGCCGGAGATCGGGATGGCGCTGATGGTCTGCACGCTGCTGCACTCGATCGCCGTCGGCAATCTCTTGCCCGCCGCGTGCAAGGTCATCTGCGTCGACATCAACCCCGCGAGCGTCACGAAACTCACCGACCGCGGCTCGACGCAATCGGTCGGCCTCGTCATGGACGCCGCATCGTTCCTACGCGAAGTGTGGGAACGCGTTTCCGACGCCGATGCCCGAGGTTTGCATTCCGGTTCATGAAAACGCGAACGTTATCGAATTATCGTCACGCGTAAACCTGAACGCTAGCGAAGTACCGCCGGCACGAGGAGCGCGAGCCCGATCGTCGCCGTGAGATACGGTGCGAATGCGACGGCTTGGCTGCGGCGGCCGGTCGCGAAGGCGACGCCGACCGAGACGAAACACGCGATCGCGAACGCGAGCAGGCCGAGGCTGACGTCGAGGACGAGCGCGCCGAGCGCGACGACCCACACGTCGCTCCAGCCGATACTGCGGCCCTTCGTCGTGAACGCGGCGATCGCGAACGGCGCGACGATGAGCGCCGCGACCCCGAGCGACGTGCGCGCGGTGAAGAGATCGACGACGACGACGAGTGCGAAGATCGGGCCGACGAGCGCGGCGGGCACGTAGCCGACGCGCAGATCGCAATAGCACGCGGCGCACAGCGTCAGACAAACGAGCAGCAGCAGCGCGAGATCGAACGGACTCGTGCCGCGCATGAAATAGGTCAGGCCGATCGCGCCCGTCCCGAGCGCGAGGGCGATCGGGACGGCGAGATGCGGCTCGCGTTTCACGGGCCGCTCGCGCATGCCGCGCATGCGCCGCGTCGCGAAATCGGCGCCTTGCGTGGCCAGATACCCGAGGCAGGCGAAGCCGACGAACACGAGCCCGAGCACCCACGACGGGATCAATGCGGCGTGCTCATGTACTGCGCGACGACGCCGCCGAAGATCATCACGAAGAGTGCCGGCAGCATGAAGAGCGCCATCGGAATGACCATCTTCGTCGGCATCATATTTGCGATCTCTTCGGCGCGCATCATCCGGCGATTACGCACTTCTTCGGCGAGCTCGTCGAGGACTTGCGCGAGATTGGAGCCGAGGCGCTCCGCCTGAATGATCGACGTGATCGTCGACGAGAGCTGCTCTTGCTTCACGCGATCGGCCATCGCGCGCAGGGCGTCCGCCTTCGAGCGGCCGAGGCGTACCTCGGAGAGGGCGGCCTTGATCTCCTCACCGAGCGCGCCCGGCGCGACCTCCTGCGCTTGAACGAGCGCCTGATTGAACGCGAGGCCGGCCTGTACCGTCGAGGCGAGCATGTCGAGAAAATCGGGAAGCGCGCGTTGGATCGCGGCTTTTCGCTTTTTGATCGCGCCCTTGAGTTTGCCGAACGGCATGTAGGCGCCGGCGCCGGTCATCAGCAGCAGGCCGCCGATCGTGAGCGGCGTGACGGAGCCGTTGATGACCGTATAGCCGAGCCCGGCGAAGAGGCCCATCGTTGCATAGGCGACGACGCGCACCGCCATCTGCGTCGGCGTGACCGTATACCAGCCCGCTTCCTGTAGTTTCTTCGCGAGATTGCCGCGCTGTTTGTCGTTGAAGATGCGCGCGAAGAACGCGCCCTTGGTCTCCTTGCGATCCCAGGTGAGGCCGTCGACGCGCTCGAGGCGTTTCGCGAGCTCGCTCTTCTGCGGGATCGCGGTATAGATGCCGGCGCCGGCCGCGAGCGTAAAGCCGATCGTAATCGCGATGATGATGGGAGGTAGGCCGAAGATCAGCGCGAGCATGCGTCAGGCATCCAACTTCAAGATTTTGCCGAGGAAGAAGATCGCGCCGAGCTCGAGGAACGTCGCGAGCCCGAGACAGCACCAGCCGGGCACCGTATGCAGCATCGCCTGCTTCATGTCGGGCTGCGTCGCCATGACGAAGCCGCCGACGCCGACCGGGAGCGCGCCGATGATGAACGCACCGAAGCGGCCCTGGGCCGTGAGCGCGTTCATCTTGCGAACGATCCGGCGGCGATCGCGGATCGTCGTCGCGAGTTTGTCGAGCACTTTCGCGAGATCGCCGCCCGTCGATTGCTGCACGCGCACGACGCGCGCGAACATCATCGTCTCGTTGATCGGGACGCTCTTGGAGAGTTCGTCGAGCGCATCGACGATGTTCGTCCCGATGTTCGCGCGCCCGATGACGCGCAGAAACTCGCGCCGCGCGGGGTCCGGAACTTCTTCGGTGACGAGGATGATCGCCTGACGGAAGCCGAGACCGACGCGCAGCGCGCTCGCCATCATGCGCAGCACCATCTCGAACTGATCGCCGAACCCCTTGAGTCGCTTGCCGCCGCGGAATTTGAGATACATGATGCCGACGACGAACGCCACGATCTCGAGCACCGGGAAGAGGACGAGCGCGACCGGGAGCGGCGGTTTATACATGAACAGGACGCCGACCCAGAGCGCGACGCCGATGCCGATGAGCATCATCATGTAATCTTCCGGTTTCGTGCGCAAATCGGCGCGCTCGAGCAGCTTCGTGAAGATGCTCGCGTAGCGCGACATGTAGCGGCGAATATCGAAGCCGAGGGAATACGCGAGCAGCGCGAGGACGCTGAGCGCGCTGAAGCCGATCGCGTACGGGCTCGAGATTACCACGCGGCGCGTGCCGGCATGAGTGCGGAGAGCTGGCTGATGTCGAACTCGACGCCGGTCTCCTCGAACTTATGAGCGTGATGCGGCTGGACGCCCGTGAACTCGAAGTGTCCGAGAACCTTGCCGTCTTCGTCGATGCCCTCTTGCTGGTAGCGAATGAGCTCTTGCATCGTCACGATATCGCCCTCCATACCGACGATCTCGGTAATGCTCGTGAATTTGCGCGAGCCGTCGCGCAAGCGTTCGATCTGCACGACCGCATCGACCGCGCTCGCGATCTGCTCGCGAATCGCGCGGATCGGGAGATCGTAACCCGCCATGAGCACGAGCGTCTCGAGGCGCGAGAGTGCGTCGCGCGGCGTATTCGCGTGGAGGGTCGTGAGCGATCCGTCGTGTCCCGTGTTCATCGCTTGCAGCATGTCGAGCGCTTCGCCCGAACGGCACTCGCCGATCACGATACGATCGGGCCGCATGCGCAGCGAGTTCTTCACGAGATCGCGGATGGTGACGGCGCCCTTACCCTCGATGTTCGGCGCGCGCGATTCGAGCCGCACGACGTGATCCTGCGAGAGCGAGAGTTCGGCTGCGTCCTCGATCGTCAGGATGCGATCGGTCTCGGGGATGAAGTTCGAGAGTATGTTCAGTGCCGTCGTTTTCCCCGAACCCGTACCGCCGCTGACGACGATGTTGAGCTTCGCTTCGACCATCGCTTTGAGCAGGCCGACGGCGCTCTCCGGGATCGAGCCGAACTTCACGAGATCCCAGATCGTCAGCCGTTTCTTGCTGAAGCGGCGGATCGTGATGCTCGAGCCGTCGAGCGCGAGCGGTTCGATGATCGCATTGACGCGCGAGCCGTCGGCGAGGCGCGCGTCGACCATCGGCGACGACTCGTCGATCCGTCGGCCGAGCGGCGCGACGATGCGCTCGATGACCGTTCGCAGATGGCGTTCGTCTTTGAACGTGCGCTCGGAGAGGGTGAGCCGGCCGGATTTTTCGACGTAGATGACCTTCGGGCCGTTGACCATGATTTCCGAGACTTTTTCGTCGCGCATCAGGTCTTCGAGCGGGCCGAGGCCGAGCTGCTCGTCGATGATCTCTTGCTGCAATTCCGCGCGGTCTTGCATCGTGAGTTCGTTGCGATCGGCGAGCAGTTGCGAGATGACCGCGTTGATCTGTTCGCGCAGTTCGGAATATTTCTGACCGTCGGTATGCGCGCGGCTCGCCGCGACGATATCGACGCGTTGGCCGACTTCGTTGCTGATCTCGAGCTTGAGCTTCGAACGCCGTTCCATCTTCCGACGATACTCGGGATCGTCTTGCGGGCGATCTTCCTTCTTCGCGACGGGTGCGTTTTGGCCGGGCGGCCCCGTGGGGAGGTCGGCGGCGACGGCTTTGTGGCTGAAGATCGAATTCGGCAGCGATTCGAGCGTCGACTCTTGCGGCATGTCGATGAGCTTGCGAACGAGCGCGTCGATCGCGCGCAGGAACGCACGATCGCCGTTCTTCGGGAGCTCGCCGATCACGCTCGCGCCGATCGTCTTCTCGATCTCGCGCGCGCTGATCTCGGAGCGGCCCGAACGCAGGTTGACGACGAGCGAGATCTGCTTCGCCGGAACGCCGAAGCGATGCAGATCGCCGACGAGCCGCTGCGCCGCGGAGGCGCCGAGGGTATTGGGTTCGACGACGACGAGCACGTGCGTCGCGATCTGCGAGAACGGCCGGATCTGCTCGTCGAACGGTCGCGATGCATCGACGAAGTTGAGTCCGTCGGAGCGGCTGAGTTTCGTCGCGACGGGCTCGAGCTCGCTCGCCCGGAGCGCGAAGATGTTGTCGTATCGATCGAGGACTTCGATCATCGTGACGTTCGCGATTTTGGCGATCGCGTAGATCGCGTGGCTGCGCTGCGAGTCGAGCTCGTTCATCGCGCCCATGAGCGTCGCCATCGTGCGGCGGCCCGAGAGATCCGCATCGACGATCGTGCAGGCCGCGCCGCCGTGCGCCGCCGCGCGCGCGAGATCGACGGCGACGGTCGTCGCGCCGACGCCGCCCTTCGCGCCGAGAATGAGGAAGGTCGCGCTCATTTCGCTCCGTTCACGATTTGATCGCCTTCGATCACGACCACACCCGGCGTTCCGGCGGGTGCCGGCCGCGAGGCGGGTGCCGCGGGTGCCGGCTGCGCTTGCGAGGGGGCCGAGGGGGCCGCTGCGGTATCGAAATCCATCTGCTCGGGCGGCAGCGATTTCGCCGCTTCGTCGGGCGAGCGCAGCGCGAGGCGCAGCGTCGAATTGAGATCGGCGACCGTGAGCAGATCGGCTTGCGCCGGCGTCACCGCGAGCGTCACCGTGGTCGGCGCACCGGCATCGGGCGGCGCGCTGCCGGCCGGCGGCGGGCTTGCATTCGCGGCGGCTTGGATCGTCGAATTCACCGCGAGGACGACGACGCCGCGGATGATCGCCTTCGTGCGCGGCTGCTTGCCGCCGGCGTCCGAGCCGTCTTTGGAGGCGAGCACGTCGACGCGATCGCCCGGCGCGACGAGCGCCGAGACCGATTTCACCATGTCGACTGGGATGCTGACCGCGCGCTGACCCGGCATCAGCTGCCCCGTCACGCCGATCGCGGCCGGGACGCCGACCTTACTTTGCGAGAGCGGCGTCTGGGCCGGGATCGTCGCGAGGGCGATATCGCCTTCGACGTCCTTCGCATCGGCGATCGAGCCCGGCTCGATCGAGGCGGCGGGCCGCATCACCTTCGTGAGCATCTGCGCCTTGATCTTCGTTCGAGCGGGGATGTCGACGCTCGCGACGATCAGCGGACCCATCACGACGGCGGTCTGCTGACTCTTCGTGTTCACCGACGAGAGGAAGCGCAGCGTCAGGACACCCGTGACGAGCGCGAGGACGACGGCGACGATAAGGGTGATCCGACGACTGTTCAAAGCGGTAGCCTCAGGAAAGGTGCGATGCTATTGGAGAGCGCGACCATGGCGATGCCGCCTGCGATCGCGAGGGCGTAGGGCATGACGATCGGTCGAGCGGGCGCGATTGCGACCGTCCCTTCGATCGCGAGCGGGCGCAGCAGATTGCCGACCGAGCGGAGCGTCGATGGGAGCCGGCCGTTCGCGATCGAGAGAACGATCGCGATCGCGCCGCCGGCGAGCGACGTATAGACGAGGAAGTCGACCGCTTGCGGGCCGAGAGCGCCCGCGACGGCCGCCATGAACTTGACGTCGCCGCCGCCGAGCCAGCCGCTCGAGTACGCGAACGTACCGACGATGAGAACGCCGAAGATCGTCGCGAGACAGACGAGGAACGCGATCGCACCGTGTGCGGCCGAGAGCCCGAGCGCGAAAAGCGCGACCGCGATCGTAAGCGCGTTCGGGATCTGGCGCGAGCGCAGGTCGGTGACGACGGCGGCGCACGCGGCGATGAGAAGCACGTCTATTGCTAGCGTCATGGGCCTTTCCCAAAGAGGTGACTCTCTGTAGTTTCGGACCGGGCCCACCGAAACTTGACGGGCGACGCTCGTGCATTGCGTGCTCCGGGTCACACGCCGTAAATCGAGCGAGAATCGCTAATTCGGGCGGCCCGTGGTCCCGAACATATTGTTGTTGCGGTACGGCTCGTCAGTGACGAACGGCTCCGACGCTCGCCTGACCGGCTTATGTCGCTAGGCTCTTTCTTACGTCTTTCTACTTCCATTTCGGAAAGGTTTACTCGTGAAGACTTTCGTTTCGATGCTCCGCGACGACGCCGGCCAGGGCCTCGTCGAATACGCACTCATCATCGCCCTCGTCTCGATCGTCGCGATCGCGGCGCTCCGCCTCCTCGGCGGCAAAGCCTCCAACTCGCTCAGCAACGCCGCAGCGACGCTGACCACCTAATCTGCGATATGGCCGCGGTTCGTCTCTCCGGAGTCGAGCGCGGTGCATCCATCGCTCCCGAACCGCAACAGTCCGGGCTCGCACGTTACGTGCGGGTCCGGACCTTCGCATTTTAAGACCCGCTGAAAGGTTAAGCGCTCGATGAGATACGCGTGGATGATCGTCGCGATCTTCGCAGGCCGGTTCGTCGCGATGGCGACGTTCGCGGCGCCGGGCGACGGCGATCTCTATTGGCAGCGCTGGCTCGGTAGAGCGATACTCCGTTCGCACGCGTTGCCTCGCGCGCTCGGAGCCGAGACGTTCACCTCGTCCGGGGCGGCCTGGGTCCCGCAAGAATGGCTCTTTTCGATCCTCGCCTATGCGAGTCGCGGCCCCGGCTGGCCGATCTTCAGTGCCGCCTGCGGACTTTGCGCGACTGCCGCCCTCGCGTTGTGCGCGTATCGCGGGCACCGTCGCGGCGCACATCCCGCCGCGCTCGCCGCCGTGACGGCGTGCGTCGGTATCGCGCTCGTCGATTCGTTCGGCGTACGCGTGCAGGACGTCGCGTGGCCGCTCTTCGCGCTCTTCCTCTTGGCGCTCGATATCGACGGACCGCTGGCGTACGGCGCGATCGCGATCGTCGCGGTGTGGGCGAACGTGCATGCGAGCGTCCTGCTGGCGCCGGTTTTGGCGGCGATCACGACGGCCGGTTCGCAGCTCGACCGTGGTTGGTCCCGGGCGACGCGCCGGCTCGCGGCGATTACCGCCGGGTCCGCACTCGCGACGTGCGCGAGTCCGCTCGGCACGCGGCTTCCGCTTTATGCGATCTCGCTCTTTCGCAGCCCGATCAAAGCGTTCATTACCGAATGGCAGCACACGAGCGTCTCCGACGTGTCGTTCGCCTTCGGTGCGCTGCCGCTCATCTTGTGCATCGTCGTCTTCGGTATGCACGGCACGACGAAGTGGCGCGATCGCTTTTTATTCGTGACGCTCGCCTGGCTGATGTTTTCGGCCGCGAGAAATATCGCCATCTTCGCGCTCGCGATAGCGCCGTATGCGGCGGTCGCTCTCACGAACGGCATCGGATGGTTTCGCGAGCGCATCGCAACCGTGCAGCCGCCGGCTTTCGCACGCATCGCCGATCCGCTCGTCTCGCTCGCGCTCGCGCTCGGGATCGGGATCGGCAGCGCGCACATGGCGATTGCGGCGAACGCCGCGCGCACCGATTGGCCTCGCGGCGCGCTCGGCGCGATCGCGTCGCTGCCGGGCGAATCGCACGTGTTTTGCGCCGATTTTGCATGGTGCGGACCGCTTCTGGATTCGAGCCGCGCACGAGTCTTCATGGACGGCCGCGCCGATCCGTATCCGGTCGCGGTGTGGAACGATTTCGTCGCGATCGACCGCGGCCGTCCGGGGTGGCGGCAGATCCTCGCGAAGCGCGGCGTCGACGTGGTACTCGTCGGGCGGACGTCGCCGCTCGAAGGCTTGCTCACGCTCAACACCGGCTGGCACTCGATCTATCGCGATGCGCACTTCCGCGTCTGGCAGCGTTCCCGCCCCGCGGACAACACGAGACTCGCCATTCGATAGTCCGCGGCCCGCATAGTGACGCCTCGCGTTCGCGGTATGCGTGGACGCGCGAGCGGCGTGCGCGAAGGGCGGGCGAGACATGGATCGTCGTCGTTTGCTCGCTGGCATTGCGTCGTCCGCTTCACGTCATGGTGCCCGCCGTGTACTAGCGAGGCCGCCGATATCGAACGCACGGCGAACGCGTACGCGAACCGACTTCACGTCGTCGGCATCGATCTGAAAGAGGAGCCGGCGCCGGTGCGTGGATTTCGCGAACGACATGCGCTCACGCGGCTACCCATCGCATCTCTTTTTCGACGGGCGGGACGTATCTCGTGTGTCTCGAGCGGGGATCTCACGCCGCAGCAGATGCAGAACGAGATCGAAGTCGCGCTCGCCCGACATCCGGTGCAGCAGGCGTAAGCCGTGCGCGGAGTTCGTCGCAGCGCGAGCTCAGCCCGAGAGGACGCTCGCGAACATCGCGACGAGTGCGAAGCTCGCGATGTAGTCGGCGAAGCCGCGTGCGGCGAGCGTTTCCTTGCGGATCTTCGAGAAGGCGGCTGCGGCGAGGCATGCGGCGACGAGGACGACGAACGCGGGCCCGATACCGAGCGTCGCGCCGACGACGGCTGCGAGCAACGCATTGAAGAGCGTCGCGGCCTTTTCTTTCACGACGAGGGCCGTGATCGCGAAAGGCAGCGCGACGCCGATCGCCGTCGCGACGGCGATCCACACGCCGGACAGCGCGGCCGCGATGATGACGCAGCCGGACGCCGCGAGCAGCACGTACGTCGCCGCCGCACCGATCTCGCGCGGGGCGGTGATCGCGCCCGCGAGCGCCGCCGCGACGAGCGCCGAGACGCCGAGTTGCGGGACGCTCAGCCCGCGCGCGACGGCGAAGCCGCCGATCGCGCCGCTCACGATCGTCGCGAGCATCTGCGCGACCCGTCGCGTGCGAAGGCTCGCCGCCGATTCGTTCACCGCCGGCCGTTCGACGAGCACCGTCGCGGCGTACGCGAGGATGGCGAAGAAGAGACCGGCGGCGAGGATCGCCTGTACCGACTGCGTCAGGACGACGCTCCCGGCGGAAGGGTGCCGTAGGGATTCGGCGTCGGTGACGGCGACGGCGTCGGGACCGG
>CAZZYZ010000096.1:0-10632 GCA_964658425.1 Vulcanimicrobiota bacterium | reverse complement strand
CCGAAATGCCCATTCAACAAGGCCATCTTGGCAACCTCACGCTGGAACAAGAGCTGAAACTGCGAGAATTATGGGCAAAGACATTGAAGACGTTCGCCGTCGAGGAGTTCTTGCAAACCGTAGAGTCCGATGAACCGCACGCCGTGGGCCGGCGCGTGCTCGGCGAGATAGGCGGCCGGGCGCCCCGAGACGAGCGCGACCCCGGCCCACGTGCGCGCGAGGCGCTCGAGTAGATCGACCGCGCCCGCGAACGGCCGCGCCGCCTCCGGATCGGCGACGATCGGCGCGAGCGTGCCGTCGAAATCGATGCAGAGCGCGCCGTGCCGCGCGTGCGTTCGCATGCGCGCCGCGACGTCCGTCATACCGAGGCCAGCGCGAACTCCACCGTTTCGCCCGGCGCGAGTTCGACCGTGCGCTCGCGAACGGCGATCGAGATCGACGGTGCGGTGCTCGGCCGCGAGGTCAGTTTCATATTGTCCTCGGTGAGCACGAGTTCGATGCGATGGCCGCGATAGTGCACGCTGAAACGCAAGTGCTTTACTTCCGGCGGGAGCGCGGGATCGAAGCGCAGCGTGCGGCCCTGCGCGCGCATGCCGGTGAGTCGGCGTTGCACGAGATCGACGGTCCCCGCCATCGCGCCGAGATGGATCCCCTCGGCCGTCGTACCGCCTTGCACGTCCGCGATATCGCTCTCGAGCGCCGTGTTCAAGAACTTCCAAGCCGCTTTGGGATCGGTGCGTGCCAAGACCCACGTGCTCACGATCGCGCTCAGAGTCGAACCGTTCGAGGTCCGGGCGAGATAGTAAGCGACGGTCCGCGCGAGTTGATCGTCCGTCACCTCGTAGCCGAGCCCGCGCATGAGGCCGCGCAGTTCGTCGCGCGAGAGCACGAAGAGCAGCATGAGCACGTCGGCTTGCTTCGAGAGCTTGTAGTTGTTCGGCGAATCGCCTTCGGCTTCGAGTACGCGATCGAGGCGCTGCACGTTGCCGTACTTCGCACGATAGCCTTCCCAATCGAACTCCGGTAACGCCTCGTAGCCGTCGAACTGCGAGAGCACGCCGTCCGTATGGAAGACGACGCGCATCTTGATACCGATGTCGCGCCAACGCGCGAGCTCCGCATCTTCGACGTGCAGCGATTCGACGAGTTCCTGGCGGTAATGCGGCGGCAAGACCTCGAGCGCTTCGAGCGCGCGCTGCATCACCCACACGGCCATCACGTTCGTATACGTGTTATTCGCGAGCCCGGGCCGGTCGCTGCCGGGATACGCTTCGTGATATTCGTCGGGACCCATCACGCCGCGGATCTCGTAGCGTCCGAGCTGCTCGTCGAACGTGGTGGCGCTCGCCCAGAAACGCGCGATCTCGATCAGCAATTCCGCTCCGAGGAAGCGCAAGAATTGCATCGACCCCGTGACCATGTAGTGCTGCCATACGTTGTAGGCGATCGCGATGTTGACGTGCCGCTGCAGGTGCGAATGGTCCGGCAGCCAGCGGCCGGACTTCGGATTGAGATGGACCTGCTGCGTCTCTTCGCGACCGTTGCTCCCGCTTTGCCACGGGAACATCGCGCCCGCGAACCCTTCGGCTTTCGCCGCGGCGCGCGCGGTGCCGAGGCGGCTGTGACGATAGCGCAGCAACGTCTCCGCGAGGACGGGGCGCTGGAAATTTAGGAACGGGAAGATGAACATCTCGTCCCAGAAGATGTGGCCGCGATAGGCTTCGCCGTGCCACCCGCGTGCCGGGACGCCGACGTCGAGACCGATCGTATTCGGCGAGACCGTCTGCAAGAGATGGAACTCGTGGAGATGGAGCACCATCTCCGTCCACTGATTGCCGCTGTCGAGTTCGATGTCGAAGCGTTCCCAAAGGCTCGCCCACGCGCCCGTGTGGCGCGCGAGGAGCTCGGCGAATGCGGGCGCGCGTTCGGCTGCGTCCGCGGCTTCTTCGCCGACGTCGGAGATCGCGCGATCGCGCGAGGTATAGAGCGCGGCGACTTTTTCGAGCGTCACGCTCGCACCGCGTTCGAGGCGAATCGCGAGCGTTTGCGAGATCTTCTCGCCGACGTTTTCGAGATCGCGGCGGGCGCTCGCATCGGCACCGTTCGTGACGCGGACGCGCGTCGCGATGCCGAGCCGAACGTGCGATTGATTCGTCTCGGCGACGAGCACGATCGTCTCGCGGCTCGTCTGCGCGGCCGAGACGATGTCGAGATGCTTGCCGTTGAGGTCGCGATAGCGCTTGACGCCGGAATTGATGACGGAGCCGTCGATCCCGGAGCGAACCTCGAGCGTACCCGACCAGTTCTCCGCGACGAACGTGCACTCGATCGCCGCGTGATGCATGTCCTTCATGCTCGTGAAGCGGCGCTGCACCATGCTCGTGCGGCGGCCTTCCGCGTCTTGCCAATGCAGGTTGCGCGTCAGTACGGCCGCGCGCAGATCGAGCTCGACGCGATGATCGAGTACGTCCGCGTTCGTGACGTCGAACCACGCGCCGCCTTCGACGCGAAACGCGAGCGGCAGCCAGTTCGGGACGTTGACGAGATCCTCGTTCTCGACGTCGCGGCCGGCGATCTCCGTCGTCGCGCGATTGTAGAGCCCCGCGACGTACGTGCCGGGATAATTCGCATCGTCGGCACTCGTTTCGGCGAGCGCGCCGCGCGTCGCGAAGAACCCGTTGCCGAGCGTCGTGAGCGCTTCGCGCAGGCCTTGCCGGCTCGCATCGAAGCGATCGTATTCGAGCGACCAGACGCTACGCGGCCGCTCGGTCTTCCGGCGTTTATCGCCCGCGATCGACCTTCGCTCGCGCAGCCTGCCTTCGCCGAGGCCGTCGAGCGAGACGTCGTCGAGCGAGGTCACGACGAGATCGGCGCCCGCTTCGGCGAGCAGCGCCGCGTCGTCGAGGCGCGCGACGCCGAGGCCCGACATCTTCCCCGCCTTCGCGGCCTGGATGCCGCTCGACGCGTCTTCGACGACGAAGCAGAGCGCGGGATTGACCCCGAGTTCTCGCGCTGCGGTCAGGAAGATCTCGGGATGCGGCTTCCCCTGCGCGAAGTCGCGGCCGGCGACGTTCGCATCGAAAAGATCGAGCAGGACGAGGCCGGGTTTGATGAAGCCGTACTCGATTCGCTGTTCCGCCGCGAACGTATCGAGCCGGATCTGTCGCAAGAAGAGTCCCGCGTTTTTCGACGACGACGCGCAGCCGACGGGGATGCCGAGATTCTTTACGGCGAGGATGAAGCGCAAGGCATCCGGGAACGCCGTGAACTGCCCGGCCTCGATCAGCGCGACGACCTGCTCTTGCTTGGCATCCGCGTATTCTTTCGCGCGGCGCTCGGCGTCGGGGACGCCGAAATGCTCGAGCGCGGCCGTCGCGCCCGCCATGCGGGGCTTACCGGCCATGATCTGCTGATAGAGCGCGGGCGAAAATTTCTCCGGCGTGTACGACGTTTGAGCCGCGATATCGGCCCAATCCGTCTCCATCAGCCGCTTGAACGATTCACGCCACGCGAGCTCGTGCGGTGAGTCGACGAGGACGCCGTCGACATCGAAAATCGCACCCTGGAACGCCATCCTGAATCACCCATCCTCGGCCGACGCCGCGTCGACGGGCGCCGTAGGTACGCTCTTTGAGATGCGACGCCGGTAGGATCCTTCGCTCGCAATCTTGCGAGCCGGAAATCTCTACCGTCGAGCTCTCCAAGCGTTTCCCCACGATCCGAGAGACGAACCGCCGGCGTCCGCACGTCGGCGGCGAGCGGCTAGCGCGTGATCTCGGATTCCATCGTCTGCATGGTCTTTTTTCCCGCGAACACGACGCCCGCGATCGCGAGCACCGCCGCGAGCCCGTAGCCGAGGGCTGCGAGTCCGGTTGCGTGGCCGACCGCGAATCCGAGAAACGCGGCGCCGCCGATGACGAGGCTCGCGACGTAGATTGCCGCCGCGCTCGTAATCGTGTCTTTCATAGTCGATCCTAACCGCCGTTTCAACTGCGAAGGCACGTCTTGTGCGAAACGGCTCACCCTCGGTAACACGGATATTCCGGCCGTCGTCGCAGGCAAACGCCCGTCACGCGCGGATCTTTCATACGCACGGCCTCGCCCGTAGCGAAGTATTCTCTCGCGGTGCCCGCGCGCGGATATCGATTCCGACGGAACCGCATCGACTTCGGCGAAGCGCGTTCGCGTGAATCGCGCGTTCGCGTTTTTGTGGACGGGCCAGACGTTCAGCGTCATGGCGAGCAGTTTTGCAATGCTCGCGATCCCGAGCGTCGGGATCCTCGCGCTGCACGCGACGCCGTGGCAGGTCGGCATGCTCGAAGCGCTCGAGACGATCGCGTTCCCGCTCATCGGACTGCCGGTCGGCGTACTCGTCGATCGCTGGCCGCGGAGGCGCATCCTCGCGACGGCGAATATCGGCCGCGCGCTCGCGGTCGGGTCGATCCCGGTCGTCTCGCAGCTCGGCGCGCTCTCGATCCCGTTCCTCGCCGTCGTGGCGACGCTCGTCGGCGTGCTCAACGTGTTTTTCGGCGTCGCGTATCAGGCGGTACTGCCGGAAGTCGTCGATGGGCCGGATCTCGCGCGAGCCAACGCGCGGCTCGAGATCTCGCAATCGCTCTCGCAGGCGGTCGGCAACGGCGGCGGCGGAGCGCTCGTCGGGCTCGTCGGCGGGCCGCTCGCGCTCGTCGCCGTCGCGAGCGGCTACGCGCTCTCGGCGATCGCGCTGCTGAACGTCCCGGTCCGCGCGGCCGCGAATGCGGCGCTGCGGGCGCGCACGTCATTTCTGGAAGAGCTGCGTGCGGGCTGGCGCGCCGTGTTTGCGACGCGCGGCTTGCCGCAGTTGATCGGTGCGACGGCGACGTCGAACCTCGGCTCGTCGATCGGCGGCGCGGCCTATCTGCTCTTCGCGTATCGCTCGCTGCACCTCGCACCGGCGGCGATCGGGATCGTGTTCGCCGTCGGCGAGATCGGATTCGTCGGCGCGCTGCTCGCGCCGCGAGTCGCCGCGCGATTCGGATTCGCGAACGCGCTTCTCGTCGCCCAGGCTTCGTACGCCGTCGCCCTCGCGATCGTGCCGCTCGCGCACCGCACGTGGCCGCTCGCCGACACCGTCGCGTTGCTCGTCGGCTCGCAGCTGATGGCGTCGTGCGCGATCCCGGTCTACAACATCCTGACGGTCAGCTATCGTCAGGGCGCCGTCGCGCCGGCGTTGCAGGGCCGCGTCAACGCGACTGCGCGGACGATTCTCTGGGGAACGCTTCCGATCGGCTCCGCGTGCGGCGGTCTGCTCGCGGGCCGAGTCGGGTTCGGCGCGACTCTCGTCGTCGGCGCCGTCATCGCGCTCTGCTCGACGGCCTGGCTCGTTACGCCGGTCGTGCGCTCGATCGCATGTACGGCGGATGCGCCGGTCGCGCGCTCGACGGACGACGATCCCGAAGGGACGGCCACGAGTCACGAGTGACGGTCGCGCGGAGGGCACCGCGCATCGAAAATCTCGAGCGGGCACCACGCGGACGTCGGGATCTTGAGGCGTCGCGCATCATCGACACCGAACGCACCGCCGCCGCCGAGCATGAGCCTCCAGGCGCCGCCGCTTCGACGAAAGAACGTCTCGCCGCCGCCCCCGCCGTACCAATCCGCTAGCGCATAATCGCGATAGACGGTGACGCTCGGAACGAGCGGCCCGATCATGAAGGTCCGAATCGCATCGACATCGGGCTGCGGTCCCGAGTCCGACCGCATCGCGAAGCGACGGCGGACGGCACCGCACTGACGATCGTCTCGCGCGCGCGGCATCCCGAGCATGAGCCGGTCCCGGTCGTGCTTCGCGATGCGATGCTCATCGAAGGCGCACGCGCGGTTCACGATCTCGATCGCCTGCCATCCGAACGAAAAATGTTCGAGCAGCACGGCTTCGGTGAGCGGCTCCGCCTCGATGATCGCACCGCGCGTTCGGACGGTCGCGAAGCGGCCGTCGACGTTCGTTCGCACCACGCGTGCGGCGGGTCCGCCGAAAACCCTCAACGTCGCCGCTCCCGGCGCGGATGCGTAATGCCCGCTCGGCGTCATACGGGGCATCGGCGTGGTCGGGATGGGCGTGAACGTCATGTGCGCGTTTTAACGACTTCCGAGCGAGTGACCTCGGGTGCGATCCTCATTAGCATTCATCGCAGGAGACCGTCCGATGTGGAGCCGTCTCGCGACGGCGATTACATCGGTGCGATGCGGTCTGCGATTTGAAGAGGCATATCGCGGCCGCCGACGGAGAAGCAAGCCCCGTGGATGCATCGCCGACCGCGACCAACAAGCCCCGCTCGAAAGTCGTGGCCAGCGAGGCATCCGGGTTTCGGCCGGCACTCGCACTCGCCGCCCTCGGCGTCGTTTTCGGCGATATCGGAACGAGCCCGCTCTACACGCTAAAAACGTGCTTCACGTCGGCGCACGTGCAGCCGACGCTCGAGAACGTCCTCGGCATCGCATCGCTGCTCATCTGGGCGCTCGTGCTCGTGGTGTGCGTGAAGTACGTCGGCACGCTGATGCGCGTCGATCACGAGGGCGAGGGCGGGATCCTCGCGCTGCTCGCCCTTTCCTCACCGCCGAAGCCGTACGGCATGCCGGTGCGCCCGAATCTGCTCACGCTCGTCGTCATCGCCGGCGCGGCGATGCTCTTCGGTGACGGGATCATCACGCCCGCGATCTCGGTCATCTCCGCGGTCGAAGGGCTCGGCGTCTCGACGCACGCCGCGCAGCCGTACATCGTGCCGATCTCGGTCGGGATTCTGCTCGCGCTCTTCGCGATCCAATCCCGCGGCACCGAAAGGGTCGGCCGCGTCTTCGGGCCGGTCATGGTCGTTTGGTTCTTAACGATCGGCGCGTCGGGGCTCATCGCGATCGTGCGGGCGCCGAAGGTGCTCGCGGCGCTCAGTCCGCTCCACGCGATCTATTTCGCGACGCATCACGGCGTGTTCGGCTTTCTCGTGTTCGGCGCGGTCGTTCTCGCGATCACGGGCGTCGAAGCGCTCTACGCCGATATGTCGCACTTCGGACGCGTGCCGATCGCGGCCGGATGGTTCGCGCTCGTCTTCCCGACGCTCATCCTCAACTATCTCGGGCAGAGCGCGCTATTGATCGTCGATCCGAAGGCGATCGATGCGTCGTTTTTCGCGCTGACGCCCGGGCCGTTCTTGCTCCCGATGGTGGCGCTCGCGACGGCCGCGACGGTGATCGCGTCGCAAGCGCTGATCTCGGGCGTCTTCACGCTCACCGAGCAGGCGATCAATCTCAATCTGTGGCCGCGGCTGACCGTTCGGCATACGTCCTCGAGCCAGAAGGGCCAAGTCTACGTTCCGGGCGTGAATCTCGTGCTCGCGATCGGCTGCTCGCTGCTCGTCGTCACGTTCCGCAGCAGCGATCATCTCGCGTCCGCATTCGGGCTCGCCGTCTCGGCGACGATGCTCGCCACGACGTTCGCCTTCTATCACGTCGTCACGTACGAGCTGAAATGGAAGCGGATCGTCGTCGTGCCGCTGGTCGCGCTCTTCACGCTCGTCGACGCGACGTTCTTTCTCTCGGGGCTGCCGAAGATCGCCGACGGCGCGTGGCTGCCGCTCGCGATCGCGCTCGTGTTTCTGCTGACGTCGTGGACGTGGCTCGAAGGCCGGCGGTGCGTCGCGAAGCGGCTCGCCGAACTCTACATGCCGCTCGATCAGTACGTCCGTGAAACGCGCCGCCCCGAAGGCGAACCGAAGGGGACGATGGTCTTCCTCACGGGCGACGTCCGCGGCGTCCCGTTCATCGGCCGGACGCACAAGTGGATCCGCGCGCGCGCCGACGAGGAGCGGGTCGTCCTCCTGACGCTGATCCGCGCGCCGCGGCCCTATCTCGCCGAGTCGGAGCGCATCTCGGTCGAACACATCAACGAACGGCTGCACGTCGTCAAAGCGCAATTCGGATACATGGAACTCCCCGCGATCGGCAGCATCGCGCGAGCTTGCGTAACGCACGGTCTCGATATCGACGGTGAGGAGACGTCGTTCTTCTACGCCGACCCGAAGATCGTCAAAGACGATGTCGACCCGCTGCCGAAATGGCAGCGAGCGTTCTTCAAAACGCTCGCGCGCAATTCGCGGCCGTTGCCCGACGACATGCAGATCCCCGCGGAGCGCCGGGTCGAACTCGGCGTGACGGTCGCGCTCTAGCAGCGATTTCGAACGACTGTCGTGCGTTCGTAAAGTATTCGTGCGACCTCCTGTGACGCTCGGCGCACACCGCCGATTTGGGGAACGCTCGCCCTTCAAGGCTGCTCGCTCGTTGCCGATGACGCCTTCATGGCGGGCGAAGCGGAGCGGGTGGCGGCACTACGTGCCGCGGACATTTTGTATTCCGAGCGTGAGGCCAGCTTCAACCTGCTCGCGCGCTTCGCGGCCAAAACGTGCGGCGTGCCGATCGCGGTCATCAACTTCATCGACGTCGATCGGCAATGGACCAAAGCCGAATGCGGGCTCACGGGCTCGGCGACCGAGACACCGCTCGATTCGGCGTTCTGCGCGCGCACGATCCGCGAAGGCGGCCTCTTCGAGATTCGCGATACGCTGCTCGATCCGCGATTCGCGCAGAATCCGCTCGTGACGGGCGAGCCGTTCATCCGTTTCTACGCGGGCGCGCCCGTGCTCACGCAGGACGGCCACGCGCTGGGCGCGCTCTGCGTGATCGATCGTAAGCCGGGCGCCCTCGACGAGCGGCAGAAGACCGATCTCTTGGGCCTCGCGGCTCTCGTCGCAGAACTCGTCTCGATGCGTGCGATCATGCGCGACGCGAGCCGCAGTAACGCCCGCGCGTTCTCCGGCGCGCTCGCGAAAGCCGAGGTACCGCTCGTCATCCTGCGGCAACCGGCCGACCGTTCGCAGCGGCCGAGATGTTCGTTCGTGAACGAAGCGTTCGAGGCACAGTTCGGAATCACGGCGGCGCAGGTCGTCGGGCGAAGTCCGATGGCCCTGATGTCGGGCGTGCTGACCGACCGGCGCGCCGTCGCGGAACTCTTCGCGCCCGAATTTCGAGATGTGCCGGTCCGGCGGGAGATCGTGCTCTACGGCGGCGACGGTGCGGCGCATCTGGTCGATCTGCATCGCCGGCCGCTGGCGAACGAGGACGGCACGATCACCTCGTGGGTCACGTCGCTGCGCGATATCACGACCCAGCGCGCGGCGGAAGAAGAGCTCGGGCGTCACGCGGAGCGCATGCACGCCCTCTACGGCATCGCGAACGCACGCGGCATGGCCGACGCCGCACGCATCGACGCGGCGATCGAACTCGGTTTGCGTTCCTTCGGGCTCGAGCACGGATTCGCGGTGCGCTGCGACGACGAATATGCGACGGTCGTCAACGTGGCCAGGAGCGACGGCCGGCTCGCGAAGGTCGGCGACGTTCTGCCGATGGGCGGCTTACGGCTGCGACAGACGTTCCTTTCGGGCGACGTCCGCACGTTCGACGATCTCCAGGACTGGCCGACGTACATCGTCGCGCCGATCGCGATCGGCGACGAGCGTTTCGGTGCGATCGGTTTTGTCGGGCGAACCGCGCGCGCGCTCCCGTTCAGCGCTGCCGATCGCGAATTCGCGCACCTGATCGGCTCGTTCGTCGGCCCCTTTGTCAATCGAAGCGCGCATGCGGAAGCGAGCCGCCGATGAGGCCCGCGTTCCGTTCGGCCGTTCCCGTGATCGCGGCTACGTGAACGCGGCGACCCGGCGGGCGAGCCAGGAATTCGGGCGAGCTGCCGCCTCCGCCGCGGCGTAGGCGGTGAAGCGTTCGCTCGCGCCGAGCTCCGAGAGTTCGACGGCGGCCGTCGCCGCGAGCCAACGATAGCCGAGCAAATCCCAGATCGCGAAGGCGTCGGCGAAACGCGCGCGAGCGAGATCGGCCGCGCCGGCGTGGCGCTCGATCAGGCCCTCCGCGAAGAACTCGTAGGCGTCGTTGCGGCGATCGATGCCGCTCAAAAGGTGCGGCTCGAGTCGCGTCGAGATCCGCCGGTATCGTTCGAAGATCGGCCGCGCGCTCGATGGGTCGATCGACGCAACCTGCTTCGCGAGATGCAACAGCGCGAAACGATCGTCCGTGACGATCGCTTCCCAATCGACGCGTTCGGCGATCTCGACGGCGCGCGCGATCTCCGCGCGACCGAAGTTCGCGTCGCCGATCTCGTTGCCCAAGAACGCGCGATCCGCACTCGCCCAGATCGCGAGTGCGGGGGTCGGCGCGATATCCGCCGAGCGCTTGAAATCCCGGAGCGCGCCGACGTGATCGCCGCGCAGCGCCCGCGACCAGCCGAGCGAACGGACGATGTGATACGCCATCAGCGCGAGGTCGGCGGGCCAGCCGTCGATCTCCAGAGCTCGCAAGCGTTCGGCCTCCGCGACGAGATCGAAATCGCGCACGAGAAACGCGAGGTTCATCGCGAGCGACGCGGCGATCCAGCGATCGGGCGTCGCGACGACGGCGGCCTCGTCGAGCGCGCGTAGGAGCAGGCGCAACTGTTCGCCGTACGCACCGCGCGCGGCCGCGATCAGCGCGAGCGTCTGTAAGGCCCGCGCACGCGAGAGCCCGAGCGGTACGAGATAGTCGTCGCCGCGGCGCGCG
>CAZZYZ010000095.1:0-10911 GCA_964658425.1 Vulcanimicrobiota bacterium | reverse complement strand
CGAGCGTCGTCGTCGTCTCGCACGATCTCAACGAGGCGGCGACGAGCGCCGATCGGATCGCCGTCCTCGGCGAAGGCGGCGTCCTGCGCTGCGCGGCGCCGAACGACGCGCTCGATCCGGAGATCCTCGAGCGCGCCTACGGCATCACGTTCGATCGCCTGACGATCGACGGCGTCGCGCGAGTGGTCGCGCGCGGTTATCGCGCGAGCGACCGCTCGCTCCCGCCTACTGGACCTTGAGGACCGCCTCGAAGCCGAGCGAACTCTGATGCGGACGACCGCCCGGGAGGCCGGTGATGGGGTCGATCCCGTCGTTCCGGTACTGGAAGTTGTTCCCGTCCGAAGCGTCGATGCGATACTCCGCACGGAAGATGTAATTCCCGGGCGAGTAGCTGACCGTCGCGGTATTCGACTGCAGACGCTGCGCGATCCCCGTCCGGAATCCGTTCGTGTCGTGGAACGATTCCGTGCGCAGCGAGAGCAGATAGAGCGGCGTGAATTGATAGTTCAGGTAGCCCGAGACGCCGTTCCAATGCTGCGTCGGTAGCGTCCCCGTCTTGTCGGCGAGCTGCGTGCCGTTATCGTATTCACCGAGGATCGTCAGCGCGCTCGTCGCGTGGATCGTCAGCACGCCGTCGTAGAGCATGCGATTGGAGAACGCCGGCTGCAGCCCGATCGTCGAATTGCCGCCGACCGCGAAATCGCCGCCGTTGTAGGTATCGAGCGTGAGCGCGAAGAGCGGTGAGGGCGTCAACAAGAGACCGCCCTCGAGCGTCTTCGCGCCCTTGTTGACGAACTTCCAATCGTCCCAGCCGTTGTTGACGCCCGCGACGACCGCGATCTTCGGATTGATCGTGAACTGTGCGCGCGCCCCCGTATTCGTGAACGGGACCGCGAGGCCGTAGAGATAATTGCGCGAGTAATTCGTGTTCGACGGCGCCTCGAGCACCTCGACGCCGGCGAGCGTCCCGAACTTGCCGACCGTGAGTGCGACCGGGCCGCCCGTGAACGTCAGGTACGATTGATAGAGGTTCGTCCCCGAGCGCGACTGGCCGTTCGATGCGGCGGTATCCGCATCGGTGCCGATGAGTCCCTCGATCTTCCCCGTGACGGGGCCGCCGTTGATCGCGAGTTGCACGTTCGCCGACTGAAGATCGAACGAATTGTTGAAGTTGCTGCCGTTGTTGAGGAGCTTGCCGCCGTTCGCGTCGGAGAACGGACCCGAGACGCCGTCGTAGATGCGGCTCGGCGTGTTGTTGACGAAACGGACCTTGTTCGTATCGTTGATCGCCGAGTATCCGACGTCGCCGAATCCCGTGAGCACGAAGAGATGCGGCGAGGGTGAGGGCGACGGAGACGGCGATACCGCCGGGCTCGCGCTGCCGACGGGGGTCGGGGTCGCGAGGGGGATCGGCGACGCGGTCCCGGTCGCCATCGGCACCGGTGCCATCATCGGCGTGCTGGACGCCGACGGAGCGGGTTGCGCGGTAGCGAACGTCGGGAGCGCGCTAGCAGCGACGAACGCGAAGAACGACGCCGCCCCAAGACGGTGAAACAACAAAGACGACTCCTATACGGGCGACGGCGCAGATCGAGAAGGCCGTTTTATCGGATTCTAACCTTTCGCGGCGCGCGTCGCATTGAGCATATGGCGCGTCGGGCGGAGGTTGCGTTCGACGGCTCTCGGGGAGAATGCGAACCGGCTATCCCCATGTTGCAAAAGCGGTCGCAAACGCTAGCCGAAAGGCGAACGACGCCATCTCTCCGCCGCGGAACGGCGTCGGTCGGCTCTCGCGATGGCGACCGCTTCCGTGCGCTCGCGAAGTCTCTTTCCGACTGACGTCAGGAGTATCGATTGGCGAAAAAACCGAGCGAGATCATGGAGCTGATCAAGAAACACGAGATCAAAATGCTCGATCTCCGCTTCGTCGACATGCCGGGTACGTGGCAGCACACGTCCGTCCCGACCTCCGGCGTCACCGAGCAGACGTTGCTCGACGGCATCGGCTTCGATGGATCGAGTATTCGCGGATTCAAGCAGATCAACGAATCGGATATGATCCTCAAACCCGACCTCAACACCGCACACGTCGACGGTTTCCGCACGGTGCCGACGCTTTCGATCATCTGCGACGTGTTCGATCCGATTGCGGGCGCGCTCTACGTCGATGACCCGCGCAACATCGCGCGCAAGGCGAAGACGTACATGGAGTCGCTCGGCATCGGCGACACCGCGTATTTCGGGCCGGAAGCCGAGTTCTTCATCTTCGACAGCGTCGCGTACGAGAACAAACCCGAGTCGACGGGTTACGCGATCGATTCCGAAGAGGGCCACTGGAATTCGGGCGAGCCCGGCCTCGGCTACACGATCCGGAACAAAGAAGGGTACTATCCCGTCCCGCCCGCCGATCACCTGATGGACGTGCGCTCCGAGATGGCGCTCGAACTCGAGAAGTGGGGCATGCAGGTCGAGATGCAGCACCACGAAGTCGCGAGCGGAGGGCAGGCCGAGATCGACTTCCGCTTCGACACGCTGCTCAACACCGCGGACAACCTCATGACGTTCAAGTACGTCGTCAAGAACGTGGCGCTACGCAACGGCAAGGTCGCGACGTTCATGCCGAAGCCGCTCTTCGGCGATAACGGCTCGGGCATGCACGTCCACCAGTCGATCTGGAACGACGGCAAGCCGCTCTTCTACGATGCGGCGGGGTACGCCGAATGCTCGCAGATGATGCTGTATTACATCGGCGGCTTACTAACGCACATCAATTCGGTGCTCGCGTTCGCGGCTCCGACGACCAATTCGTACAAACGGCTCGTGCCGCATTACGAAGCGCCGGTCAACGTCGCGTTCTCCGCGGGAAATCGCTCTGCGGCGATCCGTATCCCGATGTTCTTCAAGGGCAGCCCCAAAGCGAAGCGGCTCGAGTTCCGTCCGCCCGATCCCACGGCGAATCCGTACCTCGCGTTCTCCGCGATGCTCTGCGCCGGCCTCGACGGCATCAAGAATAAGATCGATCCGGTCGCGGCCGGCTTCGGCCCGCTCGACCGCAACATCTACGAGATGCCCCCCGAGGATGCCGCGAAGCTCAAGACCGTCCCGGGCAGCCTGCGCGAATCGCTCGCCGCGCTCGAAGCGGATAACGCCTACCTCACCGAAGGCGGCGTCTTCACGCGCGAATTCATCGATAAGTGGATCTCGTACAAGATCGAAAAAGAACTCAAGCCGGTCGAGATTCGGCCGCACCCGTACGAGTTCTACCTGTACTTCGACGTCTAGGACGTTTCGGTTCGTGAAAGGCGCTCGGCGTATCGCCGGGCGCCTTTTTTTCGCCCGATGTGAAGCATGCGACGCGTTCGTCCGCGCGCCTCGCTCGGATCGTCGGCGAGGCCGCTGCGGACTGAGGATATCTAACATCTCAGAGCTGCCTCGTCGCGTATGCAAGCGCTGCGAAAAGAGGTAGCATCAGCATCCGGTCGCGTCGATTCGATACCGAGTCGAACACTCCGGCGATTGGACCGGTTTTGGACTATTTACGCTGTGTGACATGCTCCCGCGAAGGACGTTCGGCGCATCTCTCGTCCGCACCCGACCCGGCGCCGTGAACCTCTATCATACGACGACGGAAGCCGCGGCGCGAGAGATCGAACTCTACGGCTTCAGAGAACCGGTCGGCGACGCACATGGTATCTACTTCGCAGATCGGCCGCTCGGTCGCGACGACGTCGGTCCGCTCGCGGCGGTCATCTTCAAGATATCCATCGCCGACGCCGAATTGAAGGATCTCGTGCAGCTCGAAGTATGCCGAGACGACGTCGCATATCACGAATGGCTCGTTCCGGCGGAGCTCGCAAACCATATCGTCTGCGATCGTCTGCCGATCGAGAGCCGGATCGCGGCATTCGAGCCCGGGCAACCCACCATCGACGGCAAGGTTCGTTGATGTACGGGCTCGTCGTTTGCGAACGATGCGACCACTGTGCGACGCTTCACGCAGCGAACGGCTGCGAGGTCGCCGGCTGCCCTTGTACGTCGCATTTGCAGCAGATCATCCGCGAGTCTCTCGCCGTCGCCCGCCTGGAAGCCACCCGGCAGTGGCGTTCGACGTAGTCCGAGCACGGCGCGCTCGTTACGAAGATCCACCGGCCTCGCCCGCGCGCACCCAAAAGTAGCTTCGTATCGACGGGGCCCGGAGCGATCGCATTGACCGTGATTTCGCGCGCGCCGCGTTCTTTGGAGCACGTGCGTCATCGCTTCGACCGCGGCTTTCGTCGCCGCGTAGCCGCCGTAGGTCGGCTGATAGAGACCGACGACACGCGATGAGAAGCTCACGATGCGGCCGCCGTCTCGCAGCTGCTTCGCCGCAAGACGCAAGACGTCGAACACGCCCTTGAGATTGATCGCGATCTGCCGATCGAACGACTCGTCCTCGGTTTCGGCGAGCGGCGCGAGCGCGCGGTCTTTTTGAAATCCGGCACGACATCTTCCCCACGAACGTTCGTTGATTAGCTTGTCAGCGATTCATCCATCTGTTCACAAAGGCGGCGCCGTTCTCACTCGTCGCATGTCGCACGTCGACGGGCGCGCTCAGTCGAAGATCGAAAGCGGCAGGAACGCGCCGACGACCCAATTCGGAGCGTCGACGATCTCGCAGATCTTGAGATCGACGGCGACGCTGCAGAGCATGTAGGCTTCGATGCGCGTGAGGCCGCGCTCGCGTTCGAGATACTCGATCGTCGCGCGGATCGCATCGCGCGCGGCGAGCGTAAAATCGGGCCCGACGCCGAGGGCCGCGCGAAACCCGGCGACGTTCGTACGCGCGGCGAGCGGGCCCGGCGTGACGAGCTGCGGCCCGTCGAGCGCGAGATCGCGACGAACCGTCAAGCGCACGGTCGCGCGAACGGGCGTCTCGATCGCCGTCCCGCAGACTTCGCCGTCGCCCTGTGCGGCGTGACCGTCGCCGAGCGAGAAGAGCGCACCGTGCGTCTGCACGGGCAAGAACAGTCGCGCGCCGACGGTGACGTGTTTCGTATCGATGTTGCCGCCGTGGCGATACGGTGGGATCGTGGAGAGCGCGCCCGCGTGGGGCGGCGGCGCGACCCCGATCTCACCGCAGAACGGCGCGATGGGGACCCCGATCCCCGGCGCGAACGCCGCCGTCGCATCCGGGCCTCCCTCGAGCGTCCAGATCTTGAGCGCGGGCTCGGGAAATTCGTCCGCGAGCAAGCCGAAGCCCGGGATCAGCGCCGTCCAGCCCCAGTCCGCCGTCGCGATCTCGATGAACGCGATCTCGAGCACGTCGCCCGGTTCCGCGCCCTCGACGAAGATCGGACCGTTCACCTGATCGAGCCGCGCGAAATCGAGCGTGCGCAACGTCTCGGCCGTACTCGTTCGTTCGATCTGGCCGCACGACGCGTCGAGCAGATCGAACAAGATCTCGTCGCCCGATGCGACCGTGGCGACGGGCGGGATCGCCGCGTCCCACGTAAGATGATGGCGATCGCGCGCGACGTGAACGGTGCGTTGCAACGCGCGCTAGCCGGTCCGTTCGATCGGCCCGTCGCCCTCGCGGTAAACGTAGCGGCGCTCGGCGAGCCACGCGCCGAACTCTTCGGCCGTCATCGGTCGCGCGACGAAAAATCCCTGGATGCCGTCGCATCCGAGCGCGACGAGCGCGTCGAGTTGCGATTGCGTCTCGACGCCCTTCGCGATGACGCGCCATCCGAGCGACCGCGCGACGATCATCGTGCCTTCGATCACGGCGCGCATCGGGCGGCTCTGCAGCGCGGCATCGACGAGCGGGCGATCGAGTTTGATCGCCTCGATCGGGAATTCCGCGAGCGACGCGAGCATCGCGAGGCTCCCGTCGAATCCGTCGAGCGAGAACGCGACGCCGCGCGCCGCGCCGCGCGCGACGAGCTCGGGCAGCAGCGACGCGTCGTCGCGCGTGAAATGCGACGCGCCGATCTCGACGCGCAAGCGCCGCGCGTCGCCGCCGAGCGCTTCGTCGCCGAGGAGCTCGTCGATATCGCGAACGTCGTACGCGGCGAGGTTCACGTCGATGCGGATCGACATCCCCATTCGCTGCCACGCCGCGGCCTGCGCGGTCGCCTCGCGCAGCACGTAGCGATCGAGCGCGCGCCGGCCCGTCTCGTCCTGCGCGATCGACCAGCCGTGTTCCGGCGCGAGCAAGCCCTGTGTCGGGTGGATGCGGCGCACGAGGGCCTCCGCGCTCGTGACGCGGCCCGAAGCGGCATCGAGGATCGGCTGATAGCAGAGCACGAGCCCGAGCGCGTTGGGATCCGGCGCCGGCTGCGGCGGCGGAAGGGTTCCGACCGTGCCGTTGCGCGAGACGTCGCGAAAACGGACGCGCGACCCGCCGGCACCCTTCGCGACGTACATCGCGGCGTCGGCCGAGGCGAGTAGTTCTTCGCGGCCGCGGCCGTCGTCGGGATACACGGCGACGCCGATGCTCGCCGAGAGCGCGAACTGGCATTCGTCGATCGCGAACGGATACGTCAGCACGCCGCCGATGCGCTGCGCGATCGCTTCGAGTTCCGCGCGATCGTCGATCTGCGGGATGACGATCGCGAATTCGTCGCCGCCGAGCCGTCCGAGGTACTCTTCGCGGCGGAGCGTCGAACGCAGGCGTTGCGCGACTTCGGCGAGGACGATATCGCCCCCGCGATGGCCGACCGTATCGTTGACCGTCTTGAATCCGTCGACGTCCAAGAAGAGCACGGCCGTGCGGCCGCCGATGCGCGCCGATTCCGCGAGCGCCTCGTCGATGCGCGTCAGCAGCGCCGCGCGGTTAGGCAAAGCGGTTAGCGCATCGCTGAAGGCGAGCCGTTCGAAGCGCGCATCGCTCTGGCGGCGTTCGATCGCGCGCGCGAGCGCCTCGACGACGTGATCGAGATAGCGCCAATCCGCGACCTCGAAGGCGCGCTCGCGGGGCGAAGGCGAGGCGAAGGTCACCGCCCAGCGCTCGCTCTCGACGCGAAACGCCGCCGAGACGATGCAGCGCGCGTCGAAGGGCGCGGTCGTACGCGCCGGATCGTTGCGCGCGTCGAGGATCACGTACGTCCCGGCACCCTCGATCGCGGAGCGCGCCGCCGACCGATCGAGCGGGACCCGCGTCCCCGCCTCTTCCTCGTGCGATGCGAAAACGATGACGAAGTCGCCGTCTTCGACGTGACCGACGGTCGCGGTCTCGAGCTCGAGGCCCGCGAGCGCTTCGCGCAGGATCGTGCGGACTTGTTCCGGGCCCGCGAGGCCGCGCCGCACGACGAGACTCCACAGCGATTCGAGCCGCTCCTCGCGTTGGACGCGCGGCACGGCGAGCGCCGCGGCTTCCCCCTCGAGCGATCGCAGGATCGCGAGGACCGGCCGGCTGCGGCTGCCGTCGCGGCGGCCGTGCAACGGTTCGAGCGTGACCGAGAGGTCGCGCGCGCCGCGCACGGTGGCGGCACGCGCGACGAACTGCCGCGGCGAGCCGTCCGTGAGTTCCGCGATGAGATCGCTCGCGCGCACGAATTGTCCGGCGCCGTCGAAGCCGAAGAGCGCACTCGCCGCGGCGTCCGCGAAGACGATCGTCCCGTCGCTCGGATCGAAGACGAGGTGCGCGCCACCGCTACCGTCGCCGTCGACTCCCGCGCGCACGAGCGCCGACAGCTGCTCTGACATCGGCACCGTTTTCGGCCCGCGCTTCCCCGCGCCCCTGCGGCGATTCGATCGTTTCGCGACCGGAGGCCGTCACATCCGAGAAGAACGCCTCGAACGTGAAGATCCGGTCCCCTCTTTCCATGTTGCTCGGCTCGCTCGGCGCGCTCGGGGCCGCGGCGCTCCTCAATCGCGTGCTCCGCGACCGCAGCCCGTTGCCGATCGATCACGTCGGCGGCGTACGCATCCCGTGGACGTGGCGCGGATACGAAATCTTCGTCACGGAACGGGGCGAGGGCCCGACCGTGATGCTCGTGCACGGCATCTACGCGGGCGCCTCGTCGTTCGAATACCGCCGGCTCGCGCCGCTGCTCGCGAAGCGCTTCCGCGTCGTCACGTTCGACCTGCTCGGCTGCGGGCTCTCGGAGATGCCCGACGTCGCCTACGATGCCGAGCTCTTCATCGAACAGATCGTCGATGCGCTCGGGTGCTTCGCGGACGGCCCCGTGACGCTCGTCGGCTCGTCGCTCGGCGGCGCGTACGCGATCGCCGCCGCGCAGCGCGCTCCCGATCGCGTGCGACACCTCGTCACGATCTCACCGACCGGCCTCGGGGTGCTCGACGGCGATCCGGTTTGGGTCCAGCGCGTCGTCCAGGCCGTCTTTCACGCGCCGCTCGTCGGCGAGCTCGCCTTCAACGGCCTCGCGTCGCGCTCGTCGCTGCGCTATTTCTTGCGCACGCAAACGTACGCCGATCCCAAATGGATCACGCCCGAGACGGTCGACGCATTCTACGCCGTCACGCATCAGCCGGGCGCGCGCTACGTGCCGGCCCGCTTCGTCGGCGGCGCGCTCAACTGCGACGTAGCAGATGTGCTGCCGCACGTCGATGCGCCGGTCCTCGTGCTCTGGGGCGAGGACGCGTCGTCGACGAGCCCGGTCGCGAACGCGGCCGCATTCGCGCGCGTCGGCCGCGACGTACGCATCGAAACCTTCGCGGGAGCGGGTCTCCTACCGCACGAGGAAGAGCCGCAGGCCGTCGACGAGGCGATCGAACGCTTCGTGCGGCCGCGCGAGGAGAGCTACGCCGCAGGCCCTAAATCGGCGTAGATGGCGACGACGACGGTCCCCGACATCTTCAAGAGCTACGACGTTCGCGGGATCTATCCGGTCGAGATCAACGCCGACCTCGTGTACAACATCGGGCGCGCGTTCGTCTCCGAGACGGGTGCGAAGAACATCGTCGTCGGCCGCGATATGCGGCCATCGGGGCAGACGCTCTTCGACGCGTTCGCACGCGGCGCGACCGAGCTCGGCGCAAACGTGTGCGACATCGGCCTCGTCTCGACGGACGCGCTCTATTTCGCCGTCGGCAAGTTCGAATTCGACGGCGGCGTGATGATCACGGCCTCGCACAATCCCGCGAACTACAACGGCATGAAGTTCACGCGCGATAAGGCGCAGGCGATCTCGCTCGACACCGGCCTCTCCGCGATGCGCGCGCGGATCGCCGACGGCCGCTACGACGCGCGCGCGGCGACGGCCGGGACGATCTCGCATCGCGACGTCCTCGAAGATTTCGCGAAGCACTGTCTGACGTTCGTGAACGTCGCCGCGATCAAGCCGTTCAAGATCGCGATCGACGCGGGCAACGGCATGGCCGGACTGACCGTCCCGCACGTCTTCAAGCACCTGCCGTGCGAGGTGACGCCGCTCTATTTCGAACTCGACGGTACGTTTCCGAACCATCCCGCGAGCCCGATCGAACCCGAGAACATGGTCGACCTACAGAAGGCCGTCCTCGAGAACGGCTGCGATCTCGGCGTCGCGTTCGACGGCGACGCGGACCGGATGTTCATCGTCGACGAGAAGGGCGGCCTCGTCGGCGGCGACATGGTGACGGCGCTCGTTGCGATCAACACGCTCAAGACGAATCCCGGCGCGAAGATCCTCTACAACCTCATCTGCAGCCGGAGCGTCCCCGAAGCGATCGAGCGCAGCGGCGGCGTGCCGATCCGCTCGCAAGTCGGTCATTCGCTCATCAAGAAAACGATGCGCGACGAGAACGTCGTGTTCGGCGGCGAACATTCGGGGCATTTCTATTTTCGCGATAACTGGTTCGCGGATTCGGGGATGATCGCGCTCCTGCAATGCCTCGAAGTTTTCAGCGATGCGAACGCGACCGTCAGCTCCGTGATCGCGCCGATCGATACGCGCTTTCGTTCGGGCGAGATCAATACGCGGGTCGATGACATCAAGAAGAAACTCAAAGATCTCGAAGCGCACTATGCGGATGCGAAGGTCGATCACCTCGACGGCGTGACGATCCAATATCCGGATTGGTGGATGAACGTCCGGCCCTCGAATACGGAACCGCTGCTGCGCCTCAACGTCGAGGGCGATACGCGCGAGCTGATGGAATCCAAACGCGACGGTGCGCTCGCCCTCATCCGCGCCTGATCGCGTAACGACGCGCGACCTCGCGCTCGTCATCGGCGAACTCGCAGCGCTCGTCGCCGATGACGAGCGCGCGCGGGAACGACTCCGCGAGACCGCCGCGCGGCTCGAGCGTCCGATCGTGCTCGCCGTCGTCGGCGAATTCTCGAGCGGGAAGTCGTATCTGCTCAACGCCCTACTCGGCGACACGTCGCTCCTCGCGACCGACATCAATCCGTCGACGGCGACGATCACGGAGCTCGCGTACGGCACGTCGCCGCTCGCGACGGCATTCTACCCGTCGGGGCGCAGCGAACGCGTTCCGATGGGCCGCCTCGGCCGCTTCGTCGCGGTCGCGGGCGACGGCCCGGGCGCGCTGCACGATGCGACGCTCGACGACGAGGCGGCGCCCGAGCGGGTCGCGATCGAGCTCGACGCACCGTTCCTTCGCACGGGCTTCATCGTCGCCGATACGCCCGGCCTCGCGTCGCTCAATCCAGCGCATCGCCGCGCGACGCTCGCCTATCTTCCGCGCGCGGATGCCGTGCTCTACCTCGTCGATACGCAGCAGCCGTTCGGTAGCGGCGACGCCGCGTTTCTCTCACTCGTCGCCGAGCTCGTCGGCGTGATCTTCGTCGTCCAAACGAAGATCGATCTCGGCCGCGAACCGGATGCGACCGGCTCCGCGACGTGGGAGACCGCGCGCGAACGGATCGCACGCCGCGTGCGTGCGATCGCACCGCGCGCCGAGCTCTTCTCGGTCTCCGCGCGCGACGGCGACGGTATTCCGGCGCTCGCGGCCGCACTCGAAGCG
>CAZZYZ010000094.1:0-11195 GCA_964658425.1 Vulcanimicrobiota bacterium | reverse complement strand
GATCGCTTCGCGGATCTTCGTCGCCCAGAGCTCGATCGCGTCGTCCCACGCGATCTGCACGAATTCGCCGCCCGAACGCAAGAGCGGGCTCGCGATGCGGTGCTCGTTCGTGAGAAATCCGAGGTTGTAGCGCCCGCGATCGCAGAGCCAGCCGTCGGAGACCGCGTCGTCCGTCGGGACGGACATCGTGCGCTGCACGTCGCCGTATCGCTCATCGACGTTGATCTGACACCCGACCGCGCACTGCGTGCAGGTCGAGCGCGTGCGCCGGTTGTCCCACGGCCGCGACCGAAAACGATACGTCTTCGAGGTGAGCGCGCCGACGGGGCAGAGCTCCGTCACGTTGCCGCTGAAATTCGACCGATACGGTTCGCCGCTCGCCGTCGCGATGACGTCGCGCTGACCGCGATCCTTCACGACGAGGGAGCGTTCGTTCGTGACGATCTCATCGAAGCGCGAGCAGCGCTGACAGACGATGCAGCGCTCGTCGTCGAGCACGATCGTCGGGCCGAGATCGATCGCCTTCGGCTTCTTCGATTTCGGTTCGCCGAGTCGCGACGCGCCCTGACCGTAGGCCATCGAGAAATCTTGCAGATCGCACTCGCCGCCCTTGTCGCAGATCGGGCAATCGAGCGGGTGATTGACGAGCAGAAATTCCATGACGGCGCGCCGCCCGTCTTCGACTTTTTGACCGTACGTGTGCACGACCATGCCCTCGGTCACGGCCGTATTGCATGCGATCTGCAGCTTCGGCATCTTCTCGATCTCGACGAGACAGATGCGACACAGGCCCGCGGGGCCGAGCTTGGGATGATAGCAATAGACCGGCACGTCGGTCGCGACGGATTTCGCCGCTTCGACGAGCAGCGTCCCCTTGGGCACCGTGACGGGCGTCCCGTCGATCGTTAACGTGACCTGATCAGACATCGATTCTCTTTACGAGCTTTGAGATCGACGTTCCGGTCGGGCAAGCCGCTGCCGCGAATTTGCCGGATCGGAACGTCAGACGGAGATGTCGTTGATGCCCCCGCCGAGCGGCGATCGGCGTTTCGCGCGCAAGCGGCGGACGCCGAAGAACAGCACCACGAGCGCGACCAGCGCGGCAAGGACGAGCGGCCGCTTCGAGCGCTTCGCCGCCGGAAATTCGTTCGCGAGATCCGTTGCGAGCGCATCCGAGACGTTGCCGACCTCGCTCACGCGAGCACCGGCTCTCTGACGTACGCGCGGAACTGCGGCTCGAAGCGCTTGATCACGGAGACGAGGAACGGTTCGATCGAATCGCCGAGCGGGCAGAGATTGAGGCCCGTCATCTGATGCGAGACGCTCACGAGCATATCGATATCGGACTGCAGCCCGCCGCCGTGCAACAGCCGTTCGAGCGTCAGTTCGAGCCAGTGGCCGCCCTCGCGGCACGGCGTGCACTGACCGCAAGATTCGTGCGCGTAGAAGCGTACGAGCGAGAGCGCGGCCTCGACGAAATTCGTCGAGTCGTCGAAGAACACGACCGCGCCCGAGCCGAGCATCGTCCCGTTCTCGGCCATCGATTCGAAATCGTAGCCGAGATCGAGATGCTCTTCGAAGAGGCATGCGGACGAACCGCCGCCCGGCTGAACGGCGACGATCGTGCGGCCGTCGCGCGGACCGCCCGCGATCGCGAGCAGTTCGCGGATCGGCGTGCCGAGCGGCACTTCGTAATTGCCGGGCGCTTTGACGTGGCCGCTGATCGAGACGATCTTGTAGCCCGGGGATTTCGCCGTCCCGACGCGCGCGAACCACTCCGCGCCGTTGCGCAACAGATGCGGCAGCGTCGCGAGCGTCTCGACGTTATTGACGACGGTCGGCTCGCCGTAGAGACCCTTGATCGCCGGGAACGGCGGCTTCAGCCGGGGTTCGCCGCGACGGCCTTCGAGCGAATTGATGAGCGCCGTCTCCTCGCCGCAGATGTACGCGCCCGCACCGCGATGGACGGTCACCTCGATCGACGTCGTCGAGCCGAGGATGTTCTGGCCGACGAGCCCCGCGGCTCGCGCCTGCGCGAGTGCGTCCGTGAAGATTCGATAGCCGCGCTCGAACTCGCCGCGGATATAGATGAACGCGTGCTTCGAGCCGATCGCGTACGCGCCGAGCAGCATCCCCTCGATGACCTGATGCGGCGTCTCTTCGAGCAGCATGTGGTCCTTGAACGTGCCGGGCTCGGCCTCGTCGCAATTGCACACGAGATATCGCGGCCGATCGTTCTTCGGCAGAAACGACCACTTGCGGCCCGTCGGAAAACCGGCGCCGCCGCGACCGCGCAGGCCGCTGTCCATCGTGATCTGCGCGACGTTCTCGGGCGCGAGTTCCGCGAGCGCGCGACGCCACTGCTCGTAGCCGCCGCGCTCGCGGTACACGTCGATATCGCGCAGGTTGTATTCACCGATACCGTCGGTGAGGATCTTGACGACCGGCATTAGTGCTCGCTTTTCGAAGTCGGGTTGTTGACGAGCGCGGCACCCTCGGCGATGAGACGTTCGTGCGTCGGTCGGACGTCGATCGGATACGGATTTTTCTCGAGGCGTTCGATCATGCGCACGCCGCTCGCGTCGCCGATCCCGCCCGGATCGTTCGGGTCCGAGACGCCGCGGGCGCCGGCGGATTTACGACCGCTCTCCTGCGCGACGTGCCAGTTCTCGCCCGGCTTTACCGATTGCGGGAGCGGCGCGACCTCGAACGTGCCGGCCCGCATCGCGTCGATCATCGCGTCGACTTTCTCGGTCGAAAGGTCGTAAACGAATTGCAGATTGACCTGCATGCACGGCGCGCGATCGCAGGCCGCGAGACATTCCGCTTCTTCGTACGAGAAGAGACCGTCGGCGGTCGTTTCGTTGTGCCCGACGCCCAAGCGCTCGCGGAAGCGCGCCATCACCGGACCCGCCCCGTTGATGATGCACGAAAGGTTGCGGCACGGCTGCAGCATGTATCGGCCGATCGGCTTGCGATGAAAGAGCGTATAGAACGAGGCCGTCGATTCGGCGACCGAGAGCGGCACCTTCGTCCACTCCGCCGCGCGCGCGAGCGCTTCAGGCGAGACCCAACCCTCGACGTTCTGAAACGCGTGCAAAATGGGCAAGAGCGCGCTGCGTTCCTGGCCCGCGGGATAAAGTGCGATCAAGCGCGTCGCCTCGGATTCGACCTGCGCGGAGATCGCGGTAAAATCGCGCTCCGACGCGATCATCGATCGACCTCGCCGAACACGGGGTCGAGCGAACCGATCATCACGACGACGTCGGCGAGTAGATTGCCCGGTGCCATCGCCTTCATCGCTTGCAGATTGTAGAGTGACGGAGGTCGCGTTCGAATACGATACGGGCGATTGTTGCCGTTCGAGACGAGATACATCCCGAGTTCGCCGCGCGGCGATTCGATCGAACTATAGACGTCGCCCGGCGGGACGCGGAACGATTCGCTGACGATCTTGAAGTGATGGATCAGTGCTTCCATCGAGAGCGCGATCGTCTCTTTCGGCGGCTGGGCGATCTTCGGATTCGCGACCATGACGGGCCCGGGCGTATCGAGGCGCGTGCGCACCTGGCGCAAGATCCGTACCGACTCGTCCATCTCTTCGAGCCGCACGAGGAAGCGCGCGTACGCATCGCCCTCGGTGCGCGTCGGCACGTCGAATTCGTACGTGTCGTAGCCGCCGTACGGGAACGCCTTGCGCACGTCGTACGCGATCCCGCTGCCGCGCAGCGACGGGCCGGTGAGGCCCCATGCGATCGCCTCGTCCGGCGTAACGACGCCGACGTCGATCATACGGTCCCGCAGGATCGGATTGTTCTGCAGCAGCGTGCGCAGCTCGCGCATCCGAATCGGAAACTTCTCGAGCAGCGCATCGAGGTTCGCGAGGAAGCCGTCCGGCAGATCGCCGTTGACGCCGCCGATGCGCAGGTAATTCGAGTGCATGCGAGCGCCGCCCGACTGCTCGATGAGATCGAGAATATCTTCGCGCACGTCGAACGTGTAGAAAAACGTCGAGATCGCACCGAGATCGATGCCGCCCGTCCCGAGCCAGACGCAATGCGACGCCATGCGGGTGAGCTCGCACTGCAGGATGCGGATAGCTTTCGCACGCTCCGGAATATCGTCCGTGATGCCGAGCAATTTCTCGACGGCCAACACGTAGCACATCGAATTGCCCGAGGGCGAGAGATAGTCCATCCGCTCGATGACGGTGCTCGCCTGCGTCCAGAAGAGATTCTCGGCCGACTTCTCGATGCCGGTGTGGAGATAGCCGATCTCCATGTCGGCCTTCTCGACGATCTCGCCCGAGACTTCGACGACGACCTGCAGCACGCCGTGCGTCGATGGATGCTGCGGCCCCATCGAGAGCGTCATCGTGTTCCCGCTGCGTTCGACGACGTCCATCGAGGGCGGGATCGGAACGGGCGCGCCCGGCGCGACGCCCGGCGGGACGGTCTCGATGCTCACGAACGGTCTCCGGATTTCGCGTCGCCCGCGCGGGCGCGAGCGATCTGTTTTTGCAACGCTTCGGCGACTTTCCCCGACGGCGGCGCGCCCGCCGGGACGTTGCTCTTGAGTGCGAACGGCGGCCGCGGCGTCGCTTCGCGCGCGGGGCCGCGGAGCGGATAATCCTTGCGCAGCGGATGGCCTTCCCAGTCGTAGGGCATCTGGATGCGGCGCAGATCCGCGTGGCCTTCGAAACGAATCCCGAACAGATCGAAGATCTCGCGTTCGGCCCAATCGGCGTTCGGCCATACGTCCATCACCGTCGGCAGCGACGGCGCATCGGCGCCGACCGCGACGAGGACGCGCACGCGCCGCGGCGTCCCGATCTCGGCGGCGGTCGCCGCGACCGGCGCGAGCGCGAGCAGATGATAGGCGACGTCGAAGCGCGGCTCGCGGCCGAGATAATCGACGGCTCCGATATCGAGCAGCATCACGCAACCCTCACCGCGCAAGCGCAGGAGCGTCTCGCGCAGTTCGTCCGGTGCGACGCGCACGATCTCCGCATCGGCGATCGGCTGGCGGACGGCGGTCGGATCGAGTGCGGTCCCGGCGAACGAGGGCGTCTGTGAGCTCGGCACTAAGCGCGCACCAGGATCCCGCCGCGGCCGCCCTGGCGGATCTGCTGCTGGATGAGATTGAGGGCGTAGAGCAACCCGTCGGGCGTCGGCGGACAGCCCGGGACGTACACGTCGACGGGGACGATCGTGTCGACGCCCTGCACGATCGCGTAATTATCGAAGACGCCGCCCGAACTCGCGCACGCACCCATCGAGATGACCCACTTGGGATCGGCCATCTGATCGTAGAGCCGCTTGATGATCGGCGCCATCTTCTGCGCGACGCGGCCCGAGACGATCATGAGATCGGCCTGGCGCGGCGATGCGCGAAAAACTTCGCTCCCGAAGCGCGCGATATCGTACGTCGAATTCGTCACGCTCATCATCTCGATCGCGCAGCACGCGAGGCCCATCGTCAGCGGCCAGACGGACGAACTCTGTGCCCAGCGAGCGACGTCGTCGACCTTCGCGAGCATGAACTGTCCGGGCATCATCTCCATACGAACCCTCCCTTGCGCCACACGTACGCATAGCCGATGCCGAGCACGATCACGAACACGATCATTTCGAGCAATCCGTAGACGCGCAGCGCGTGCATCTCGACGGCCCACGGATAGAACGACGCCGCCTCGACGTCGAAGATCACGAAGAGCATCGCGACGAGATAGAAGCGGATCGGGAAGCGGCCGCTGACGTCGGAGGTCGGCTCGACGCCGCATTCGTACGCTTCGGATTTTGCGGCATTGGGTTTCTTTTTGCCGAGCAGACCCGGGACACCGCAAAACGTCGCGGCGGCGACGACGGCGACCGCGAGAAAGATTGCGACCGGGGCGTAGGGAGTCATCGTCGTTCTTGCTTTCGCACGTGGCGGGTCGGTCCTCCGACGCGCCGAAGGAGGCGCGCGATATGAACGATAGACGCGCCGCCGCTCCATCTCGTCGCAGCGCCGTCATGGCGCTCGCATTCGCGACCGCGGCGATCGGGCTGCTCGGCGCGAAGGGCTGCGATCCAAACGACATCGGCGTCCAAGACTACGGCTCGATCCAGGGCAACACGATCGATCAGAAGGGTCGCCCGCTCGGCGGCGTGATCGTCTCGGTCGGATCGCTCGCGACGATCCGCTCGAACCCCGACGGCTCGTTTCTGCTCCCGCACGTGCCGACGGGCGAGCAGGCCGTCGACGCGAGCCTCGGCGGCTATCGCACGGGTACCGTCACCGTGATCGTCGCGAAGATGAAGCAGGTCGCGGCCGGTAACATCGTCCTCGATCAGCTCACCGCGAACCCGTAACGAGCGCCGCGCGGTCGGTCCGAGCGAGGAAGCGTTTCGCGACGTCGATCGGGATGGCGAACCCGATCGCTTTCTCCTCATCGAAACGCGACTGGGCGAGCGCGATGACGACGCCCGTGCGCGCGTCGAAGACGGGGCCGCCGCTCTCGCCCGGGATCACCGGGAGATCGAGCTCGAGCGAATCTCGGCGAATACTCGAAACGCGGCCCGCGAAGACCGACGGCTTCGTCCCGAGATGCTCGTCTTCGAAGGCGTCGGGGATCGGGAAGCCGCTCACGCCGACCGGTTGGCCGGGCTCGATCCCCGCGCTCGTTCCGAGCGCCGCCGCGGGCAGATTCGGCGTCGCGACGGCGACGAGGGCGAGATCGCGATCCGCGTCGGCGGCGATCACGCGTGCCGGAACGGTCTTTCCGCCGTCGAGCGTCGCGCGCAGGTCCGATGCGCCGTCGATGACGTGCTGCTCCGTAAGGATGCGCGAGCCGCGCGCGTCGCTCGCGACGACGACCCCCGAGCCGTAGGCTTCGTCCGTTCGCCGCTGCCGCCGCAGCTTCGGATCCTCGCTCGGGACGTTCATCGTGAAGAGCACGACGCTCGGCCGCACGCTCCGATACGCGGCGACGAACGGATCGACGGCAGCGGCCGGGCGAGGCGGCGCGCTGCAGCCGGCGAGCGCGCAGAGCGCGAGCGCCGCGACGCGCGCGGTCATGGGAGTCGCGCGACGATCGCCTCGCGCAACTCGCCGAGCCCGGCGCCCGTCTTCGCGCTGATCGCGATCGCCTCGGGCGGCAGCGCTTCGGCGCCGGGGGCTCGCGCGTCGGCCTTGTTCGCCGCGAGGATCGTCGGTTTTTCGGCGAGCTCGAGCTCGCGCAGGATCTCCTCGACGCTCGCGCGTTGTCGCGGCCAATCCGGGTTCGACGCGTCGATCACGTGCACGAGCACGTCGGCACTCGAGAGCTCTTCGAGCGTCGCGCGAAACGCGTTGACGAGCTCCTTGGGAAGCTCGGTGATGAAGCCGACCGTGTCGGCGAGCCGCACGAAACGATCCGGCGCGAGATAGACGCGCCGCAGCGTCGGATCGAGCGTCGCGAAGGGCTGGTTCGCGACGAACGCGCCGCCCGTCGTCTCGTGCGCGAGCCGATTGAGCAGCGACGATTTCCCGACGTTCGTATAGCCGACGAGGGCGACGAGCGGCGTCGACCCCGCGGGCGCGCGCCGCGTTTCGCGGCCGCGGCGCACCTCGTCGAGCTGGCCGCGCAAGAGCGAGACCCGCGCTTGGATCCGCCGCCGATCGACCTCGAGCTTCGTCTCGCCCGGGCCGCGCGTCCCGACGCCGCCGCCGAGCCGCGAGAGCGCCGTCTCCGAGCCGATGAGATTCGATTGCCGATAGCGCAGCTGCGCGAGTTCGACTTGGAGCTGACCTTCGCGGCTGCGCGCCCGCTGCGCGAAGATGTCGAGGATCACCATCGTGCGATCGACGATCGGCAACGGCACGATCTTCTCGAGATTCGTCCGTTGGCGCGGCCGCAGATCGTTGAAGACGAAGACCTTCGTCGCCGAAAGCTCCTCGGCGAGCGCGGCGATCTCGTGCGCCTTCCCACTGCCGAGCAGCGTCGCGGGATCGACGCGATCGAGCCGCTGCACGAGCCGCCCCGCGAGCGTCGCGCCCGCGGCGACGATCAATGCCTCGAACTCGGCGAGCTCGGGTTCGAGCGGGCGTTTGGGATCGCGCAGATCGACCGCGACGACGAGCGCGCGTTCGACGTCGGCGGCGGTTGCGTAGGTCATTCTGCGAGCGCTCCGTCTTGCATCGCCCGCTCCAAGCGGGGATCGGGGATGAACCACACGAGCGCGACGGCGACGATCGCCGCATCCGCGACCCGCGTCGAAAAGAACGCCGCGCCGATCGCGATCGCATAGATCGCGAGCGAGATCCGGCCCTTGAAATCGCTACGCGTCTGTCGCGCGATCGCGGAATCGCGACCGTTTACGGCGATGATGCAGAAGAGCAAGATCGTGTAGGCGATCGCCGCCATGAACAGGATCGCGGCGTAGAGCGCGGTCGGGGTCGCCGCGTCGAAGTTCTCGCCGACCCACGACGTCGCGAACGGTACGAGCGAGAGCCAGAAGAGCAGGTGGAGATTCGCCCACATGACGCGGGCGTCGATCGCCTTCGCGGCGCGCATGAGATGATGGTGATTGTTCCAATAGATCGCCACGTAAACGAAACTGATCGCGTACGCGGCGAAGACCGGACCCGTCGCGCCGAGATCGCGCAGCGAGACGCCGTGCGGCGCTTTGATGTCGAGCACGGTGATCGTGATGATGACCGCGATCACGCCGTCGGTGAACGCTTCGAGCCGCCCCGTTTCGAATCGCGCGAAGCGATGCGGCGCGCGCATCATACGCCGTCTCCCGGGCGCCCGTGCAGGTGCGCGATGAGCCAGGCGAGCCCCTCGACGTACCGCGGGCCGGGGCGCACGAGGATCGCGCTGTTCGCGAGGATGTACACGCGATGCGAACGCACCGCGCGCAGATCGCGCCACGGAGCGCTCGAGAGCGACGCCGCGAGCCCGCTCGTCGCGCCCGAGACGATGACGTCGGGCTGCGCTGCGACGAGCGCTTCGTAGCTGTACGGCGCGTACGGCAAACGCACGTCGTGCGCCGCATTGCGGCCCCCCGCGAGCGCGACGAGGCGCGCGACGTACGACGAATCGCCGATCGTGTAGAGCGGCGCGAGTTCGACGACGACGAACGTCGCGGGCCGCGGACCGGCCGGGACCGTGCGCACGAGTGCGGCCGCGCGGCGGCGCAGCGACGCGATCAGCGCGCGCGCGTTCGCCTCGCGATGCGTCAGCGCGCCGACGCGTGCGAGCGCCGTGAAGATATCGTCGTAGCCGAGTTCGGAGACGAGTTCGACGCGCAGGCCCGCGCGCTGCAGATCGCGCGTGAGCCGACCTTGCGCGGGGATCCCGAGCACGAGATCGGGGTGCAGCGCGACGATCCGTTCCGCATCGATCGATGCGAACGACGCGACGATCGGCAGCTTCGCGGCGGCGGCGGGATAATCGGTGTACGTCGAGACCCCGACGACGTTCGGGCCCGCACCGATCGCGAAGAGATCCTCGGTCAGCGACGGGATGAGCGAGACGATCCGCAGCGCACGCGCATCTGCGGGCAACGCGAAGACGAACGTCAGCGCGAGCGCGAAGATCGCGATGCGAGCGGCGAACCGCGGTCTCGAAGGCGGGGGCATCTCCGGGTCCTTCGGCTCCGGCGCGGGACCCGCCCGCGCACGGCGGGAACCGCGCGAGCGATGCTCCGCTACCTCGCGCTGGTCGCCGCGCTCGCCGCCGGGTGCGCGTTCGGCATCTTCGTCGGCGGCTCGCCGCTCGCGCCGCCGGACGTGCTCGCGGCGTTGCTCCACCCGCACGCGACGGGCGACGTTGCGCTGATCGTCTGGACGCTTCGCGTTCCCCGCGTCGCGATCGCCGCGCTCGTCGGCGCCTCGCTCGCGACGTCGGGGTTCCTCCTGCAGGGGCTGCTGCGCAATCCGCTCGCCGATCCGTTCGTCACGGGCGTCAGCGCCGGCGCCGCGGTCGCGATCGCGTTCGGCGTCGCAACGGGGGTCGCGGCCGGGCTCGTGCCCGCACTCGGATTCGCCGCCGGGCTCGCGACCGCAGTCCTCGTCGGCCTCATCGCGCGCCGCGGCCCGGGCGTCGACGCGGAACGTCTCATCCTCACGGGCTTCTCGCTCTCGGCGCTCTTCTCGGCGATCGTGACGCTCGTCGAGCTCACGCATTCACGCGAAGCGAGCGACGAGATCGTGGCGTGGCTCGCGGGTTCGATCGCGGGCCGCGGGTACGGCGATATCGTCGCGACGGCACCCTATTCGCTCGCCGGCGTCCTCTGCGCGATCGCCGCGGTCCCGTCGCTCAACGCGATGCGGCTCGGGCCGAGCGTGGCGCGATCGGTCGGCGTGGACGTCGCGCGCACGCAGTGGCTCGCCCTCGGCGGCGCGTCGCTGCTCGCCGCCTCCGCCGTCTCGCTCGCGGGGATCGTGGGATTCGTCGGGCTGATCGTGCCGCACGTCGGCCGCCGCGTCCTCGGCAACGACGCGCGCGCGTCGCTGCTCGGGTCGATTCTCATCGGGGCGACGCTCGTCCCCATCGCCGATGCGCTCGCGCGTTCGATCGTCGAGCCGATCGAGATCCCGCTCGGCGTCTTGCTCGCGTTCGTCGGCGTGCCGAGTTTCCTGTATATCTATCTGCGGCCGGCAGGGCGACGTTCATGGGTCGACTGACGCTCGCGGGCGTCCGCATCGCGGCGGGCGGCCGGACGCTGCTCGACGGCATCGATCTCGATCTGCGGCCGGGAGAACTGCTCGCGATCGTCGGCTCGAACGGCGCGGGGAAGTCGACGCTGTTGCGCGCGATCGCGGGCCTCGCGCCGCATGCGGCGGGGACGATCGCCCTGGACGGCCGTCCGATCGATTCGCTCGCACCGCGCGACCGTGCGCGCGCCGTCACGATGATCGGGGCAGATGCGGAAGCCGCGGCGGGGACGACGGTCCGCGACGTCGTGCTCACGGGCCGCTTCGCGTATCGCCCGTGGTGGGACTGGTTCCCGAGCGAGGACGCCGCGCGGCTCGCAGACGACGCGCTGCAACGCGTCGGCCTGCACGGCTTCGCCGAGCGCAACTTCGAGACGCTCTCCTCGGGCGAACGTCAACGTGCGTGGCTCGCGCTCGCCCTCGCGCAGGACGCGCGCCTCGTCTTACTCGACGAACCGACATCGCATCTCGATCCGCGTCACGCGCTCGAGGTCACGTGCGTCATGCGCGGG
>CAZZYZ010000093.1:0-11331 GCA_964658425.1 Vulcanimicrobiota bacterium | reverse complement strand
CGAGTGCCGGTGCGTTCCGCGGCGGCGGCGGTGGATATCGCGGCGGCGGCGGCTTCCATGGCGGCGGCGGCGGGCACCACTAGCCTAGCCGAACCTCAACGCAGCGGCGTCGGGAAACCGGCGTCGCTTTCATGTCCGGCCGCGTCGATCGCGCGGACGCCGAAGAGGTAGTCGTCCTTCGAGAGCGGCAGCGTCGCCGACGTTTGCGAGCCGACGTCGCGTGCGTTCGTCCAGGTCGCATCGGTCGTCGTTCGCCAAACGACCTCGTAGCGTGACGCACCCGGGATCGGGGCCCACGTCAGCGTCGTATCGTAGCCGAGCGTTTTCGTGAGCATGCGGACGATCGGCCTCGGCGGCGCGAGGGCGAGCGTCGCGAGCGCGGCGACGTTGAGCTGCGTGACGCGCGCGAGATAGGAGAAATCGACGTAGGCGAGTTCGTCACCGTACGTCACGCCGTTTTCCACGCGTACGTCTTGGTGCTGGTGGTCGAAGTTCTCGTTCGGCTCGACGTAGCGAATGGCGGGAAAGCCTTGCGACGCAAACGATTCCTGGTCGCCGCCGCGTAGGAAGCGATCGGCTCGGAAGACGAGCGCGGGCTGCATCGCGGGCACGTACGCCGTTCCGAGCCGCGCCGCGAAGCGCGCGAGTTCGCGCGAGGGCGAATCGTTCTCGGTGCCGAGGACGTCGATGCGCCGCGGAACGCTGCCGGCGGGGAGCGCCTCGCTGAAGATGCGCACTACGTTCGGTTCGGATTCGCCGCCGTGGCCGACGGAGGCGCCGATGATATCGTTATTGAGATTCGCGCCGACCGCGACCCCGCGCGCCGCGAGCGTCTTCGCGAAGTGATCCGAGCCGAAGAGCCCCTGTTCTTCGCCGTCGAAACACGCGAAGACGATCGTCCCTCGGAAATGCGCGGCGGCCATGACGCGCGCCGCTTCGACGACGGCGGACGTCCCGGACCCGTTGTCGTCGGCGCCCGGAGCGTCGCGCGTCGGATCGTTGCCATCGGAGTCGCGCGAATCGTAATGGCTCGAGATGACGTAGGTCCCGCGCGCCGGGTCGTCGCCTCGCAGCGTCGCGATCACGCTCGAGACTTCGACGGCGCGGGGAATATCCGGCGTCTTCGGCTGCACGTACGTGTCGTAGGCGACCGTCATCCGGCCGCCGCTCGTTCGGGCGATCGCGCGGAAGCGATCGGCGAGGTAGGCGCGCGCGGCGTAGACGCCTCGCGTCGTCGTGCTGCTCGTTTCCGAGAAGAGATTGCGCGTTCCGAATCCGACGAGCCGAACGTCCGTCGCACGGAGCTCCGCGGCGGAGACGTTCGCGAGGATCGCCGAGACCGCGGGATCGACGGCGGCCGGAGCGACGTTCGTCGCGGCGGTCGCAACGGGGCCGGGAGCGGCCTGGTCGACGCCGCGGGCGATCGCGGCAGAACGTGCCGCGGTGACGGATGCGGCGACCGCGCACGCGAGCGCGGCCGCCGCCAGCCGCCGTCGGTCCGCGCTCAACGAGCTTGTAGTCGCGCCGCGTTCGACGTGCGACCGGAGAACGTCACCCAATCGGGATGGCGTTCGTCTTCGCCGAGGATCGCGCGCGCGTAGGCGCTTCGCAACTCGGTGACGATCGGCCGATCGAGGCCGAACGTGCGATCGTCGATGCAGGCGAGCGGTTGAACTTCGGCCGCCGTCCCGGTGAAGAACGCTTCGTCCGCACCGAGCAGATCGTCGAGCGAGAGCGGCCGCACGACGACCGGGATCCCGCGATCGCGCGCCAGCGTGATTACCGTATCGCGGGTGATTCCGAGCAGGATGTCCGCCGCCGCGTCGTTGGTCATCAAGACGCCGTCCTTGACGATGAAGACGTTCTCGCCCGTCCCCTCGGCGATCTCGCCGCGGTCGTTGAGCATGATCGCTTCGCCGAAGCCGCGCGCGGACGCATCCTGCATCGCGAGGACGGAGTTCGCGTAATGGCCGCTCGCCTTCACGGTCGCGGGGAGCGCTTTCGAGGAGAACTTCTGCCACGGCGAGATCGTCACGCGAATGCCGTTCTCGTGACCCGCGCCGAAATAGTTACCGAGCGCGCGACAGGCGACGAGCACGTGGGTCGGGCACACGCCGCTCGGCGCGAGCGAAATCGTCTTCTCGCCGTAGAATGCGAGTGGCCGGATGTAGGCCGAATCGAGCTCGTTGCGCTCGAGGGTCGCCACGACGGCGTCGCAGAGCTCGCTCACGTCGTACGCGACGGCGAGCCGGTAGACCGCGGCCGAGCGCGCGAAGCGCTCCATGTGATCGCGCAGCCGGAAGACGCCGGCCCCGCGCGCCGTCGCATACGCCCGGATGCCCTCGAACACCCCGGTGCCGTAGTGGAGGCCGTGCGCGAAGGGATCGACGCTGACGCGCTCCCGCGGCCGGATCTCGCCGTCGAACCAGTAGTACGGTGCGATCTGCATGTTCTGAAGCGGTATTGCGGGCATGCGGCTCCTAAAAAAAAACTCGCCGCAGGGCGAGATCCTTAATTCCCAGGACGACGTGACTTCGACCGTATCACGGCTCGCCGGGATGCGTCAAGCCGAGAATGGGGCGCGTTCCGCTGGGAATTCGGATCCGCATCGCGTACGACAACCGACGGCGCCGGTTCACGGTCGCGAGCGTACTCGCGGGTCGGAGCGGCGCCGCAGCCGCGAGCGAGGAGATATGGTACACGTGGAAGGACGATCGGCGTGACGATTTCGAGCGAGCATTCCGCGTCGATCATCGACGGCAAGGCGGCCGCCGCAACGCGCCGTGAGATCGTACGCACCGAGGTCGAGGCGTTCGTGCGCGAGACCGGGGCGACTCCGGGGCTCGCCGTCGTCCTCGTGGGGGCGGATCCCGCGAGTGAAATCTACGTGCGCACGAAGGGGAAGCAGGCGACGGCGTGCGGCTTCCGCTCGACCGAGCATCGGCTCCCCGCAACCGCCTCGGAAACCGAGCTGCTGTCGCTGGTCGAGCGCCTCAACGCCGACGACGCGGTCGACGGGATCCTCGTGCAGCTGCCGCTCCCCGTGCACATCGCCGTCGATGCGGTGCTGCGCGCGATCGACCCACGCAAGGACGTCGACGGCTTCCATCCCGAGAACGTCGGCGCGCTCGCCTCGGGCCGGCCCGCGCTCGTCCCCTGCACGCCGCTCGGCAGCCTGCGCCTCGTGCAGAGCGTACGGGCCGATCTCGCGGGCCTCGAGACGGTCGTCCTCGGGCGTTCGTCGATCGTCGGCCGCCCGGCCGCGCAGCTCTTCTTGCTCGCGAACACGACGGTGACGATCGTCCACTCGCAATCGCGCGACGTCCCGGCGCTCTGTCGCCGCGCCGACATCCTGATCGCCGCGATCGGCAAACCGGAGTTCGTCCGCGGTGACTGGATCAAGCCGGGCGCCATCGTCATCGACGTCGGGATCAATCGCGTCGCGGATGCGAGCGGCGAGAAGCGTATCGTCGGCGACGTGAACTTCGACGAAGCAGCCCGGGTCGCCGGTGCGATCACGCCCGTCCCGGGCGGCGTCGGCCCAATGACGGTCGCGACGCTCCTCGAGAACGCCCTGCGCTGCGCGCGCCTACGACGCGGAGTCGCGGACTCCCCGACCTAGCGCTCAGCGGCGTTCGTCGATGAATCCGGCGGAGTTTGCCGCGCTCTCGACGATCGCGACCGTCTTGACGAGGCGGCTGAACGTGAAGACGACGAGGGCGAGTACGAAGATCGCGAGGCCGCTCGCGACCCGTGTGACGGCGGCCTTAGCCCGCATTGACGTAGGCCCGATCGTCGACGCCGACGCCGTCCGAGATCGCCATCTTCGTCGCCGCGATCGCCTGTTTCGCGGTGATCGCGGGCGGCCCGTCGGCGATCGGAGTCCGCGGCTTCATCCAATTGCTCACGGCTGCTTTGACGCCATGGATCGCCATGCGAGCGTGAACCGTCGGCATGACTTTCGCCATCTCTTTGAAGAGGTAGCTATCGAACGTCAGCGTCTGGACTTCGCGCGTGTCGCACATGTCGACGAAGAACTCGCGATTGCGGTTCCCGCGGTACGAATAGCGTTCGAGGACTTCCAGGAAGTCGAACATCGCGCCGTATTTTTTCTGCCAGGTCTTCTCGTAGCGCTCGAGCGCCATCTTCGGATCGCCGAAATGCGCCATCAGCGTCTGCGCCGCCATGCGGCCGGCGGCCATCGCGAAGTAGATGCCCTCACCCGACGTGTGGGCGACCATGCCGCCCGCATCGCCGACGAGCATCGTGCGGCCGTACACGAGCTTCTTGCAACGCTGCATCGGCAGCGGATGCCCCTCGAGCAAGATCCGCGACGAGCCGGCGAGCTTCGCGCCGGCGCGCTTCTTGACGCCCTCGAGGAACGCGTACGAACGGTTCGCGTGCTCGGGGCGGCAGCCGGTCCCAACGGCGACGTGATCGCTCTTCGGGAAGATCCAGCCGTAGAAATCGGGCGAGACGTCGTCGCCCAGATAGAGCTCGGCCCGGTCCTCGTAGTATTTCATCGCATCGGCGGGGAGCATCAACCGTTCTTGGATCGCCGAGGCATGCTTGATTACGGGCCGGCCGCACGATTTTGCGACGGCCGAGCCCGCGCCGTCGGCGCCGACGAGGGCGTCGGCGTGCAGCGTCTCCTCACGGCCGCCCTTGTAGCGGACCTTCACGTTCACGGTGCCGTCGGGGTTGTTCTCGTGGCTCACGAACGTCGCTTCGCGCAGGTCGGCGCCGGCGGTCTGGGCCTTCTCGCGCATCGCGCGATCGAGCACTTCGCGGGTGACCATGATGATGTAATCGTTCTCGCGCGCCTTCGTGCCGCGCACGTCCATCTCGACCGTATTGCCGCTCGGCCCGATGATGACCGCCCGAGTCGTCTTGCGCTCGATGATGCGCGCCGGGATGCCGAACTCCATCATCGCCTTCGGCGGGATCGCCCCGCCGCACGGCTTTTTTCGCTTGAGATCGCGCTCGAGGAGAACGACCTCCGCGCCGCTCGCGGCGAGGTCGCCCGCCGCGACGCTCCCGCCGATGTTGGCCCCGACGACGATGACACGAGGATTGTTCGACACGCTAGAAACCTCCAGAACGGACGGCGAGTGCGGCGGCGAGCATGCCCCAGACGAAGGGCGGGATGGCGCTCGCGCAATACCACGGGGCGAGCCCCTTGGGATCGGTCGCGAGGCGCCGTTGCATCGGCAGTTGCACGACGAAGAGGATGGCCATGATCGCTCCCGCGAGCCACATGCGGTGTACGAGTACGTACGCGATCGCGAGGATCTGAAAAACGTCGATGAACGCGAAGGCCGCGCGCAGCGCTCCGCCGAGCCCCAGCATCACGGGCAGCGAACGTAGCCCGAGTCTCCGGTCGCCTTCGCAACTCTTGAAGTCGTTGAGCGTCATCAGCCCGTGCGAACCGAGCGAATAGAGCACCGCGAGGACGACGGTGCCGGTCGAGATGCGGCCGAAGATCGCGGCGCCCGCGACCCACGCGAAGCCCTCGTAGGCGAAGGCGCACGCGGCGTTCGCGATCCAGCCGTTGCGGGCTTTGAGCCGCAGCGGCGGCGCGCTGTAGGCGAGCGCGAGCGCGAGCCCGCCGAGCGCGAGCCGGAAAACCGGATGGCCGAGGAAGAGTGCGAGCCCGAGCGCCGCGATCGCGAGCGCCGCCGCGATCGAAAGGACGGTCGTCGGCGCGAGCAGGTTCGCGGCGGTCGGGCGATCCGGCTCGTTGATGCGATCGACGTCGCGATCGAACCAGTCGTTCGTCACCTGCGAGAACGCGCACAACAGCGGCCCCGCGAGGATCGTCCCGAGGAGCACCTTGCCGACCGAGGGCAGCGTCCAGACCGCCCCGCCCGCGACGCAGCCGACGAGCATCGCCCACATCGGTGCGAACCAGGTTCCGGGTTTCGCGAACGTGCGCAGCGACGCGTTGATCCGCGCGGCGCCCGTCTCGCGGCTCGCGAACGGTAGCATCATCGCGCCGAAATTGCCGACCGTCTCGACCGTCGCGCGCGCGGAATCGCGCAGCGGCGTCGCGGCACGCTCGGGCGGTACGATCGTCTCGGACTCAGCCACCGACGTGCTCCCGCGCGCGCAGCAAAACCGATTCGTCGATCGTCGCGATCGCGTTTTCGCGCGCGTACTTCTCGACGTTGGCGCGGGCTTTCTTGCGAACGAAGAACGGGACGCGGCCGAGCAGTTTCTCCGCCGCCGCATCCCAGACGGGTCCGCCGTCGCCGTCCGAACCCGCGGCGGCAACCTCGTTCGCGTTCGTGGCGCCGTTCGCGCCGAATCCCGCGACCATCTCGGGTTCCGGGGCGGCTTCCGCGAACCGGCCTTGCCCGCGCGGGCCGAACGTTTCGATGAGGTGATGCTCGAGGCCGAGGACCTGCGTCTGGTTGACGAGATCGCCGATGTGATTCGCGCCGTCGTAGCCCACGAACGGCGCGTAGCCGAGCGGGAAGTTCAGGATGTGCGCGGGCGCCGAGACGACGGCGCACGGCACGCCGAAAGCGCTCGCCGAGTGGCGCTCCATCTGCGAACCGAAGACGATGTCCGGCCGCGTGCGATCGATCGCGCTCGCGACCGCGCGATAGTCGTCGGTCACGAGGACCTCGCAGCCGAGATCGGCGACGCGCTCGCGAAGCCACCCTCCCCAGCCGAGCGCGTAGGTCCCGACGAAATCGACCTCCATGTCGAGCTCGTCGCGCATGACGCGTGCGATCCCGGCCGCGGCCGTCGGTGCGCCGAAGACGCCGACGCGTTTGGACGAGAGTGCGTGCGCATCGACCGTGCGCGCGTACCACGAGAGCTGCGACGCGCGCGCGGCGACGGCGATCCGCTCGCGCGGCAATTCGCAGATTCCCGCGATCTCGCGCAGGAATCGCGTCGTCCCGGCTTCACCGTACGGCAGCTCGCGGGCGTACGGGGTGCCGAAGCGTTCGCGCAGATAGTCGAGCGTCGGCTGGGCGAGCTCGTGCGCGAGCCCGATGTTGACCCACGCTCGCCCGATGCCGCGCAGATCGTCCGGCGACGCGCCGAGCGGAGCGACGACGTTGACGTCGACGCCGATCGCTTCGAGCGCTCGGCGCAGCGACGCGACGTTCGAGCGGTCGTGAAATCCCAGGAGCGACGCACCGATGATGTTCGCCGACGGGCGCTCGCTGCGACGCACGTCCGCCGCGTAATGCGCGACGAGATCGCGCGTCGTGATCGCGAATGCGGAGAGCTCCGTCTCGCGGACGGGATGCGCGTTCGCGAGGATGATCTCGGCCTTCACGGTGCCGGGCGCCATCATCGCGATCTCGCCGTCGAGCGGCTCCTGCAGCACGGCCGCCGTCGCGCTTCGCGTCACGACGATCGCCTCGGGATGGTGACGCGCGTCGATCTCTTCGAGGAGCGTCGGGATGTCGGCCGCCGCGCCCGCGAGCGTCGCCTCGGACATCGCGCTTACCGAGAGCGGCGGCAGGACGCCGAGCCGTTCGAACATCGCGAGCATGATCGTGCCGTAGCCGTCGCCCTTGGGCGCGCGGAGCAGGCAATGGATGTTCGCGAACGAGGCCGCGGCCTTCGAGACGCCGACGTGCGCCGGCGCCTCGTAGCTCCAGATCGCGAGTTTCACGCGCGCACCGGCTGGCGGAAGAAGCCGAGGTCGATCGGCTGGATCGGATCTTCGGGCATGCGCCGCGAGGCGAGCGCTTCGTGGCGGCGCAGCGAGGCCGCGAACATCGCGAAGAGTGCCGACGCGCCGCTGAAACCGTGGATCGGCTGGAACGTCAGCTCCGTCGACCATTTCACGGCGAACCCCATCCCCTCGAGCGCGTTCGCGACGTTGAGATTCGCGACCACGAGATCGGGCTTCGTCTCGGAGAGCCGGGCGAAGAGCTCGAAGCGATCGGGCCGTTCGAGAATCTCGACGCCGCTCAGCGCCGCGAGCTCCTTCGCGTGAAATTTCTTGTACACGTTCGGCGTGCCGACGACATCGACGCGGGCGCCCGCGGCACGCAGCGTTCGGGCGAGCGGGAGCTCGAGCATCGCGTCGGACGAGAAGGCGATCGCCTTCCCGCGCAGCGGCGCGATCGTCGGCTCGAGCGCCGCCCACGCCTCGCGCTCGCGCGCTTCGTAGGAGACGGTACGGCCGAACGCCGCGGCGAGGCCCTCGTAGAATGCGCGCGTTCCGTCGGGGCCGTAGGGGAAGAGCGATTTGTGCATCGCGCACCCGCGCTCGCGAAGCGCGTACGACGCGGCGCCGAAGAGATACGGATGGACGGGTGCGAGGACCGTGTTCGGCCCGAGGCGGGGCAGCTCGAGCGCGCTCTCGTCCGGGAGAAAAGCGGGCTTCGGAAGCCCCATCGCGCGGCACTCGATCGCGATCTCCGCCTCTTCGAGCGCGGAGAGGCAGCCGAGGATGACGAGATTTTTCTCATCCGTCGTCTCGGTGCGCTCGATCATCGCTTCGAGGACGTGATCCTCGCCCTGCGTGTAGGCCGGATCGAAGCCGTCGAGCCGGCACGGATAGATCCGGACGCCGAATTCCGCCTCGAGCGGCGCCGCGCACCCGGCGACGTTCATCTTGAGGATCTCGGGCGTGCACGTCGAGGCGAGAAAGATCGCCCGCGGCGCGTGCTCGGCGACGACCGCGGCGACGAGCGGCCGCAGCCCCGTAAGCGGATCCGCGCCGCCGAGATCGTCTTCGTCGAGGACCGCCGTCGCAAAGCGCGGTTTCGCGAAGATCATCACGCCGAGCGCCGTCTGGAGGAAGCCCTGGCATGACCCGGTTCCGACGACCAAAAAGAAGCTGTCCTGCATCTTGTGATGCAGCCAACCGATCGGGGCGAGGGAACAAAAATCGTCCCGCTCGATAACCTTCGTCTGCGCTTGGAACACGGAACCCCCGGGTCGTCGACGTTCGACCCATCATGGCCCCGGAAGCGCGCGAATACCGGTGATGACGGTCACCGGTATCTTCCACGTGCGGTCAGCCGCTACGCGACGTTCGCGGCTCCCGTGATCCGGCGGATGTAGCGTCCGAGGACGACCGCCGTCCCCGCACCGGGGGTACTCTCGATCGTGAAGATATCCGAGCAACGTCGCATGATCGGCAACCCGCGCCCGCGCTCGCTATCGATCCCGGGCAGGTCGGCACCCCCGGAGACGGAGCACGCAAAGCCGACGCCCTCATCGCTGATCTTCGCCACGACGCGTTCCGCGTTCACGCGCACCTCGATCGTGATCGGGCGCGACGCGCGGGAATGCTCGATCGCGTTTGCCAACGCTTCGCCGAGCGCGGTGAGGAAGTGCGCGAGATCGTCGTCGTTCACGCCGTGCGAGCGAGCGAACTCCGTCACGCCTTCGCGAACGACGCGGGAAAGGTGCGGCTCGGGCGGGATTCGGAAATCGATCACCGCGTCGGCTGACGGAGTTGACATTTACTGATGCCGCTTTCCCAGGAGCGCGGGCTGCGAAACTCCTGCGTCGTTTACGTCATCGCATGCCGCGACGGGTCGCTCTATACCGGATGGACGAGCGATCTCGCCGCGCGGATTGCTTCGCATCTCCGCGGCGACGGATCGCGCTACGTCCGCTCGCGTTTACCCGCTCGCTTGCATGCATTCTGGTTCGTCCCCGACCGGTCGACGGCGTTGCGCGAGGAGGCGCGGTTCAAGGCGCTCACGCGCTCGCGGAAACTCGCGGCGCTCGCGACAGGACAGGTGTTCTCACGCGAACTGCGCAACGCCCCGACCGTTTGCGGCCCGGTACTGAAACGCGGCCGCAGACGTTCTGGAGGGACGATGGCGACCAACACACCACCGACCGGCGAAGAGCTCGACACGCTCGCAAAAGAAGCCGAGACCGTGCAGGCGCGGATCACGACGAAGAAAGGCGATATCGTCTTCTCGTTCTATCCGCACGAGGCGCGGCAGCACAGCGCCGCGTTCATCAAGCTCGCGCGCGCCGGCTTTTATAACGGACTGAACTTTCACCGCGTCGAGCCGGGCTTCGTGATCCAAGGCGGCGACCCCGACGGCCGCGGAACCGGCGGCCCGGGCTACACTCTCGATGCCGAATTCAGCGATCTCAAACACGTCAAGGGCACCGTCGCGATGGCGCGTTCGACGAACCCGAACTCCGCGGGATCGCAGTTCTACATCTGCCTCGGCGATGCGCGCTTCCTCGACAAGCAGTATACGGTCTTCGGTCAGGTAACCGCCGGCCAAGACGTCGTCGACAAAGTCAAAGTCGGCGACGTCATGGAGACGGTCGCGATCGAACCGAAGGCGTAATTGCGGCGCGAACGCCGCGTGCGACGGCGTTAGCGAAACGCGCTGTTCACGGCGGCGGTCGCCTTGCGGATCGCGATGTTGCCGAGCGAGAAGTCGTTGAGTTCTTTCGTGAGGACGGCGATGACGTAGGGATCGTCGCCGAGGGGATCGACGATCCCGATATCGTTGCGAACGCCGTCGATCTCGCCCGACTTATTCGCGAGCGGCGTCCCTTTCGGGAGGCCGCGCGCGATCTTGTCGCGGTCTTCTTGGCGCAGCATGATCGCGATCATCGCGCGGCACGATTGCGGGGATGCGACGGTGCGGATCCCTTCGCGCGCGCCGCGCTCCATCTCGTGGAGCAGCGTCCCCATGTCGCGTGCGGTCGTGAGGTTCTCGCTGTGATGCATGATCGCGTTGACGTCCATGTAGTGCCGCCGGAGTTGCGTGTTCCGCAGGCCGGCCGCATGGATCGTCGCCGCGATCGTATCCATGCCGAGATAGTTGATGAGGACGTTCGAGGCGGAGTTATCGCTCTGCTCGATCATCGCGTGCGCGAGCGTGTCGATCGTGATGCTCTGGCCGATGTTGTAGCCGTCCAAGATCTCGGAGCCGCCGACGAAATCGCTGCGTTCGAGGACGATGCGGCGCTGGAAGATCGTGGGTGCGCGTTCGGCACGCTGGAAGAGCGCCAGCAAGATGAGGACCTTACTGATCGACGCCGTCGGAAAGACGACGTCGGCGTTGAAGGCGACCGGCGGCGACCGATCCATCTTGCGCGCGTAGACCGCGAGCGTCCCCGACGACGCGATCGCGATGCGGCGGAGCTGCTCGGTGAGCACCGGCGACGCTCCGCCGCCGCGCGCCGCGGCGCAGGCGGGGACGAGCGCGGCAAGGGTCGCGGTCGCGACGAACGTCGTACGCTTCACGCGTGCCGTGCGTACGGATGCGGAACGCCCGAATCCTCGCGATGCGGAGAATGTGCCGGGCTGGGCTCGCTGCCGACGAGGAGTAACCATTTGCGCGCGCGCATCGGCGCGCATGCGCTTTCACC
>CAZZYZ010000092.1:0-11425 GCA_964658425.1 Vulcanimicrobiota bacterium | reverse complement strand
CCCCAACTTCAAAATGGGCCCGCGAGCGCGGGCCCGGGGGCGGTTGGGGGGCACGCCGCCCCAAGTTTAAAAGGAGAGAGGGAGATTCGAACTCCCGAGACCGATGAAGGTCTGCCCGCTTTCCAAGCGAGTGCATTCGACCACTCTGCCACCTCTCCGCGGCCGCGAGCGCCTTTCGATTTCGAGCTTCGACGGCCTGTGCGGCGCTACAATCCCGTCGCGTTGATGTCGGCGAAGAAGCCCTGAACCTTCGGGTCGAGCCACCAGCGCTCGAACGGGGCGAGGAACGAGGGCACGCCGCGGACGCGCTCGGCGTGCGCGGCGAGACGCTCGCGATCGGGCATCTCGGCACCGTATTCGCGATGAAACGCTTCCAGCGCCGCCCGATGCTCGGGGTCGTCGCTCGCGGCGTGAAATTCGTCGTAGGGGAAGATCGGACGTTCGTCAGGCATGGCGGTCGCCTTCGCCGCACACCCGCCGGAAGCCAGCCGCGAGGCGACGCTCGCTCAGATCGCGGCGGGATGCCACGTCGTCTTGAGCGCGGTGAACGCGGCGACGCGGGCGAGGTCTTGCGCTTCGCCGGAGAGCCAGTATGCGGGTGACGCCGCCTCGAAACGCGCGGGTTTGAGATTCTCCGCCGCCAGGCGAACGAGCTCCGCGGCGAACGGTTCGTCGAGGCCGCTCCCTTCGACCGCGTCGACCTCGAGGTGACGCGCGAGTTGCGGCGCGATCTCGATGCGCCGGCCGGTCAGCACGTTCGCGACGCCGCGCGGAAGGTCGCTCGTCGCAAGGCATTCCGCGAAGACGATCGCCGTTCGAGGATCGGTCTCGGAGCCGAGTGCGACGATCGCGTTCCCGGCGACGAGCGGCGGGATGACGAGCGAGACGAGGCCGAGCAGCGACGGTTCGTCCGGCGCGATGAGGCCGACGACGCCGAGCGGTTCGGGCTGCGAGAACGTCTGCATCGGTCCGGCGAATCGAAGCGACGAACTCAGCACGCTCGCGTATTTATCGCACCATCCCGCGTACCACAGCGTCCGATCGATCGCGAGCGTCGTCTCCCGCAGCGCGTCGGCCTCGTCCATCTTGAGCCCGCCGCGCAGGCGTTCGACGAACTCCGCGCGACGCGCGTCGAGTAATTCGGCGAGCCGGTAGAGGACGAGACCGCGCGCGGCGCCCGTCGTCGCGGACCAACGGTCGACGGCAATTCGCGCGGCGACGACCGCATCGCGAACATCCTTGCGTGACGCGCGCGCGACCGTCGCGCTTTCGTCGGTCCCCGCACCGACGACGTCGCTGCGGCCCGATTCCGACGCGACGAATGCGCCGCCGATGAAGAGGCCGTAGCCCTTACGAACGTCCAGGCGCATCGGTTCCCGGCTCTTCGGCACGGCGCACCCTACGGTGGCCGCGCAAGAACGCCCTCCAGCATGCCCGACCGGCACCGAACGCGAGCGCCGCGAACTCGGTCACCCGTGAACGTTTCCGCTCCGCGCTTCATCGGGCTCGATCTCGCCTGGTCCGCCCGCAATCCCTCGGGGCTCGCGGTGGTCGACGCAACCGGAAACGTGCTCGAGGCGACCGTCGCGACGCTCGACGACGCCGCGCTGCTCGCATGGGTCCGCGAACGGCTCGCCGGGACGACCGTGATCGGCATCGACATGCCGACGATCGTCCGCAACGCTTCCGGGATACGCGCCTGCGAACGCGCGCTCGCCGTGGACTTTCGAGCGGCACACGCGGCGCCTCATCCCGCGAACCTGCGCCGCTTTCCGGACGGCGGCCGAGCGCGCCGCCTGTTGGATGCGCTCGCCGCGGACGGGATCGCCGAAGATCTCGCGATGGCGCCGCGCGCGGTCGGCCGTTTCGCGTTCGAAGTTTTTCCGCATCCCGCGCTCGTACGACTCTTCGAACTCCCGTCGATCTTTAGATACAAAAAGAAGACGCGGCCGTGGCCGCTCGTGCTCGCGGAATGGGCGCGATATCGCGCGGCACTCGGGTCGCTCGAAGACGCCGTGCCGCCGCTCGTTCTTCCGAGCGCATTTCCGACGGCGGCGACGCAGCGCGGATACAAGCGATTCGACGATCTGCTCGACGGGGTGACGTGCGCGTACGTCGCGTCGTACCTCTGGCATCACGGAACGGCGCTCCCGGCGACGCGCATTTACGGCGATCTCGTGCAGGGCTACATCGCGGTCCCCGTGCGCTCCGTGAGAGAGGCTCGGCGCGCGGGTACGACCAGCGTATGAGCACGACCGCATCGCCCGCTACGAAAACCGCCCCGAAATCCGCGAGCCCGAAGAGTTCCGAGACGCCGTTTCTCTCCGACGTCCAAGATCTCCGCAAGCGCGCGCGCGAACACATCGGCGAGGGTGCGATCACCCCGAGCTACGGCGGCGACGTCGATAAGGCGATCGAGATCCTGCAAACGGTTCTCGCAACCGAGATCGTCTGCGTCTTGCGGTACACGATGCATTCGATCGCCGCACAGGGCATCGACAGCGAAGCCGTAGCCAAAGAGTTTGCGGAACACGCTTCCGAAGAACAGGCGCACATGATGGCCGTCGCCGAGCGCATCGATCAACTCGGTGGAAAGCCGAACTTCAGTCCTGAAGGATTGCAGACGCGATCGGCCTCGGAATACGGCGATGCCGACAAACTCGTCGATATGATCAAAGAGAATCTAATCGCGGAGCGGATCGCCGTGGAGCACTATCGCGAACTCGTTCGCTACTTCGCCGACAACGATCCGACGACGCGCGTGATGCTCGAGGGGATCCTCGCGGTCGAAGAAGAGCACGCGACCGAGATGCACGATCTGCTCGTCGCGCATCAGGGAAAGCCGTTCATTCAAGCGTAGCACCGTGGTGCTGATACGTCGGACCCGGCTCTTTAAGCCGGGTCTTTTTTTCACGTCGGCGCGGAAAGCCGCGGCAGGCGGTCTCGTCATCGATGGGAAAATCGCCGTTTCGTGTCCGACAAAAATACGAACTACCTGTACCTGCCGGTCGGTCCGGGCTTTCCCGAAGAGATCAACGTCGTCGTCGAGATCCCGCAGGGCTCACGGAACAAATACGAATACGATAAAGATCTAAACATCTTCCGCCTCGATCGCGCGTTACATTCCGCGATTTATTATCCGGGCGATTACGGCTTCGTCCCGCAGACGCTCGCCGAAGACAACGATCCGCTCGACGTTCTAATCCTCGTCGAACAGCCGACGTTTCCGGGCTGCCTCGTCGTCGCGCGTCCGATCGGCTTGCTCAAGATGATCGACGACGGCGTCCCCGACGACAAGATCCTCGCAGTCCCCGTCGGCGAGCCCGCGTACAAGGGCATCCACACGCAGGCGCAGATATTCCCGCACACGCTGCGAACGATCTCGCACTTCTTCGAGACGTACAAGACCCTCGAAGGCAAACAGACGACGACGCAGGGCTGGCAAGATGCGGCGGCCGCCCGCCGTTCCGTCGCGGAATCGTTCGAGCGCTTCGTCTCGGCGAATCCGGATTTCCATACGGTCGACCCGCGGATCGCCGCCGAGTAGCGCGCGGCCCTACACGACGCCCCGCGGCAGCGGCACGAATGCCCGCGGGTCGGATCGCCCGGCGCCGTACGGCTCGCCGAACGCGATCGATGCGAAGATCTCGGCCGTATCGATGAGGCGCGGTCCCGGTCGATTGACGTAGGCGTTGCCGTCCATCGCGAACGCGCGTCCCTCGCGCACCGCACGCAGCGTGCGCCAACTCGGTTCCGTACGCGCGAGTTCGGCCGCCGCCCCGACCGCGGCATCGCATGCGAATCCGCACGGCGCGACGATGACGACGTCCGGATCCGCGGCCGCGATTGCGGACCACGCGAGAACCGTCGAGTTCGCCCCGGGCGCTCCGAGCATGGCTCGGCCGCCGGCGACTGCGACGAGGCCGGGCGTCCAATGTCCGCCGCTCATCGGCGGCTCCGTCCACTCGAGGACGAGCACGGACGGCGCGGGCCGCGCGAGACGGGCGACGTGTCGCTCGAGCGCGGCGAGCCGCTCGCGGAGCGACGCGACGAGCGCCCGCGCCGAATCCGGCACCCCCGCGAGCATGCCGATCGTTTCGATGTTCGCGAACACGTCGGCGAGCGAGAACGGTTCGAGCGAGACGACGCGTGGATCGCCGCGGACGCGCTTCGCGGCGCGGGCGACGCGCTCGTACGAGACGGCGCACACCTCGCACAGCTCCTGCGTGACGATGAGATCCGGCGCCAGCTCGGCGAGCCGTTCGGCGTCGAGCGCGTAGAGGCTCGAGCCGGCATGGACGCTCGCGCGGACGTGCCGATCGATCTCGGCGGCCGATCCGGCGGCGGGGATTGTGCTCGACGTGAGTGCGATCTTCGTGCCGGCATCGGGCGGGAAATCGCATTCGTGCGTCACGCCGACGATGCGATCGCCGAGGCCGAGCTCGTAGACGATCTCCGTCGCGCTCGGCAGGAGCGTCACGATTCGCCGCACCGTCTTCACCGCCCGATCCGTTAGACGCATGATTCGGAACCCCCGTGGCGTAGCCAACCGCGTGGAAAAAATTCGCGTCGCCCGCCCGATCGCCGAACTCGACGGTGACGAGATGACGCGCATCATCTGGCACATGATTCGCGAGCGACTGATCTTGCCGTATCTCGATATCGAGCTCGATTACTACGATCTCGGGATGGAACATCGCGACGCGACGGACGATCGCGTCACGCTCGAAGCCGCCTACGCGATCAAGCGCCACGGCGTCGGCGTGAAATGCGCGACGATCACACCCGACGAAGCGCGCGTCGCCGAGTTCGGCCTCAAGACGATGTGGCGCTCGCCGAACGGCACGTTACGTAACGAGCTCGACGGAACCGTCTTTCGGGAACCGATCATCTGCCGCAACGTTCCGCGGCTCGTGCCGGGCTGGACCGATCCCGTGGTGATCGGCAGGCACGCCTTCGGCGATCAATATCGCGCGACCGAACTCGCGATTCCGGGTGCGGGGACGCTCAAACTCGTCTTCACGCCCGATGGCGGCGGCGCGCCGATCGAGCGCGAGGTCTACACGTTCGCGAATCCCGGCGTCGCGATGTCGATGTACAATCTCGACGAGTCGATTCGCGGCTTCGCACGCGCGTGTTTCAACTTCGGGCTCAAACGCGAATGGCCGGTCTATCTCTCGACGAAGAACACGATCCTCAAGACGTACGACGGGCGCTTCATGCAGATCTTCGCCGCGATCTTCGCGAGCGAATTCCAAGAGCGCTTCACCAAACTCGGACTCACGTACGAGCATCGGCTCATCGACGATATGGTCGCGAGCGCGCTCAAGTGGTCGGGCAAATACGTGTGGGCGTGCAAGAATTACGACGGCGACGTACAGTCCGATACGCTCGCGCAAGGGTTCGGATCGCTCGGCTTGATGACGTCCGTCCTGACGACGCCCGACGGGTCCGCGATCGAAGCCGAAGCGGCGCACGGAACGGTGACGCGCCACTACCGGCTCCATCAACAGGGCAAACCGACCTCGACCAATCCGATCGCATCGATCTTCGCGTGGACGCGCGGGCTCGCACATCGCGGGCGCCTCGACGACACGCCCAAGCTCGTGGCGTTCGCCGAGCTGTTGGAAGCCGTGTGCGTCGACACGGTCGAACGCGGCGAGATGACCAAGGATCTCGCGATCCTCATCGGCCCCGATCACCCATGGTTAACGACCGAACAATTCCTTGCCGCGCTCGATCGGGAGCTACGCGCGCGCATGACGGCCTAACCGTCGAACGTCCGGCCCAACACCGGAAGCCGCGCCTAACGTCGGAAGCCCGTCGACCCGATGGGCCGAACGTCTTCCGGGCAAGAGGGAGTCATGTTCGAACGTAACGACCCCACCGCCGAACCCGACGTCCGTCCGCTCGCGACGAGCGATATCGATACGGATCCCGAACTCGGGGACCCGCTCGAGGGCGACGACCCGAGCGCCGATGCCGACGGCGAAGCGGTCGTCGTTCCGGGCCAACGGCCCGGTCCGACCGAGCCGACGTCGCTCGCCTCGTCCGCTTCGTGATGGGTACGAGTCACGCATGAGTGATTTCAAAAAGGGCGACAAGGTCGAGTGGTCATCTTCGAACGGCACCGTCGAGGGGACCGTCGAGAAGAAGCTCACGAGCGATACGACGATCAAGACCCATCACGTCGCGGCATCCAAAGAGAATCCGGAATATCTCGTCAAGAGCGACAAGACCGGCGCCGAAGCGGCTCATAAACCGTCGGCGCTCGAGAAGAAGTAGCCGCCCTTACGTGACGGTTCGGAACGTCGCGAAGACGAACGGATAGTCGCCCCGGTACCAATTCCGCAGCCCGCGCCGGATGTGGCTGCGGTTGGTCACCGGGGAGGCGCCCTTCACGACGTAATGCTCGCCGTCGAAGAAGTCCGCCGAGTACTCCGGATAGGTCGCCATCGGCGCGAATCCGTCGAACGGCGCGAACGGCGTCGCCGTCCACTCCCACCCGTTGCCGACCAGATCGTGAACGCCCCACGCGCTCGCACCCGCGGGCGACGCCCCGACCGATTGCGGATCGAAGCGCTGAAAATCGAAATTCCCGTGCGCATGCGACGGATCGGCGTCGCCCCAGGGGAAGCGCCGCTCCACACCGCTCGGCGTACCGAATGCCGCACGGTGATACTCCGCCTCCGTCGGTAATCTCGCGCCGCGCCACGCCGCGTACGCGGCGGCTTGCGTTTGCGAGACGTAGACCGGCCACGTCAGCGGCAGCGAGATTTCTTCGAACATCGCAAGCAGGGTGAACGCACCGTCGCGTTCGCGCCAGAATGACGGGACGGGGCCGCCGGCTCGGACGTAGGCGAGCCAGTCGCCGTTCGTCACGTTATTGACGTCGATCTCGAATGACGGCACGTCGACCGCGTGGTGCCCGCGCTCGTTATCCCACGCGAACGGGCCGTCGTCCGGGACGGCCGTTCCGAGCGTCGCGGTGCCGGCCGCGATGCGTACGCGACCGGTCGCGGCCGGAGCCGATTCGACGTACGACGGAACGTCGAGCGGTGCGCGTTTGCGCTCGTACGGGAGGCGATAGAGCATGTACATCAGCGTCTCGTGATGGAGCTCTTCGTGTTCGAGGATCGTCATCGCGGCTTCGCCCTGCGCGAGCAGCGGCGATGCATCGGCATCGGTGAGATCGGCCGTCGCGAACGCATCGAGGACGGCCGCATCGCAGGCCGCGGTGAAGGCGCGCACGCGATCCCGATCGGGCCACGCGGCGATGCTCTGGCGCTCGGCCTCCGTCTGCGATGCGGGATCGATCCCGCGGTAGAAGAGCCGCTGCAATTCCGGATCGAGCGACCGCTTCCCGAGTGCTTCGAGGACGAGCTTGTTGAGGCTGAACGCCGGGAGATGACCGTCGTAGAAAACGATCGGATGGCGCAGATCGATCGGCCGTTCGTAGTACGCTTCGGGCTCGAGCAGCGCGAGCAGATCCGCCGTGCGCGTGCGATTGGCGAGGTATCGCCGCCGCAGCATCTCGCGATCGAGGGACGGACGCATCGTGGTCAGCATGGCGATAGAGTACCCCATTCGGCGCGGCGATTCATGACGGACCTATAACGCGAGAAACGTCCGTAAGGCGGCGGGTCCGCCGGAATCGGCACGCGCGGACGCATTACACGGGACGGCGTTCGCCCGCAAACGGCTCGCAACGGCGAGCGCGAGCGCGCCGCCGCCCGTCCAAAGGCTCGTCTCGCCGCGAAAGGCGAGGTCGTTCGCGCGTTCGATCGCTTCGGCCGCCGTTCGGAACGTCGCCACGGCGAGGACGGGGCCGGGGACCTCGGCGCGCATCACGTCGTGGGTCGGCTGCGCGTCGCGGAAGAAGCTCGCGGGGTACCATGCCCCGCGGTCGGGCGGCGTCCAGGGCGCCGAGACGAGCGTCACGCCCGCCTCGATCCCGCCGCGAACGAACGCCTCGACGCGCTCGCGCGCCCCCGCCGAACGCAGCGCACCGACGTCGGTATTGCGATCGAGCGGGTCGCCGTGGCGGAGCGTTCGCAACCGCGCTTCGAGCGCCGCGAGCACTTCGTCCGCAACGTTCTCCGCGAGCAGCAGCCGGCCGCCGGCGAGCATCGTCCGGACGATCCCTTCGATCGCGGCGTCGAGCGGCGCGTCGTCGAAAACGAGCGTCGTCGTCTTTCCCCCGAGGGTGAGGTCGAGCCGCTTCGCGAGCCCCGCGGTCGCTCGGCGCAGCTCCCGCGCGACGTCGGCCGACCCCGCGAAGGCGACCGCGTCGACGTCGGGATGTTCGACGAGCGCCGCGCCCGTCGCGACGTCGCCCGTCACCACGTTCACGACGCCGGGCGGGAGGTCGGCCGCGGTGAGCGGCGAGAGCGGCGAGGGTTTCACGACGACCGTGTTGCCGGCGGCGAGCGCGGGCGCGATCCGCCGCGCCGCGGCGAGCAGCGCGTCCGGCTGCGGGAGCACGATCGCGGCGACGCCGAGCGCCCGCGCGCGCTCGGTCGGGCCGACGGCCCACTCGAGTTTGTCCGCCCAGCCTGCGTGATAGAAAAACGCTTCGGCGGCCGGCGGGATCCCGCGTTCGGAAGCGATACGAATCGGGACGCCGCTCTCGAGCGTCTGCGCGACGGCGAACGCGCGCGAGCGCTCGCCGAGGATGCGAGCGATCCGATACAGATACTTCGCGCGCTCGCTCGGCCGCATCTTGCGCCAGTGTTTGTCGTAGCCGCGGCGCGCGGAGCGAACGGCGCGTTCGACGTCCGCCGGGCCGGCGAGCGCGACCGTCGCGAGGTTCTCCGCGGTCGCCGGGTTCGTGACGGAGCTCGTGGCCCCGGTCGCCGCGCTCTCCCAATTCCCGGCGACGAAGAGGCCGTACGCGGCGCGCACGTCCGCGCCCGACGCGAGCTCGAGCGCCGGTGCGTAGGCGAGCTCCGAAAACGCGCTCATCCGCGCGCTGCCGACGCGACGGCCGCCGCGCGTTCGCGCTGCACGAGCAGATCGTCGAGCAGCGAGGAGGCGCCGATCCGGAAACGGCTCGGATCGAGCCATGCGGCGCCGAGCGTCTCGTAGACGATCGCGAGATAGCCGAGCGCGATCCTCGTGGTTCGGATCCCACCCGCGAGTTTGAGGCCGACCGTCCGTCCGGTCCGGCGCGCGTGGTCGCGGAGCGCCTCGCACAGGACGAGTGCGATCGGCGGCGTCGAGGAGACGTCGATCTTCCCGGTCGCCGTCTTCACGAAGTCCGCACCGCCGTCGAGCGCGAGATCGCAAGCGTGGCGCATCGCCGCATACGAGCCGAGCTCGCCGACCTCGAGGATCACCTTGAGGCGCGCCTCGCCGCAGGCTTCGCGAACGCGCGCGATCTCGTCGCGAACCGCGCCGTAACGGCCCGCGAGGAACGCGCCGCGATCGATCACCATATCGATCTCGCTCGCGCCCGCGTCGATCGCGGCGCGCGTCTCGGCGAGCTTGAGTTCCAGCGGAATGAGCCCGGCCGGGAAGCCCGTCGCGACCGAGGCCACGCATACGCCGGACCCGGCGAGCGCGGCCGCCGCCGTCGCGACCAGGTTCGGATAGACGCAGATCGCGGCGACGTGCGGCGCCCCGGATCCGGGCGCGATCCCGCGCGCGCAGAGGGCACGAACCTTCCCCGGCGTGTCGGTGCCCTCGAGCGTCGTGAGATCCATGCACGCGATCGCGAGATCGATCCCGGCGCGTTCGGAGCCGGCTTCGATCGCGCGCTTCGCGAGCATCGTGGCGCGCGTTTCGAGGGCGATCGCGTCGACGCGCGGCACGGGTCGCATGCGCGTCCCTTTGCGATCGTGCGATGCCGTGCCCTGCGGCCTGGAGTTGCGGGGTGAGGCGACGAAGGGTCACGCTCATGTTCCGCTACCTCACGGCCGGCGAGTCGCACGGCCCCGCGCTCGTCGGGATCCTCGACGGGATCCCGGCCCATCTTCCCCTGGACGTCGCGGCGATCGACGCGACGCTGCGCGCGCGCCAGGGCGGCTACGGCCGCGGCGGTCGCATGAAGATCGAGAGCGACCGCATCGAGATTCTCGCGGGCGTGCGCGGCGGCGTCACGCTCGGATCGCCGATCGCGATCCTCGTGCGCAATAACGACTTCGACACGCCGAAGGTGCGCGCGCTGATGGATCCGCTCACGGGCGGCGGCGAACCGCTCACGAATCCGCGACCCGGTCACACGGATTATGCGGGCGCGCTCAAATATCGCCAGCGCGATTTGCGCAACGTGCTCGAGCGCGCCAGCGCCCGCGAGACGGCGATGCGCGTCGCGCTCGGCGCGATCTGCGCGCAGTTCCTCGGCGCGCTCGGTATCACGACGACGGGCTTCGTCTCGCAGATCGGCTCCGTCATCGCCCCGGATGCGGGCGACGTCGACGAGGAGCTGACGAACGCGAGCGACGTGCGCTGCCCGGATCCCGTCGCCGCGCAGGCGATGATCGCCGCGATCGACGCGGCGAAAGCGGCGGGCGATACACTCGGCGGCGCCTTCACGATCCGCGTCTCGGGCGTCCCGGCGGGCGTCGGCGCGAACCGTCAGCCCGACACGCGGCTCGACGGCGTGCTCGCGGGCGCGCTGATGGCGATGCAGACCGTGAAGGCGGTCGAGGTCGGCGCGGGGCGCGACGTCGCGGGCCTGCCCGGCTCCTCGGCGCACGACGTCTTCACGCTCGACGGGGGCGTCGTCGGCCGGCCGTCCAACCGCGCGGGCGGCATCGAGGGCGGGATCTCCAACGGCCAGCCGATCACGCTGCGCGTGAGCGTCAAGCCGATCCCGACGCTCATGAAGGCGCTGCCGTCGGTCGATCTGCATGCGGGCGCGGTTGCGGAAGCGACGATCGTGCGCAGCGACGTCTGCGTCGTCCCCGCCGCATCGATCGTCGGCGAGGCGATGGTCCGGCTCGCGCTCACGGGCCCGATCCTCGAAAAGTTCGGCGGTGATTCGATCGCCGAGACGCGCGACAATCTCGAGCGCGCGGTCGCCGCGGCGGCGCGGCTCTTCGAATCGGTGCCGCGCTGAACGACGCCCCGCTCGCGCCCCCCGTCCCGCTCGCGAAACACGTCGCCCTCGTCGGATTCATGGCCGCCGGAAAGACCTCGATCGGCCGTCATCTCGCGCGCGAACTCGGCGTCGCGTTCTTCGATACGGACGCGCTGATCGTCGCGCGCCACGGCGCGATCCCGGCGCTCTTCGAATCGCACGGCGAGGAGCTCTTTCGCGCGTTCGAATTCGACGCCGTGAGCGAAGCGCTCGCCGGGCCGCCGTGCGTCGTCGCGCTCGGCGGCGGCGCGGTGACGCACGCGCCGACGCGCGCGCTGCTCGCGCGGCGAGCGCTGCGCGTCTATCTCGAGATCCCGGCGGAGATCTTGCACGAGCGGCTGC
>CAZZYZ010000091.1:0-11480 GCA_964658425.1 Vulcanimicrobiota bacterium | reverse complement strand
CGCGCGACGCGCTCGATCGCGCGCGTGACGTCGGCGCAGATGGTCGCCGTCGCGGCGCGCGCGACCGACGTCGCCGCCGGGGCGGGCGAACGAGTCGTCGTCGCCGGCCTCTCGCTCGGTGGGACCCTCGCGGCTCGCCTCGCGCTCGATCGAAGCGACATCGATCGCGCCGTCTCGATCGCACCGCTGATCGGGCTCGCCCGGCTCGCAGGACCGCTCGACGCGCTGCTCGCGGCGGCGTTGCAAACGCTACCTAACGCCTTCGTGCCGTGGAGCCCGGGCGGCGATCGCGGGCAGGTTCCGCGTTACGGCTATCCCTGCTTCCCGACCCGCCTCTTGGGGCGCTCGATCGCGCTCGGGCGCGCGGTCGCCGCCGACGCACGGACGGCGAACGTCGCGGGCGAATTCGCGCTCGTACTCAACGCGAACGAACCCGCGGTCGGGAATCCGGCCGCGCGTTCGATCGCGATTCGGATCGCTCGCCGCGCCCCCGCGAAAAGCACCGTGACCGTGCTGGAAGGCCTGCCGAAACGGCATGACATTATCGATCCGACGGAGACGGGAGCGCGCATCGATCTCGTCTACCCGGCGCTGCATGCGCTGATAGGGACCGCCGGCTAGAGGTGTTCGCCCGGCCCCGCGTGTTCGCTATCCCGATGATCGTTCGGATCGATCGAGTCGTCGCCGTACACGGCCTGGCCGGGGATGATCCCCGCGACGAGCGCTTCTCGTCGGCTCAGTGCGGGCTCGTCCTCGGCCTGAGTCGTGAGTTCGGTCGGATCGTCGGGATCGGCCGGGGTGATCGGCTGCGTATCGTCGTTCATAACGGGCCTCTTTCCGCAAGCGCCAGAAAGAAAAACGGCCGCCCACAGGCAGCCGTTTTCTTCCGAGGCGATTTCGTCGGATTTCGTTCGGCTAAACGGCACCGCGGCGGCCGGTGACGGCGCGCAGGACGAAGAGGAGGATGACCGCTCCGACGAACGCGACGAGGATCGAGTAGAGGTTGATACCGCTTACCGACGAGTGGCCGAGCAGATTGAAGACGAAGCCACCGATGAACGCGCCGACGATCCCGACGATGATGTCGCCGACGATGCCGCCCGGGCCCTCACCCGGGACCACCATCTTCGCGAGAAGACCCGCGATCAGGCCGACGATGATCCATGCCAAAATTCCCATGACGACATCCGTTCTGCGCCTAGCGCGATAGTATCGAATATTTGTAGCGAAATCTTGATTCCCCCAGACGCGCCGGTTAAACAATTCACGCCGTCACAGCGTGGTTTGCGTCGCACCGCATTGGCGACAGTACGAGGCATGGAGCGTAACGACGTATGAGTGAGAAAACAGGCACCCCGCTAAATCCGGGAGACGATCCGCAGTCGATCCAAGAGGCCGATCCCGGGAGCGGCGCGAGCGACGATCCGCGCGTCGATCCCACCCCCGACACCCGCCACGGCGAGACGGAGCACGTCGAGCAGCCTACGGCGCCGGGCTCGTAATGCTGCCCGCCGGCTTCGCGTTCTCCGCGTGGCGGCCGACGTACGTCCCGATCGCGATCGCCAAGACGACGATGATCCCGATGAAGATCGCGTAACGCACCGTCGTCGTGCTCGAGTTCGGTTTCGATGAGCGTGGTCCAGAGTTCATGGGTGGAGCGCTACCATGAACGAGCGCGTACGAAACCGATCGTCGGCTTCGTGGCCACGTATCTCGGGTAGCACGAGCGCGATGGATACGAACGACGAGCGTCACGATCGGACGGAGCAATTGCCTTCCGCCGACGCCGAACACGAGAATCGCGCGGCCGGCGACGCTGCGATGGAGCTCGATCTCGATGAAGAGGCCGATCCGTCGCCGGCGGAGCGCGCCGCGGGCGCCGAGGGCGTTCGCCTCGATCCCTGATCCGCTCGACGCACGTGCCTTTCGCACGGACCCCTTCGTCGTGATAGAGCATGCAACGTAGCTATCAGCGTAGGAGCGGGCGAACATGTCGATCATCAATCAACGGGACTTCACGAACGGTTTTCCGGTATCGGATGCCTCGCCGTACGGGTCGGGCGGCAGCGGCTCCGCTCTTCCCGGAGCGCTCGCGAGCCCGAGCGATGCCATCCGGTCGATCGCCGGGTGGCCGAATCCGTATCAGGGCGGCGCATCCTATCAAAACGGCGCGTGTCAGGACGGCGGTTTCGGCTCCGGCACCTCGAGTACGGGTGGTTTCGGGACGTTCGTGAGCGAGCTCGTTTCGACGTTGCAGAGCGCGCTCGCGAACCTTTCGCAGATGTTCTCCGGGAGCGGATCCTCGGGCGCGAGCGGCTCCGGGGAACGATTCGTAAACTCGGCGACGGCGAACTCCGTCGGCGATCCGCACGATTCTCTGCACGGCACGACGGCGAACGGCGCGACGCTCTCGAATTCGTGGGATAGCATGGCCGGCCACGCCGATCTCCTAGACTCGGATTCCTTCGACGGCGGTTACAACGTCGCGACGACGGTCACGCAGCCCGATGCCAAAGGCGTGACGCTCAACGCGAGCGCGACCGTAACGACGCAGAACGGGGCGTCGAGCGTGACGTTCAATCGCGACGGTAGCTACGGCATCGTCGAGAACGGCGCGAACGTCGTGTTGCAGCGCGGTCAGTCGACCTCGCTCGGCGATGGCGAACGCGTCACGGTGAACGACGATTCTTCGGTCACCGTCTCGGATCGCAATGCAACCGGCGGCTCGATCTCGACGACGATGCGCACGAACGGCGACGGCGGCGTCGACGTCACGAACTCCGCCGACAACGTCGATTTCGGCGGATATCTCGTCAATCATTCGGACGCGCCGCCGGTCCCGCCGATCGTGGCGCTCGGAGGGCAATCGTCCACCTACGCTCCGTACGCGCCGCAGACCGCGTACGACGGAGGCTCGATCCAATTCGCGTGATGCGCTAGGGGGCCGAATCTCTCTCTTTCGATTCGAGCGACCAGCGATAGGCGTTCCAGTCCTCGATGACGCCGTTGGGCTCGAACCCGTGGAGGTCGTCGCTGATCGCTTCGATCTGTCGCGGCCACCACAGGTAGACGAAAGGTGCGTCGGCCGCGAGCAGTCGTTCGATTCGCGCGTACGCGCGGATCCGCGTTGCGCGATCGTACCGGGTCAACGCCGATCGCTGCGCAGCGTCCATAGCGGCGTTGCAGTACCGAGCCCAATTATATCCGGCGGGCGGCCGTTCGCTGCAAACGAGTTGACTCGAGTTATCGGGATCGACGCCCGCATACCAGAGCATGAGCCCCGCCTCGTACCTGCCGTCGGCGAGGATGCCGGTCCCGACCGGCCCGAAATACAGGCTCGTTTCGTAGCCTTTGAGCGAGACGTCGATCCCGGCGCCGAGGAGCATCGAGGCGAGGACGACGCTGAGATTTCGATCGGTGAGGCTATCGCTGCGGTAACTGAGTTCGAGCGTCAAGCGGCGGCCGTTCCGATAGCGAAAGCCGTCGGGGTGCAGATGCCAACCGGCCGCATCGAAGAGTTTTGCGGCGAGGGTCGGGTCCGGTCTCGCGGTTCCGGCATGCGGGTCGAACGCCCACGAGATCGGCGGGAGATCCTCGGTCGCCGGAACCGTCGAGCCGAACGTCACTTTTTCGGCGAGCGCCGATTTCTGGATCGCGAAACCGACCGCGCGTCGGAGTCGAGTGTCGGACCAAGGGGGCTTCGTGACGTTGAATTGGATCGATTCGTTGGCGTTGAGCGGGACGAGCCGGATCGCGACGTTGGAGAGCCCGCGAATCTGCGGATAGACGCGCGGCGTCGCTTCGACGAACCAATCGAGTTCGTGCGCGCGCATCTGCTCGACGATCGTATTCTCGTCGGGGATGATGTGCAGGACGATACGGCCGATCTTCGGCCGCCCGAGAAAATAGCGATCGTTCCGTTCGTATTCGATCCGATCGTTGCGGATCCAGCGAACGACGCGGTACGGTCCCGTGCCGACCGGCAGCGCGTCGTACGGGATTCGATCCAGGCTGGAATAGCGCTCCAAGAGATGCGCCGGAAGGATCGCGAGCGGCGTATCGCTCGGAGCGAAAAACGTATCGACGGCCGGTGCGAAAGGATGGCGCAGCACGAAGACCGCAGTGAACGGACCCGGTGTCTCGACCCGCAGCACGTCGTCGTAGCCGTGACGGCTCGCGACGGCGGTCCGCGGATTCATGATCGCCTGCCACGTGAACGCGACGTCGCGACTCGTGAACGGCGCGCCGTCCTGCCACACGACGCCGCGGCGTAGGAGATAGCGAATCCGCAAGCCGTCGCGCGAGACGTCGCCGTTGGCGGTCGTCGGGACGCGAGCGGCGAGGATGGGGACGTCGCGGCCGTGCCCGTCGCGCGAGATCAGCGGATCGAGGGCGAGCGCTTCGGCCTGGGCCTCGAACTGCTGCGTCGAGAGGATCGGATTGAGCGTATTCGGCGATCCGAGCATCGCGATTCGCAGCGTGTCGGGGTGGGTCCACGGATGATGGGTCTGTCCGTTATCGACGATCCGGCCGACGCGCGTACATCCCGAAGCGAGAATGAGGCACGACAGCGCGAGCGACCGTAGGAACACGCCGCTACCTGCGTGACGGCATCGTGCTTCTCATGCCGACGGCCGATCCGAAAGCGCACGGTCGCTTCGAGTGTGCCAGAACGTAGGCACCACACGGACGTATCGTGGCTTCAGATGCGACTGGCATCGTTCGACCGAGGGAGATTCACGATGATCGACGGACGCGAATACCTGGATGAGTCCGAGCCGGTCGGCGAGTACGACGTCCGGTTCGGCTTGACCGAGCTCGGCGATCGTGCCTTGCGCGACGGCTGCGAAGCGAGCTTTCGAGGCTTCGGGCCGTGTTTCTCCGCCGTTCCGAGCGCGTTCGACGCCGGCACGGGGCGGGCGGATGCCCGAACCAAGGGACGTTCGCATTGACGCTGAGAGCGCAAAGCTGATATACTCCGGTGGTTCCGGCCTAGCGCGGTTAGGCCGACTTTGCGTGCGTCTTCGGTTTCGAGGCGCCCCGTAGCTTTTGGAGAGTGCGTGCCGACCATCAGTCAACTCGTCCGTACCGGACGTGCCAAGATCGAGAAGAAGGTGAAAGCGCCGGCTTTGCGCGTCGCGCAGACCGGGCCGAAGCCGGGTCATCCCGACCTGCCGCTTCGCACCTTCGAGGTTCGCGGTAACCCGTTCCGGCGCGGCGTCTGCACGCAAGTCAAGACCATCACCCCGAAGAAGCCGAATTCGGCGCTCCGTAAAGTCGCGCGTGTCCGGCTCACCAACGGTGAGGAAGTGACCGCGTACATCCCGGGCGTCGGCCACAATCTCCAGGAGCATTCGGTCGTCCTGATTCGCGGCGGTCGCGTCAAGGATCTCCCGGGCATCCGTTATCACATCATCCGCGGTACGCTCGATACGTCGGGCGTGGCGAATCGCAAACAAGCACGCTCGAAGTACGGAGCCAAGCGCTCCGTCAAGAAGTGAAGTAGGGAGTATCGATGCCACGTAAAGGAGCCGTTCCCAAGCGGCAGATTCTTCCCGACCCGCGCTTCAATTCCAAAGTCCTCTCGCGCTTTATCAATAAGGTCATGCTCTCCGGCAAGAAGTCGACCGCGGAGCGGATCACGTACGCCGCGTTGTCGATGGTCGGCGAGAAGCTCCAGCGCGATCCGATGGACGTCTTCACCCAGGCGCTCGGCAACGCGATGCCAATGGTCGAAGTGCGCCCGCGGCGCGTCGGCGGCGCCACCTATCAGGTCCCGATGGAAGTCCGCCCCGACCGACGTCAGGCGATGGCGATGCGTTGGCTGATTCAGTACGCCCGCAAACGTCCCGGCCATTCGATGGAAGAGAAGCTTGCGAACGAGATCATGGATGCGGCGAACAACGTCGGCGCGTCGGTCAAGAAACGCGAAGATACGCACAAGATGGCCGACGCGAACAAAGCGTTCGCCCACTATCGCTGGTAACGGATTATGGCAGCACTCGTCAGAGAGTATCCCCTCGAGCACACGCGCAACATCGGCATCGCCGCTCATATCGACGCGGGTAAAACGACCGCGACCGAGCGCATCCTGTATTACACCGGTCGCACGCATAAGATCGGTGAAGTCCACGACGGCGCGGCGACCATGGATTGGATGGTTCAGGAGCAAGAGCGCGGCATTACGATCACGTCCGCCGCGACTGCGACGACGTGGCGCGAGACGCGAATCAACATCATCGATACGCCTGGCCACGTGGACTTCACGGTCGAGGTCGAACGGTCGCTTCGCGTCCTCGACGGCCTCGTCGCGCTCTTCGATTCGGTCGCCGCGGTTCAGCCACAGTCCGAGACCGTTTGGCGTCAGGCGAACAAGTACAAAGTCCCGCGGATCATCTTCGTCAACAAGATGGACCGGATGGGTGCCGACTTCTTCAATTGCGTCGCGAAGATCCGCGAGCGCTTAGGCGCGCGCGCCGTCCCGATCCAGGTGCCGATCGGTGCCGAAGACCAGTTCGCGGGCGTCGTCGATCTCTTCACGATGAAGAAGATCATTTACACGGATGACCTCGGTTCGACGATGGATTCGACGGATGTCGACGGCGATCTCAAGACGCTCGCGCAGCAGTGGCGTCAGGAGTTGATCGAAGCGATCGCGGAGCAGGACGACGAGCTTCTCGAGCTGTTTTTCGGCGGCGAAGAGATCCCGGTCGAGCGTCTCAAATCGGCGTTGCGTAAGGCGACGATCGCAGGCGACGTCCTGCCGATGCTGTGCGGGTCTGCGTTCAAGAACAAGGGCGTTCAGCCGTTGCTCGACGCGGTGGTCGATTATCTTCCGTCGCCGCTCGATGCGAAGATCATCACGGGTCTCGATCCCAAAAACGATAACGCCGAAATTACGCGCCAACCCGACGACAAGCAACCGTTCGCCGCGCTTGCGTTCAAGATCGCGACCGATCCGTACGGGAATCTCACGTATTTCCGCGTCTATTCCGGTACGCTCGAAAAGGGCAGCTACGTGTATAACGCGCGTAGCGGCCGCAAGGAACGCATCGGCCGCATCTTACGGATGCACGCCAATCACCGCGAAGATATCGATTCGATCGGTGCGGGCGATATCGCCGCGGCCGTCGGCCTGACCGATACGCGGACGGGCGATACGCTGTGCGACGAAAAGCAACCGATCCTGCTCGAGAACATCGTCTTTCCGGAGCCCGTCATCTCGCAAGCGATCGAGCCGAAAACGAAGGCCGATCAGGACAAGATGGGCACGGCGCTGTCGCGGCTCGCACAGGAAGATCCGACGTTCCGCATGCGGACCGACGAAGAGACCCAGCAGACGATCATCGCCGGCATGGGCGAGCTCCATCTCGAGATCATCCTCGATCGCCTCAAGCGCGAGTTCAAGGTCGAGGCGAACGTCGGCAAACCGCAGGTCGCATACAAAGAAGCGATCACGAAGAAGGTCGAAAAGCAAGGGAAATTCGTTCGGCAGACCGGCGGTAAGGGCCAGTACGGCGATGTCTGGCTTCGCCTCGAACCAGGCGAACCGAACACCGGCTACGTCTTCGAGTGGGGCGTCGTCGGCGGCGTGATCCCGAAAGAATATCAGAAGGCGATCGCCGAAGGTATTCGCGAGGCGTCGGGTAGCGGCGTCCTCGCCGGCTATCCGGTGCTCGATTTCAAAGCGACCGTCTTCGACGGTAGCTATCATGACGTCGATTCATCGGAGATGGCGTTCAAGATCGCCGGTTCGATGGCGTTCAAAGAAGCGAATCGCGCGGCCGGTCCGATCCTCCTCGAGCCGATCATGAAGGTCGAAGTCACGACGCCCAAAGACTATCTCGGCGGGATCAACGGCGACCTCATGAAACGTCGCGGCATGATCCAGTCGAGCGAAGACGTCACCGGCGGTGCGCAGACGATCACCGCAAACGTCCCGCTCTCGGAGATGTTCGGCTACGCGACCGACATGCGCTCCGCCACGCAAGGCCGAGCGACGTACACGATGGAGTTTCTCCACTACGAGAAGGCTCCCAAATCCGTCGAAACCGAGATCGTCTCCAAAGCCAAGGGCGCCAAATCCGACGCGTGATGCGCGTCTCCTCACACCTCCGTTCGCACCACATCAACCGGAATAAGGAAAGCATTTAAAGAGTATGGCGAAGGCAAAATTCGACCGCAGCAAGCCGCACGTCAACATCGGTACGACCGGTCACGTCGATCACGGCAAGACGACGCTCACGGCGGCGATTATCAATTGCCTCGCCACCGAGAATTCGAGTATCCAAAAGCGCAACGTCGATGACATCGACAATGCGCCCGAGGAGAAAGAGCGCGGCATCACGATCGCGATCTCGCATCAGGAATACGAGACCGCGCAGCGCCATTACGCGCACGTCGACTGTCCCGGTCACGCGGATTACATCAAGAACATGATCACGGGCGCCGCGCAGATGGACGGCGCGATCCTCGTCGTTTCGGCGACGGACGGACCGATGCCGCAGACGCGCGAGCACATTCTGCTCATGAAGCAGATCGGCGTGCCGTTCATCGTCGTGTTCCTCAACAAGGTCGACCTCGTCGACGATCCGGAGCTCCTCGAACTCGTCGAGATGGAAGTGCGCGAGCTGCTTTCGAAGTACGAGTTCCCGGGCGACGACGTGCCGGTCCTCAAGGGTTCCGCGACCAAGGCGCTCGCGTCGTCGGGTAAGCGTGGCGATCCGGATGCCGATGCGATCTTCGCGCTGATGGATGCGGTCGATAGCTACATCCCGACGCCGGAACGCGCGGTCGATCGTCCGTTCCTGATGCCGGTCGAAGACGTCTTCACGATCACCGGTCGTGGAACCGTCGGTACGGGCCGCGTCGAGCGCGGCCAGGTCAAGGTCGGCGAAGAGATCGAGATCGTCGGTCTCCAGGAGAAGGCGCGCAAGTCGGTCGTCACCGGCATCGAGATGTTCCGCAAGCTACTCGACATGGGTATCGCGGGCGACAACATCGGCGTGCTCCTGCGCGGCATCGAGCGGAACGATATCGAGCGCGGTCAGGTGCTCGCGAAGCCCGGCTCGATCAAGCCGCACACGAAGTTCAAAGCCGAAGTCTACGTCCTCTCGAAAGAGGAAGGCGGCCGTCACACGCCGTTCTTCGCGAACTATCGTCCGCAGTTTTACTTCCGCACGACGGACGTGACCGGGACGATCAAGCTTCCCGAGGGCGTCGAGATGGTGATGCCGGGCGACAATGTTCAGATGGACGTCGAACTCATCACGCCGATCGCGTGTGAAGACGGCCTCCGCTTCGCGATCCGCGAAGGCGGACGGACCGTCGGGGCCGGCGTCGTTACGTCGATCACCGACACGCCTCCGGCGAAATAACGATGGCGAAGCAGAAGATCCGCATCCGCCTCAAGGCGTACGACCACAAGGTCCTCGATCAGTCGGCGGAGCGGATCGTCGATACGGCCAAACGCACCGGTGCCTTCGTCAGCGGGCCCGTCCCGCTGCCGACCGAGATCAATCGCTTTTGCGTCAACCGCTCGCCGCACGTCGATAAGAAATCGCGCGAGCATTTTGAGATGCGGACGCACAAGCGGCTCATCGACATTCTTCAAGCGTCGCCGAAGACGATGGATGCGTTGATGCATCTAGATCTTCCGGCGGGCGTCGATATCGAGCTCAAAGCGTAGCGATCGTCGTACGGCGGCTCGGAAATCGAGCGTTTGCCGAGAGAGAGTGCGCCGGATCGCGGCGTACTTTTTTTTGTGGCGAGCGGGTCATTCGTTTGGCGGATCTCGCATCGAGACGTCGCGTTCGCGGAAGAAAATCGGACCGCCGCGTGAAATGACGGATGATGCCTATTCCGTTACACGTCGTACACCAGCGAAGCTTCGGAGGGACGCGGCGCCGCCTCTATCAGCTCCTCTCGGAGATGGGTACGTCGGGCGATGCGATCTGGCCGTTCGCGTCGCAGCCGTTCATGCGGAGCGCCGGACCGCTCGAACCCGGCGTCACCGAGGAGTGGCACAACGGCGTTCACGCCGTGCTCGACGATGCGGTCCCCGAAGAACGGATCGTCTGGCGATTTAAAAACGAGGGTTTCGACGGCACGCACGGCTTCTATCTCGAGCCCGATGCGAAGAAGATCCAACTCTCGCATCGCGTCGAGGCGACGCTCTCGGATACCGAGGGCCGGCTCATGTGGCGTCGGCTCGAAGACGTCAACGAGCGTACGATGATCGCCCTCTTCGATAAGATCGAACGCGTCTTGCGCCGCTGAGCGATTCGCCCGCACTCATGGGAGTTCGATCGCGGCGATGAATGAGCGGAAGGCGCGATCGACGCGCGTCCGTTCGCCCGTCGCGAGCATGTCCAGCAACAGCCCACGCACGACGGCGACGAGTAACGTCGCGAGCGCGCTCGCGCGGGGCGCCGCGAACCCGCGGCGTTCGAGCGCACGCGAGAACGGCGCGATCCAGCCGGTCGAGGTCGCGCGTAAGAACGGCGCGTTCGCCCGTCGATCGCGCAGCGCGACACCGTAGGTCTCGAAGAGCAGCCGGAGCAGGGTGTCGTGGCGCGGCGCCGTGAGCCATTGCCAGGCTCCGATCAGGAGCGTGCGGGCATCGTGTTCGGCGCTGCGCTCGTACCACGCGTCGAGAAGCTCGTTCTGCCGGCGCGCGACTTCCTCGAGGACGGCCATGACGAGTCCGTGCTTGGAACCGAAGTGATAGAGCATCGTCCGCGGGCTCACGCCGACGGCCGCGCCGAGCGGGCGTAACGAGAGTTCCGCGAACGAATTTGCGAGGACGTACTCGACGATCGCGCGTAACAACTCGAGCCGCACGTTCGGATCGCGCGTTTTCGGCATCGTCGATCGTTCGACTTTCATACGCGCCCCACTTTCGATCATCGTTCAGGAGTCTTCGCGTGTCGTTATCCCGTCGCCGATTCATCGTCACCACGAGCGCGGGCATCGCGGCCGCCGCGCTCGGTGCCTCGCCGTTTCGCGCGCGGGCGGCCGGCCCGCTCCGCGTCGTCGTCGTTCCCGAAGTTGCGACCACCTCGTCGTCGACCGGCGCGAAGCAGCCCCTCATCGACATGCTGCAGCATGCGACAGGGCTGACGGTCGCGCTCACCATCCCGACGAATTATGCCGCGACGGTCGAAGCGCTCGGGAACGGCGGCGCCGATCTCGCATATCTCGGCGGCCTGACGTACGTGAAGGCACACGAGCGTTACGGCGTGCGCCCGCTCGTGCAGCGTACGGCGGATCGCGAGTTCCATTCGCTCTTCATCGCAAGCGCCGCGAACGCGTCGCTCGCGAACCTCAAAGAGCTCAAGGGGAAGCGCTTCGCATTCGGCGACGTCAACTCGACCTCGGGTCATCTCATCCCGGCGAAGGAGATGCTCGCTGCGGGGATCGATCCCGAAAACGACATTCACTCGCGCTTCACCGGCACTCACACGGCGACGGCGCTCGCC
>CAZZYZ010000090.1:0-11880 GCA_964658425.1 Vulcanimicrobiota bacterium | reverse complement strand
GATCTCGAGCAGCCCCGCGACGGCGGCGACGTGGAACGGCTCGCCGCCGTGCGAGGCGGCGACGACCGCGAGCTCGCGCGGCGTCAGCCCGAACCGTTCGGCGGCGCCGGAACGCACGACCTCGGCCGCGATGAACGGTTTCGCCGCCGAGCGCAGGTAGACGGGCGCGTCGATATCGCCGAGCGCGAGTGCGACGCGACCGCTCGCCGAGACCGCGCACGCGGCGGCCGCGTGGACCGACTCGACGAGCGCCCCGCGCGTGACGCACACGCACGGGACGCCGATCGAGCGCGGCCCGGGCTCAGCCGGGATCGGGACCTTGCACGACCTGCACGAAGTCGCTCGGCCGCACGTCCTTCGCGAACGCATTGCGGATCTGGTCCGCGGTGAGACCCTCGTAGATGACGGCCGAGCGATACGACTCGTCGAGCGGCAGGCCCGCGAGCGCGTAGCCGCCGAGCATCCCCGCGACGGCATCCTCGCTCGACTCCGCGAGCGGGATCTTGCGCAACAGAATCGCCTTCGCTTGCGCGAGTTCGCCCGGCGTCACGTTCGTCGTCTGCATGTCGCGCAGATCGCGCACGACGAGCGCGTGCGCCTTCGAGACGTTCGGCGGATCGCTGCCGTAGCTCACCGCGTAGATCGAGCGCGTCTTCCCGGCTTGGAACGTGTTGCTCACGTTGTAGACGAGGCCGGCCTTCTGGCGCAGATCGCGATAGAGCCGGGTCGCGTAGAAGCCGCCGCCGAGCACGTTATCGCCGAGCTGCAGCGGATAGTAATCGGGGCTCGTCCGGTCGACGTTCACCGTCTCGATGAGCTCGGTCTGATCTTGCACGCGGCTCGCATCGGGGACGACCGCCGCCGCCGCGCTATTCTTCGGGATGCGCGGGAGGTCGACGCTCGGCTTCGGCCCGGTCGCGTGCCAATCGCCGAAATACTTTACGACCGTTGCTTTCGCTTCGGCCGGCGTCACGTTGCCGATGACGACGATCGTCGTCATGTCGGGCCGGTAGACGCGATCGTGGAACGCCGAGACGTCGGCGAGCGTGAGCGCTCCGAGCCCGGCCGGCGTCGCCCGCCGCAAACCCGGATCGTTCGCCGGAAAGAGCGCCTTGTCGACGGCCAGGCGGGTGAGGTAGCTCGGGCTCCGGATCTCACCCGTTAGCGCACCGATCGCCTGCGCCTTGACGACCGCGAAGGCGGCCGACGGAAGCGCCGGATGCAACTCGTCGCTCGCGAGCAGCTCCATGCCGCGATCGAAATGCGGTTTGAGCACGTGCAACGAGAACGACGTACCGGTCGAAATTTGCGCGGCGATGTCGTCGAGCGCTTTTTGATAGGCGAGGCGATCGAGCGAGGTCGTGCCGTACGAGAGCAGATCGTCGAGGATCCCGCCGACGCCGTCCTTCCCGCGCGGCGCCTGCAGCGATTCGCTGCTCTCGATCGTTCCGGAGACGGTGACCGTATCGCTGATCGTCTCGGGCTGCACGATGAGCCGGATACCGTTAGGCAGCGTCTCGTCCGTCGGCGCGAGCGTCGATTTCGGGACGACGACCGGCCCGAGGATGCTCTTCGCGAAGTCGGGCAGGACGACGGGCTTGTTCGGCGCCGACGTGAGCGATTCGCCGCCGCCGAACGTCTTGGACGTCACGGCCTTCCCCGACGGTTTCGAGGCGAGATTCGCCGTGACCGCGAGTTCGGGCCGCAAGTATTTGCGCGCGACGGCGTCGACGTCGGCGACGGTGACCTTCGCGAGCGCCGCGATGTCGTCGTCGGGGCTCGTGCGGCCTTCGGAGGCGAGCGCTTCCGCCCACGACGAGGCGAGATCGCCGATCGAATTACGCGCGTACTCGGCCTGCGCGATCTCGCTGCGTTTCGCGGCATCGACGAGATCGGGCGGGACGCCGTCCGCGAGCGTCTTCGCGACGGTACTCGCGAGCGTCGCGTCGATCGCCGGCAGGCTCGCGTTGACGGGGACGACGCCGACGACGATGCCGAGGCTCGCCTTCGTGTTCTGCGCGGCGTACTGAAAGGTCGCCTCCAGCGCCTTATTCGCGGGGACGAGTGCATAGAGATCGCCGCGCTGGCTCGCGAGCACGTCGCCGAGGATCTGCGACGCCGCATAGTCCGGATCGTCCGAACCCGGCAGACGATAGCCGATCAGCGCGAGCCCGTACGGCAGATCGCTATCGATCGAGAACGACTCCGACTTGACCGGCTGGAGATCGATCGCGGGATGCTTCGCGATCGTCCGGCTGGGGATAGAACCGTACAATCGCTCGACGGTCGCGAGCGTCGCTTTCGAATCGACGTCGCCCGCGATCACGAGGATCGCGTTGTTGGGTGCGTACCAATCGGTCGCGAATTTTCCGAGCAGCGCGCCCGTCGTCTTATCGAAGGATTCGCGCGTGCCGAGCGCATCGTGGGCGTACGGGGTCCCGGCGAACATATCGGCGGTCAATCTCGCGAACGCCTTATACGTCGGATTGGAATTGTCGGCGGCGACCTCTTGTTCGATCGCGCCGCGCTCGAGCGCCCACTGATCTTGCGCGTCGTCGATGTGGCGCATGCACGCGGCATCGACGGCGAGCGCGACCGGCAACTGCGTATTCGCTACGCTCGTAAAGTATTGCGTGACGTTCTGCTGCGTATCGGCATTATCTTCACCGCCGAGCTGCGCGAAGATCGCGGCCGTCTGATCGGCGCTGACGTCCGTGCAGCCGCGGAATGCCATGTGTTCTTGGGCGTGCGCCATGCCGGGAAAACCGGCCGGCGTTTCGTTCGCACCGACGAGATAATTATCGTAGACGGTCGCGACCGGCGCGAGCGGATCGCGCACGATGACGACGCGCAGACCGTTGCCGAGCGTGGCGCGCGTGACGTCGCCCGCACCGGCGGGCGCGACGCCCGTGACCGGCTGCTGGGCGGCGCCGAGGAGCGCGGCGAGGGCGACGATCGCCGAGGACCGTCCGAGAAGAGTGGACACGAGCAGTCGCTTTCTATCGCATGAAATGGGATCGCGCGTACGTACCGTGATACGACGGAGCCGGAACGAGAAAACGCCGCCGAGGGGCGACGTTTTCATCAGACGTTCATCGACGGGTCAACGGCTCAAACGAGGGCCGGTTCGACGACCTGCGCGTCTTGTTCGGCGAACACCGGGTTCGAGAGATAGCGCTCGCCCGTATCGCAACCGATCGTGACGATCGTCTTGCCGGCCATCTCGGGCCGTGCCGCGAGCTTGAGCGCCGCGAAGATGTTCGCGCCGCCGGAGATGCCGAGCAGCATCCCCTCTTCGCGCGCCGCGCGGCGGGCCATATCGATCGCCTCGTCGTTCGTCACGCGGATGATCTCGTCGTAGATCTCGGTGTTGAGGTTCTTCGGGATGAACCCCGGACCCGCGCCTTGGATCTTGTGCGGCCCCGGCGTCCCGCCCGAGAGGACGGGCGACGCGTCGGGCTCGACCGCGACCGAGATCGTGCCGGGCTTGCGCTCCTTGAGCACTTCCGAGACGCCGGTCAGCGTGCCGCCGGTGCCGACCGCGGCGACGAACACGTCGACCGCGCCGTCGGTATCGCGCCAGATCTCCTCGGCCGTCGTGCGGCGATGGATCTCGGGATTGGCCGGATTCTCGAACTGTCCGGGCATGAAATACTTGCCGGGATTGGAGTCGCGAATTTCGTTCGCTTTCGCGATCGCACCCTTCATGCCGTCGGCGCCGGGCGTCAGCACCAGCTGCGCGCCGTATGCCTTGAGCAGATTGCGGCGCTCGATCGTCATCGTCTCGGGCATGGTCAGAATGATCGGATAGCCTTTGGCCGCGGCGACGAACGCGAGCGCGACGCCCGTGTTGCCGCTCGTCGGTTCGATGATGACGGTATCGGGTCGCAAGCGACCGTCACGTTCGGCGGCCTCGATCATCGCGACGCCGATGCGGTCTTTCACGCTCCCGGCTGGGTTCTTGGATTCCATCTTCACGAGCACCGTCCCGGGCAACCCCTTGTTCAAGCGCGGAAGCTTGACGAGCGGCGTGTTCCCGAACGTGTCGGCGAGATTATCGTAAATGCGTGCCATGTGATCTCTCCTCGGCGGTCGCCTATGAGACCGCAGGCCGGGCGCGGACGTTGCGGCGAACGTGCGTTCCCCTCCCGATGTTTTCGATAGCCGAGAAATCCCTGTACGTCGCCGAGCTCGATCTGTGGATCGATTCGATGCGATCGCGGTCCCGCTGCTACGTCTCGCACGGCCACTCCGATCACGCGCGGCCGCACGGTACCGTCGTGACGACGAGCGCCAATGCGCGCGTGTGCGCGCTCCGTTTCGGGAAGCGCGAGGGGGTCGAGTACACCTTCGAGACCCACGAATACAACGAACCTTGGCGTTCGGGCGAACACGAGCTCACGCTGTACTCGGCCGGTCACGTGCTCGGCAGCGCACAGCTCATGATCGAGGGCGAGGCCGGGCGCTTCGTGTACACGGGCGATTTCAAACTCGAGCCGTCGCTGACGGCCGAGCCGCCCGAGGTCAAGCGCTGCGACGTCGTGCTGATGGAATGCACCTACGGCCGGCCGCAATACGTCTTCCCGCCGCGAGCCGAGGTCGCGGGCGCGATGGTCGCGTGGGCGCGACGCGCCCTCGAAGATGGGACGGTCCCGATCTTCTACGCGTACTCGCTCGGGAAGGCGCAGGAGGCGATGGCGATCCTCGGCAACGCCGGCCTGCCGCTCGCGGCGCACGGTGCGATCGCCTCGATGGCCGCGGTCTACGAAGAGTCGGGCGTCCCGATGCCTCCCTACGAAAGATACGATGCGAAGACGTTCGACGGCGCGCGCGTCCTGCTGTGGCCACCCTCGGGGAAAACGCTCCCGGCGGCCGTGCGCGGCAAAATCGTGCGCACGGCGTCGCTCACCGGCTGGGTCGTCGGCACCGGCACGAATTACCGGCACGGCACGGACGCGGGATTCCCGCTCTCCGATCATGCCGATTTCCCGTCGCTACTACGCTACATCGAGCTCGCGCAGCCGAAGAAAGTGCTGCTCAATCACGGCTGGCGCGATTTCACGCATCGCCTCCAACGCCTCGGCATCGACGCCGAGTATCTCGAGAGCAACCCGCAGCTCGCGCTCTTTTAAACGTCGCCTGAACGTCGCCTAAAAGTCGCCGTCCGCGAGTCCGACGTTGGGCTGCACGTTGTGGAACGTCTCGGCCTTCACGAGTAGATCGCCGACGTATTGGCGCAGCGCGACCGGGAGGTGGTTCGCATTGGAGATGTCCAGGACGAGCCGCGTGACCCCGTCCGGCAACGTGGCCTTCGGCACGAGCGTGACCGACGTCGTCGCATCGGGGCCGGACGACTCCGTGAGCGCGCCCGGCGTCTCGAGCATCTCGCGCAGCTGATGGCCGAACGACGACTGATCGATCGTCCCGCCGCGCAGCGACTTCGCGCGCGCATCCGAGAGCGGGATCGACATCTTGATCGCCGAGAGGAACCCGCCCGTATGACCGACGAGCGAATCTCCGCCGTGATAGGTGGCGCCGCCGCCGCGATTGCGGCCCGCGATCACGTCGATGCGCGCGAGGTCGGGCTTCTTGAAGCGGAAGTCGTAGGTCGTTTCGGTCGTTTGGGCGCCGTCGTTGCTGCGCTCCTGATCGGTCACCGTGGCGCGGTAATCGTCGACCGTCGCCCAGACGCGCGCGAAGGCGGCGAGCGCGGGCGTCGGCACGTTCGCGGCTCGCGCCTCGCGCGGCGAAGCGAGGAGCATCGCGGCGGCGAACGTGAACGCGACGACGAGCGCGAAGCTGCGAGACGACGACCGGGAGAGAGCGCTAACCATTTTACCTCGTGAAGATCGGACGCGACGTTCGTGATCGAGTTCGCGCGAACGTGCGACGCCGTGTCTGCCCTCGCGGCAAAGACCGCAAAGATCCAACGGCTGGCAGCGTATTTCGTTTCGCTCGATACCCCGAATCTGCGTTCGGCCGCGCGGTTCGTGAGCGGAAATCCGCTGCCGTCCCACGACGATCGTAAGATCGCGATCGGCGGCAGAACGTTGCTCGACGCGGCCCGGATCGTGTGGGATCCCGAAGACCTCGCGCTCGCCCAGGCGTACCGGGCGACGGGCGACCTCGGCGACGCGATCGCGCGGATCGTCCGCCCGGCGCAACGGCTCGGCCTCTTCGCGGAGACGCTGACCCCCGCGGCGTTCGGATCGCTGCTCGACGAGATCGCCTCCGCGAAGGGCAAGTCCGCCGGCAAGCGTCGCACCGCGCTCTGCGAACGGGCGTTCCGCGCGTGCACCGACCCGCGCGAAGCCGCCTACATCGCGAAGATCCTCCTCGGCGATTTGCGGATCGGGCTGCGCGAAGGGCTCGTCCTGGACGCGATCGCGAGCGCGTTCGAGCGCGAGCCGAACCTCGTCCGGCGTGCCGCGATGGCCGCGGGCGACGTCGGTGAGGTCGCAGCCGCCGCACGCGCGGGCGAGCTCGACGCCGTCGCGATCCGCTACGGCGCGCCGATCGGCTTCATGCTCGCGTCGCCGCTCGCGTTCGGATCGTCGTACCGCGAGCTCTCCGCCGGCACGTGGCTCGTCGAGGACAAGTACGACGGGATCCGCGCGCAGGCGCACGTGACGGGCGGCCGGGCACGACTCTTCTCCCGCACCTTCAGCGATCTCTCGTTCGCGTTTCCGGAGCTCGTGACGGCCCTCGAGAACGGACCCGACGCGATCCTCGACGGGGAGATCGTCGCCCGGCGCGATGACCTCGTGCTGCCGTTCCGCTATCTGCAACCGCGGCTGCAGCGCGTCGCGCCGACGGCCGATCTGCAACGCGAGATCCCGGTGACGTTCGTCGTGTTCGACGCGCTCGCGAGCGGCGACCGATTCCTTCTGGACGAGCCGCTCGTCGAGCGCCGCACCGCACTGCCGGAGCTCGTGCGGCCGAGCGAGTCGCTCGCCCTCGCGCCGTGGTCGACGCTCGAGACCGGCGCGACGTCCGAGCGGATCGCGGAGATCTTCGATGCGGCGCGGGCTCGCGGCAGCGAAGGCCTCATGCTCAAGCGGACCGACGCACCGTACGCGCCGGGCCGGCGCGGGAAGTGGTGGCTCAAACTCAAACGCGAGCTCTCGACGCTGGACGTCGTGGTCGTCGCGGTCGAATGGGGCCACGGCAGGCGGCGCGAAATGCTTTCGGACTATACCTTCGCGGTTCGGCGCGCGGCGGACGACGCCGAACTCGCCGTGATCGGAAAGGCGTACAGCGGACTCACCGATGCCGAGATCACCGAGATGACGACGTGGTTTCTCGCCAACCGGCTCGACACGGCCGACCGACGCACGCTCGCGGTCGAGCCGGCGATCGTCATCGAGATCGCGTTCGACGTCGTGCAGAAGAGCGCGCTGCACGGGAGCGGCTATTCGCTGCGCTTTCCGCGGATCGTGCGGCTGCGGCCCGATAAACGCGCGAGCGAGATCGATACGCTCGCCGACGTCGATCGGATCTACGAGGAGATGCTCCTCCGCGAAGGCGTGCCGTCGTGAACTTCGGCACCGCGCCGCTCGACGTGTCGGCGACGATCTCGCTCGTGCCGCGCTGCGCGAGCGACGCGGCCGAGATGTTCGCACTCTTGGAAGCGGAGCGGCCCGCGCTGCGCGAGTGGCTCGGTTGGATCGACGCGACGCGGACGGTCGCCGATGCGAGGCGGTACGCACAATACGCGGAGGCGCAATTCGAGAGCCGGATGGGGTTCGACTTCGCGATCCGCGAGGCCGGAGCGATCGTCGGCGCGATCGGGTTGCACGAGCTCGATTGGGGCAATCGCAGCGCGCAACTCGGCTATTGGCTCGCGCCGTTCGCACGCAATCGCGGCATCATGACGGCCGCCGCGCGAACGCTCACGACGCACGCGCTGCGGCGATTCGCACTCGAGCGCTTGGAGATCCGCTGCGCCGTCGAGAACGCGCGCAGTCGAGCGGTCGCCGAACGTCTCGGCTTCACCCACGAGGGCACGCTTTCGCGCGCCCACGCGCTCCACGGCCGCTTCTGGGATCTCGCCCTTTACGCAACCACCGCCCCGAGCTGGCCGGAGCCGTAGCCTATTCGTTAGGCGGTTACATTTTTCTTGAGAAACGCTTCGACCACGGGCCAGACCTCTCGCGAGCCGTCGTTGCCTTCGGGGCCCTTGCGGAAGAACGCGTGATCTTCTTCCGCGTAAACCCGCAGATCGAAGCTCGCGTTCGCCTTCTCGAGCGCCTCGCGAACCAGCGCGATCTCGGAGGCGGGGATGCTCGCATCCTTCCCGCCGAATGCGAGGAGCAGCGGCGCGTGAATCTCGTTCGTCGCGACGATCGTCGCCGGGCGAGCGGGCGACATCGATTTCGCGATCTGGCCGCCGTAAAAAGAGACCGCCGCATCGACGAACGGCAGCGATGCCGAGAGATACGCGACCGAGCCGCCAAAACAGAATCCCCACGTGCCGACGCGTGCGCCCGCGCCGAGCAGCGAACGCAGATGACCGGCCGCGGCTGCGAGATCGGCTTCGATCTGTTCGAACGTGAGCGGACCCGCGGCGGCGAGGCCTTTTCCGATGCCCGCCATATCGTGCGTCGCATCGAAGTGCGGATCCGTGCGATGGAACATCGCGGGCGCGATCGCGAGAAACCCCTGCGCCGCGAGTAGGTCCGCGATACGTTGCATATCGTCATTGACGCCGAAGATCTCTTGGATCACGATCACGCCGCCGAGCGCCGGTCCGCTCGGCTCGGCGAGATACGCCGGCATCTTCTCACCGGTGACGTCGAGGTCGACCCATTTCGATTGCATGCCGCATCGTTCGACGGCGGCGCGCGCGACGCTCTTAGGGGGCGCCTTCGCGAACGGGCTCTTCGCCCCGGTCGATATCGAGCGTGAACCGAATGCAGTTGCCGCCGTCCGGCGCGGGCGACGTATCGATATCGCGCGCGAGCGCGTGCACGAGATAGAGCCCGCGCCCGTTCTCATCGAACGGATCGTCCGGCAGCCCGGCGACGTTCGTCTCGATCGCATCGCCCGAATCCGAGACGATCAATCGCGGGCGGCGCCCGCTCCAATCCAGATCGATCTCGACGAGTCCGGGAGCGTGCTCGACCGTATTCGCGAGCAGTTCGCCGAGCACGAGTTCCGCGTCGCCGAGCTCGCTCTCGGGGAGCGCGATGCGCCGCAAATAGGCGATCACCGTTCGCCGAATCTCCATCGCGCTTCGCGAGTCGCTCGAATGGTAGCGCCATTTCCGCGAGAGCTGCGCGGCGTCGTCGGCCTCGCGAACGTCGGCGGCGACGCGGTCGAACTGCATGAACAGCAGCGCCGCATCGTCGCTCGGGACGCCGCCGCCGAGGACCTCCGCGAGGATCGTGCGCGCCGGCCGGGCCGACGTCACGTCGCCGACGCGAGACGCGACGGCGGCGAGCAATTTCTCTTCGGCGGCATCGATGTCGCGCGCGAACTCGGTGATCCCGTCCGTGTACAGCACGACGAGCGTCCCGAGCTTCACGTTCGCGATCTCGCGGGTCGCGAGCGTGAGACCGTCGAGGACGCCGAGCGGGACATCGCCGTACTCCAAAAACGTCGGCGCCTCCCCGGGGGACGCGACGATCGCCGGCGGATGGCCCGCGTTCGCGTAGCGGATCGTTCGTCGATCGTGGCTGACGAATCCGACGATCGCCGTCGCGATCGTCTCCTCCTGACGCCGCAAGACGTTGTTGAGCTTCGAAAGCACGACCGCCGGATCGTCCTCGTCGAACGCGAGCGTGAAGATCGCCTGCCGCAGCCGGCCGACCGTCACCGATGCCGCGAGGCCGTGGCCCATCACGTCCCCGATCGAGAACGCGAGCCGGCCGTCGGGCAACTCGAAAGCATCGTACCAATCGCCGCCGACGAGCGATCCCCGTTCCGCCGAGACGTACATCGCATCGAAACGAACGTCGCTCGGTTGCGGCAGCGACGTCGGCAGAAAGACGTCCTGCAGCGTCTCGGAGATGCGCTGCGTCCGCGCGATCGTGCGGACTTGTTCCTCGATCTCGGTGTTCGAGCCGTACCAGCGTACGATCTCGCCCGCGTCGTCGCGGACCGGCTGGATGCGCGTGAGGAACCAGCGGAAGCGCCCGTCCATGCCGCGCAGGCGAAACTCCATCTCGAACGGTTCGCCCGTCGCGATCGAATGCGGCCAGCGCTGCATGACCGACGGAAAGTCCTCGGGGTGGTGAACGGCCTGCCAGCCCCAGCCGGCCGCCTCCGCCCGCGTCTGACCCGTGTATTCGTACCAGCGTTCGTTGTACCAATCGATCGAGCCCGACGCGTCGGCCGTCCAGACGATCTGCGGCATCGACCGCAGGATCGCGCGCATCTCGTCTTCGGCGCGCCGGCTGCCGTCCGTATCCTCGACGATGCCGAAGAAGCGCTCGACGCGTTCGTCGTCCTCGACGGCCGCGCGAACGTGCGCCCACGCGACGCCGCCGGTACGACGCCGGAAGCGGAGATGAGCGTCGAAAGGCTCGCGCGACGCGACCGCGGCGAGCCAATCGCGCGCGGCGCCCGCGCCGTCGGCGGGATGCAGCGCGGCGAACCAGGGCATCCCGGGGATCGGCTCGCCGAAGAGCGCACGCCAACTCGCGTTCACGGCGACGACCGAACCCGACGCCGCAGCGACGAAGAGCGGCGCCGGAACGGCATCGGCGAAGCGAAACCACGCATCGAGCGCGGCATCGCTCTTTCGGATCATCGAAATGGCCGTCTCGCGATCATGACCCCTTTAGTATCGACACGGATAGCCCCCCTCGCCATAGGCCGCTCCCAGCCCCATCGGCCGGCGCCCTACGCGAGCTCGACGAGCAGATCGCCCGCCGCGACTCGGGCCCCGACGCGGGTGAGGACGTTCCCGACCGTCGCGTCGATCGACGCGTGCACGACCGTTTGCATCTTCATGGCTTCGATCGTGAGAACCGCATCCCCGCGATGGACGGCGAGTCCCTCCGACACGTTGACCTTCACGATCTGGCCCGGCATCGGAGCACCGATCTGATGCGCGTTCCCCGGCTCCGCTTTCAAGGTCGCGGCCGCCGAAGAAGCGAGGCGCGCGTCGCGCACCACGATCGGCCGAGGCTGGCCGTTGAGGTCGAAATAAACGGTCCGCTCGCCGCGATCGTTCGGTTCGCCGAGCGCGGCGTAGCGAACGGCGAGCGATTTGCCGCGCTCGAGTTCGATGTCGAGCTCGTGCATCACGTCCATGCCGTAGAAAAACACGGGCGTCGGAAGCACCTCGACGTTCCCGTAGCTCTCGAGATGCTTCGCGAACTCGACGAACACGCTCGGGTACATCAGGTACGATGCGAACTCGTCGTCCGTGAGCGGGCGTTCGACGAGCCGTTCGGCCTCCGCGCGCAGCGCGCCGAAATCGGCGGGCTCGAGCGATGCTCCCGGCCGTTCGAGCAGCGGCGCCTTCCCCGCGAGCACCTTCGCTTGCAGCGCCTCGGGGAAGCCGCCGGGCGGCTGGCCGAGATAGCCCATGAAAAAATCGACGACGGATTGCGGGAACGCGACGTCGACCGCGGGATCCATGACCTGCTCCGGCGCGAGGTCGCTGCCGACCATGAAGATCGCCATATCGCCGACGACCTTCGAGGTCGGCGTCACCTTGACGATGTCGCCGAACATCGCGTTGACCTCGGCGTAGGCGCGCGTGACGTCGGGCCAGCGCTCGCCGAGGCCCATCCCCTGCGCCTGCTCGCGCAGATTCGTGTACTGGCCACCCGGCATCTCGTGTTCGTAGACGTCCGAGGAGCCCGCGCGCATCTCGCTCTCGAAAGGCCGGTAGAACCGCCGAACCGATTCGAAATAGCGCGAGACGTC
>CAZZYZ010000089.1:0-11942 GCA_964658425.1 Vulcanimicrobiota bacterium | reverse complement strand
AGGGCGCGCCCTCGCCGCGCATCGCGCGATCGACCGCTTCGACGGCCATCTTTCCGGCGAACGCGGGCGCATACGCCTTCCAGCTCGAGATCTCGCCCTTGCGCGATTGACGCGTGGTCGTCGTCACGTGGAGCGCCTGCTGCACGGCCTGATAGACGATCTCCGTCGAAAGTCCGAGCGCCGCTCCGATCCCCGCGGCCGCCGACGGACCGAGATGCGCGATGTGATCGATCTTGTGCTCGTGCAGGCAGATCGCCTTGACGAGCGCGACGTGAATCTCGTAGGCGGTCGCGATGCCGCGCACGAGATCCGTGCCGCTTCGGCCGCAATGCTGCGCGACGGCGAGTACGGCCGGGATGTTGTCGCCCGGATGCGCGTAGTCGGCGGCGAGAAACGTATCGTGAAAGTCGAGCTCGCGCACGGCGACGCCGTTCGCCCACGCGGCCCATTCCGGCGAGACGCGGTGCCCGGCATCGATGCCGAAGACCGTCGCCCCGAGACCGACCGGGTGCGCGAGGGCTTGCGCGCGAGCGCTTGCGACGGGCCGGCGCGCGAGCGATGCGGCGGCGACGGCGGCGTTGTCGACGATGCGATTCCCGATCATCGCGACGACGTCGTCGTCGAGCGGCACGGCATCGGCTGCGACCTGCGCGATCTTCCACGCGAGTTGCTCCTCGCGCGGCAAGGCGTCGCGAGACGGGTGAACGCGAACGTCGTGCGATCTCATGAATTGTACGTCAGCCTTTCCCGGCTCGCCGTCGGAATCGTTCCCGGCGAAGGCCGGGAATTACGTGAAGAACGGCACACCCGCGCGGAAGACGGCGTTGGCGAACGGTTTCGCCTCGCCCGTGCGAACGACGAACGACGCCGCCGAGACGCGGTTCTTGAGATCATCGTGATCGATCGCCTCGACGTTCGGATAGAGTTCGCGAAGAAGCGCGAGGCAGTCGGGATTGTATTCGGCGATCGGCTCGGAGACGTATGCCGCTTCGACGACGATCTCGGCGAGGATCGCGCGCACGACCACTTCGAACGACGGCACGCCGTACACGACCGCGAGGTCGATCGTCTCGATCTCCGGCGGCACCGGCAGCCCGCTATCGGAGACGACGAACGTATCGGTGTGGCGAAGGCGCGCGAGCGCCGCCGCGAGTTGCGCGTTGAGGATACCGGTGCGTTTCATCCGAGGTCCAGATCCGTTCGTGCGGGGAGCGATGCTTGAGCACCGTACTTTCGCACTGCGAACGAGCCGGCGCGCACGGCGAGTTCGACCGCGCCCGAGAGTTGCACACCGCGCGCGAGTTCGAGCGCGAGCGCACCCGCGAACGCGTCGCCCGCGCCCGTCGTGTCGACGACCTCCGTCCGCGGCGCACGCGCGCGCGCCGCTTCGCCCGCGGCGTCGAGACTCGCGGCGCCCTCGGCGCCGAGCGTGATGACGACCGAGCGGGCACCGAGCGCGGCGAGCGCACGAAGGGCGTCGTTCGCGCCCTCGGCCGTGACGTTCTCTTCGAGTAGTGCGCCCGCTTCGTGTTCGTTGACGACGAGCGGATCGAGCAGCGCGAGCAGGTCGCGCGGGAGCGCGTGCGCGGGCGCAGCGTTGAGGATCGCGCGCGCGCCGCTACGCGCCGCGAGCGACAGCGCATGCGCGACGACATCGAGCGGTAATTCGAGCTGCGCGAGCACGACCTTGGACGCGCGGAGATCGCCCGCGGCGGCATCGACGTCGGCGATCGAGACGCGCGCGTTCGCCCCGCGGCTGACGACGATCGTATTCTCGCCGTCGGGCGTGATCGTGATGATCGCGCTCCCGGTCGCGTTCTCCGGCGTCGAGAGCAGATACCGATCATCGACGTCGTTCGCGCGGAGCGACGCGCGTAGCGCCGCGCCGCGTTCGTCGTTGCCGACGCGCGCGAGGAGTGCCGCGCGGCCGCCGAGCCGTCCGATCGCGGATGCCTGATTGCCGCCTTTGCCGCCCGGCGCCGTCGTGAGATCGGAGCCCGCGAGCGTCTCGCCCGGTTTCGGCCGGCGCTCGACCGTCACGATGAGATCCGTATTGATCGATCCGACGACGAAGACGTCGAAACTCACGCGGGCTTGCCGTGTTCGAGCCCGGTGATCGCGGCGACGATTTCCTGATTGCTCGTCTCGCGCGTGCGGAGGTGTGCGACGGTGCGACCCTGACGCATCACCCAGATGCTGTCGGAGATGCGCATCACCTGATCGAGATCGTGGCTGATGATCAACTGCGCGATCCCCTCGCCGCGCAAACGGACGATCAGTTCCTCGACGCCCGCCGTTTCGCGAACGCCGAGCGCGGCCGTCGGTTCGTCCATGATCACGAGCGACGAGCCCCAGCTCACCGCGCGACTGATCGCGATCGATTGCCGCTGACCGCCCGAGAGTTTGCGTACCTTCGCTTCGACGGGCGGCATGTTGACGAGCAGGCGTTCGATCGTTTTTTTCGCACCAGCCGCCATCGCTTTGCGATCGAGGAGGCGGAACGGTCCGCGGCCGCGGCCGAGCTCGCGATTGAGGTACATGTTCTGCCAGACGGTAAGATCTTCGACGAGCGCGAGATCCTGGAAGACCGTCTCGATCCCGAGCTCGCGCACGTCCTCGGGCGACGTGAAGCTCACCTCGCGACCCTCGAAGCGCATCGTGCCGCCGTCGGGGCGATGGACGCCCGTCATGCAGCGTACGAGCGTCGATTTGCCGGCGCCGTTGTCGCCGACGAGCGCCGTCACTTCGCCGCGCAGACAGCGCAGCGTCGCGCCGCGCAACGCCGCGACGGCGCCGAACGATTTGGTGACGTCATCGACTTCGAAGACGGGCGCGAGGGGCGACGCGTCGGCGCTCATCGCTGCAACCGGCTCAGGACCGCCGAGGCGATCACGACGACGCCGACCGCGATCGGCTGATAGTATTCGCTGACTTGCATGAGCGTGAATCCGTTGAGGAGCACGGTGAGCAGCAGCGCGCCCGCGACCGTCCCGACGATCGACGCGCGGCCGCCGAAGAGGCTCGCGCCACCGAGCACGACCGCGGCGATCGAACTCAGGAGTTGCGAGGTCTGCAGCGACGGATCGGATCCGCCGGTGCGTGCGACGAGCAAGATCCCCGCGAGGCCGACGAGCGCGCCGCCGATCGCGTAGACCGCGATGCGCAGCGCGTCGACCGGGATCCCCATGTTGCGCGCGGCGTCGCGATTGCCGCCCGTCGCGAGCACGCGCATCCCGAACGACGTGTCGAGGAAGAGAAATCTCGCGATGAGCGCGACGACGAACGCGATGAGGATCACGTAGCGGATCGGCCCGAGCGAGCCGAGCGCGAGGTTCTGCAGGAACGTACTATTGACGGTGATCGATTGACCGTTCGTGACGATGAGCGCGAGACCGTTGAGGACGCCGAGCATCCCGAGCGTCACGATGAAATCGCTCACCCGCAGCTTCGCGATCAGCACCCCGTTGACGATGCCCGTCAATGCGCCGCCGCCGACCGCGAGCGCCATCGAGGCCGAAATCCCGAGGCCGTGCGTGAACGCGAGTCCGAAGATGACCGCCGTCCACGGCAGGTTCGCCGCGATCGAGAGATCGATGCCGCCGACGACGATCGCGAATTGCTGGCCGATCGCGATGACGACGAGGATCGCCGCCGCGACGAGCACGTCGCTGACGTTGGGCAGCGTGAGGAAGGCCGGCGTCGCGAACGAGAACGCGACGACGACCAGCACGAGCCCGAAGAGGACGGCGTTCTCGCCCCAGAATCCCGGATCGCGCATCGCATCCCGGACCCGCGATCCGAGTCCGGGGCGTGCGACGCTCGCATCGATCTGCGCCATGCTTACTTAATGAGCGAACGGATCGCTGAAGGAGAAGAACGGGCGCGGGAAATTCTTGATCGCCTGCGCGGCGTTATCTTTCGTAATCAGTTCGATCGGTGACGTGACCTTCGCGGGGATCGTCTTGCCGCTCGCGAGCGCGTTGCACGCTTCGACCGCCATCTCGCCTTCGACGTAGGGATACTGCGAGATCGATGCGGTGAGCTTGCCGCTCTGCACGGCCTGCAACGCTTCTTGCACGCCGTCGATGCTTACGATGGCGATTTTGTCCGCTTTGCCCGCGTTCGCGACGGCCTGCGCGGCGCCGAGACCCATCTCATCGTTCGCGGCGAAGATGCCGGTGATATCCGGATGCACCTTGAGGATCGCCTCGGTCTGCGTGAGCGCGCGATCGCGTTCGTAATCCGCCGAAACCGATTGCACGACGGTGAGTTTGCCCGAGGTCGCGGCGCGGAACGCCGTCTCTCGCGCGATCCCGTTCTTTTCGCCCGGGATGCCTTCGAGGATGACGACGTTGCCCTTGTTGCCGAGCTTCTTGAGCATGAACTGCGCCGCGATATCGCCCGCGTGCGAATTGTCCGAACCGATGAACGACGTGACCTTGAGGCCGGCGGCCGAGACGGCGCTCGCGTCGAGCCCGGTATCCACGTTGATGATCGGCGTGCCCTTGCGCGAGACGGGGATCAACGGCGTGATGATGTTCGTCGCGTTGACGGGCGTGACGGCGAAGCACGTATAGGTTTGATTCGCGAGCGTCGAGATCTTCGCGTTCTCGCCTTCGGAATCGGTCTCGTTCGCGCCGGCTTGCGCGTTGACGTCGACGCCGAGCTGCTTGCCCTTTGCGATCGCGCCGTCGCGTAGCGCGGCCCAGTAGGGATTATTGAAATCGCGCGTGACGAGCGCGACGCGCGCTTGCGCCGCGTGCACGAGCGAGGGCTGCGCGAGCGCGACGCTCGCGACGGTTGCGAGGGCGAGCGGGACGATGCGCGTGCGCATATCGAGTTTCATGGTCGCTCCGTTTCGTGTGAGTGGGATGCGCGGCTACGGCACGAAGGCCGAAACGCGAGCCCGCTACGATTGCACGACCGTCGTCGTTCGCCGCCGTTTTGGAAACTTTCCTGCGCCGCAAAAATCGCCACAGCGAACTCATCTTCACGTGCCGCGCGCATGGCCGTTCGCGTTCGGCGAGAACGGACGCCCGATGGCGGTGGCGGTCGAACTCAAGATCCTCGATGAGCGCATCAGAGCGTGGGGGATCCCGCGCTATCAGAGCGAGATGGCGGCGGGCGTCGATCTGTTCGCGTGTCTGAGCGAGCCGCTCGACCTCGCGGCCGGTGCGCCCGCGGCCCTGGTTCCGGCCGGCATCGCGCTCCACATCGCGGACCCCGGTCTCGCGGCGATCGTCGTTCCGCGCTCGGGGCTCGGCCACCGGGCCGGGCTCGTGCTCGGAAACCTCGTCGGCGTCATCGATGCGGATTACCTCGGGCCCGTGATGATCAGCGTGTGGAATCGCAATCCGCTCGGCGGCGCGTCGATCGCGATCGCGCCGGGCGACCGGATCGCGCAGATGCTCTTCGTCCCGATCGCGCGGCCGGATTTCGCGGTCGTCGAGGCGTTCTCGCAGACGACGCGGCGCGGCGCGGGCGGCTTCGGATCGACCGGCCACGCGCTCGGCGCGGAGGCGTAGCGGTGCACGTGTACGTCGTCGGCCGCGGGGCGGTCGGAACGTTTCTCGGCGACACGCTCGCAGCGACGGGTGCGACCGTCACCTACGCACCGCGCGATCGCGACGCGGTCGTCCCCGAGCAAGCCGATCTCGCGATCGTCGCCGTCAAGGCGTACGACACGCCGGCGGCGATCGAGACGCTTCGCGCGGCGTTCGGCAATGCATCGCAGACGACGATCCTGACGCCGCAGAACGGCGTCGGGAACGAGGAAGCGCTCGGCGACGCCTTCGGTGCCGATCGCATCGTCTCGGGCGCGCTCACGGTCCCGGTCGCGCGCGGCGGCGACGGCGCGGCGAAGGCCGCGAATGCCGGCGGCCTCGGGCTCGCACCGGTCGGTGCGATCTCGCACAACTGGCTCGTGGCCGCTTTCGAACGTTCGTCGCTCCCCGTCACCGTCGCATCGGATTATCGCGCGCTCAAGTGGTCGAAGCTCGCGCTCAACGTGCTCGCGAACGCGTCGTGCGCGATCCTCGACGTGCCGCCCGAGCGGCTGCTCGCTTTGCCTGGGATCTTCGATCTCGAACTCGCCGCGGTGCGCGAGGTGCATGCGGTCATGCGCGCGCGTGGGATCGCCGCGATCGATCTGCCGCGCTATCCGGTACGCGCGCTCTTCGGCGCCGTGCGCTTGCCGAACGTCCTCGCCCGCAGGCTGCTCGCGAAGCGCATCGCGGGCGCGCGCGGCAGCAAACCGCCGTCGCTGCTGCTGGATTTACGCGCCGCTCGCGGTCGTACCGAGGTCGGCGCGCTCTGCGGCGCCGTCGCCGCCGCAGGCGCGGCGAGCGGGATCGCGACGCCGGTGAACGCGACGTTCGCGCGCCTCGTCGAGGAGATCGCTCGCGACGCCGCGCTCTGGCCCACGTACCGCGAACGGCCGGCACAGCTCGTGCGCGCGGCGCTCGGCGGCTGACGGCGGCACGGTTTTTCCGCCGCTCTCGGCGAACGCGAGCGTATGAGACACCCCGCGGTCCCGGAATCCCTCGACAGCTGGAGCATCCTCCATCGGATGTTTCGCTTCAAGCGTCGTGCCTACGATGCGTGCGCGCCGGGCGAACGCGAAGCGATGGCGCGCGAAGCGGTCGAACTCTTGACGGATGCGTCGACCGGCGACGGCGGCGACGCGTCGGTCGCGCAGTTACTCGGCCATAAGAGCGACTTCATGCTCACGCAATACGCGCGTTCCTTCGACGCACTCGGAAGCGCGCAGACCGCGTTCGATAAACTCGCGCTCGCCGAATACCTCGAACCGGCGACGTCGTACGTCTCGGTGCTCGAGCTCGGGCTCTACGAGGCGACCGGGAAGATCCATGCGGATCTGCGCGAGCGCGAGCTCAAGCCGCATTCGCCCGAGTGGAACGAGGCCTTCGATGCCGCGCTCGCCGAGCAAGCGCGCAATCCGCGCAACGCGGGACGCTTGTGGGCGAAGATCCCGCAGCGACGGTACGTGTGTTTCTATCCGATGGACAAGAAGCGCGGCGAGGAGGTCAACTGGTACGCGCTGCCTTTCGAAGATCGCGCGCGCCTGATGCAAGACCACGGCAAGATCGGGCGCTCGTTCCACGGGCTCGTGACGCAGGTGATCTCGGGTTCGATCGGCTTCGACGATTGGGAATGGGGCGTCGATCTCTATGCGGACGATCCGATCGTCTTCAAGAAGCTGATCTACGAGATGCGCTTCGACGAGGCGAGCTCGCGCTACGCCGCGTTCGGCGAGTTCTATACGGGGATGCAGTTTTCGATCGCCGAGTTACCGCGCTATCTCGCGGGCGAAGGCATACCGGAACTCCGGCCGCGCGAACTGGCTGCGGTGTAAGCTCAGGCGAACGCGGCAACGTCGACGGCCGTCCGAGAGTCCGCAGACCGCGGTTCGCGTATTTGCGGACTGCCGGCTTTAGATGCGGGTGCTGAAGGAGAGGGTGACGACGCGTGGCGCGAGCCCGAGTTCTTCGAGCGCGGTGACGTTGCCGAGTGCGGCGGCCTGCGCGACCGACGTCGACGATGCGGGTGCGTATTGGTTCTGCGGCACGTAGAGCTGGTGTCCGAAGTAGCCGTAGAGCTGCACGTCCTGCGCGAAGAGGTTCGTCACGCTCAGCGTCGCCGTGAAGTTGTTCTTGAGCGTCTTCGAGACGAAGCCGTTGAAGAACGTGTAGGCGGGGCGCTGCAGCGTGTTGTTGTCGCCGATGTAGAAGCCTTGCACCTGGGCTTCGAAGCCGTAGTGATTGTTGTAATCCGCGGTGAGCGAGCCCTTATGAACCGGGATACCCTCGATCTGCGCGTCGTTGATGAGGAACGGGCTCGACGTGAGGATCTGCTTCGAGAAGCCCGTGTTGCGCGACGACTGAACGTCGTAATTGTAATCGACGTAGAACTGCCGCGTGCCGCGAATGCGGCCGCTCAGTTCGATGCCGCGAAAGAGGCCGCTCGCCGCGTTCGCCGCTTCGCTCACGCCGAGGTACGGGATGACGGTCGTCGCATTGAGATTGATGCCGCACGCGCTACCGATTCGGTTCGCATAGTTCGCGAGGTCGATCTGCGAGTTGGTGGGGCCGCCGGGATATCCCGCGAGCGGGACGACCGTGTTGAAGAGCTGGTTCTTCACTTCGGAGACGTAGCCGACGACGTTGATCGACGTATCGGACCAGAAGTTGTGGCCGTACGCCGCTTCGTAGTCGGTCGACGATTCCGGTTGGATCGACGTGTTGGGACCGTTCGCGACGCTGTTGAGCAGGCTGCAGCTCGGATTGAGGCTCAGCGGATTGCCGAACGAGTTGAGGCCGCCCTGTTTGAGCGAGGCCGAGGGATCGCCGTCGGCGCGGCCGGCGGTGAGGCGGACGACGTCGCGATGCGTCGGCTTCACGACGATCGAGAGTCGTGGATCGAAGGTCGCTTTCGACGTGACGTTCGAGTATTGTTGCCACGCATTGAGGTAGAACGCGAGCTTCTCGTTCGGGATGAATTGATCGCGCAGGAAGTAGCTGAAGTTTCCGGTCCCGAGCTCGCTCTGCGGCGTGTAGAACGGCAAGCCGGTCTTCGGGACGGTGAGATTGTTGCCGTATTCGCGCTGATGGTCGACCGCGTACCCGAAGCCGAAGTCGTTTTTCGCCGTCGCGATATCGTCGCTGAGCAGAAGACCGTTCGTGAGATATTCGTCCTGATAGGTCCCGGTCCCGATGTAGTAGCTGCCGGTCGCATCGAAGCCCGATGCCTCGTTCGAATTCTTGCGATACGAATAGAAGTCGCGGTAGTAATCCGCGGTGAGATCGTTGCCGGCGAGGGTCGTTTGGAACCGCGCGTGATAATCTTGCAGCGACGTGCCGCGATTGCGATCCGCGCCGCCGCCGTACGGGCCGTACGACTGCGCCGCCCATTGCGCCGCCGTGTAACAGGCGGCCGCATTGTTGTTCGTGACGACGGTGTATCCGGTGCCGCCGTTGCAATTCGGCGTCGAGTTCGCTTTGATCTCGGCGAGCCGCGTGTCGTAGGGGATGTTGTCGTTGTCGCCGTTCCCGGTCGAGTCCGAGAGCTGATTCCCCGAATACGCGGTCAGCGTCAGCGACGTCGTGTCGCCGAAGTTGTAGCGCAGTTTCCCGAGGTCGTTTTGGACGCGGTAGTTGCCGCTAACCGAATACGTGTTGAGCGCCGTGTTGCACGAGGTGAGGTCGTTCGAACCCGTGCACGCGCCGCCGTTCGGGAGATTCGCGTTGTTGTTCGGCCGCGCGCTCTGGAAGATCTGACCCGGCGTGAAATCGGCCGTCGTGCCGGTGACGGTGTGGCCGATCGCGTATCCGAAGCGGCCCGCGCTGCCCGTCGATTTGAGTTGCGTCGTGAGCGTGTTCTGATCGCCGAAGCCCTGCCAGAACGTCGCCTGCGGCTTCTTCGTCGGATTGAGCGTCTGAAAGTCGATCGTTCCGCCGATGACGTCCGTGCCGTAGAGTCCGGTCGCGCCCGAACCGACCGTCACCTGAATGTTGCTGAGCAAGAAGAACGGCGAGTTCGCGTAGTCGTAGTAATCGGGGCTGAAGACGCCGTCCGGTCCGACCGGATGGCCGTCGAGAAGCGGCCGGACCTCACCCGCGCCGAGGCCGCGAATATCGATCGACGTATCGTCGCCGACCGTATGCGGGCCGCCCGTGAGGTTCACGCCCGGGAGTTGACCGAGCGCGTCGGCCGCCTTCAGATAGCCCTGCGATTCGAGTTGATCGGGGCTCAGGTCGTGCTGAATCGTCGTCGATGCCGCGAGCGTCGAGCCCGTCGCCGTCGTGCGCGTCGAACCGATCTCGCGCAGCGTGGAATTCGTGCCGGCTTTTTCGACGAGGAGCGGCGTCCGCAGCGTCGTCGATCCCGACGTCGCGAGGATGTTGTCGACGCGCGTCCGCTGGTAGCCGGTCGCGTGGATCACGACGCTGTACACGCCCTGCGGCTCGTTCGCGAAGGCGTAGCGTCCGTCGCGATCGGAGGTCGTTCTCGCGAGGACCGTATCGCCGCGGAAGAGCGTGACCTCGGCACCCGAGACCGGGAGCCCGTTGTCGTCCGTTATGACGGTCCCCGCGATCGTCGCGCTCGCGGCGTTCGCCGCCGGAGCGGGCGTCGGCGAGGCGGGCTGCGCGACGGCGGGAGAGAGAGACCCGGCGACGAGTCCGAGCGCCAGAACGGCGCGAACGTACGCTTCTCTTCGAGACGGGACGTGCATGGTTTTCCTCACGAACGCAAATCGGCACGGGCCCGGAAGGCACGCGATTGCAGAGCAACGTCCGTAAGGCTACGAGTCGGCTGCTAAGGATGACGTAAGAAAAGATTAAGGAGCATCGCGTCGCTCTTAATCTCGTGCGTGCGCGCGACGCGCCGCTCCCGCGAATCTCGCGATGATGGAGAAATCGTGAGTGCGGGGCGGGCTCAGTCCCCGGAGTAGATCTCGATCATATGGCCGTCGGGATCGGCGATCGCCACGACCGACCCAGGCGTGCGCAGCGTCGGTCGCGGCGCGGGCCCGTTCAAGATCGTCGCCCCGCGGCCGCGCAAAAACGCGGCCCATGCCGTGACCTCGGCGTCGTTTTCGACTTGGAAGCCGAAATGGAACGGGTCGCTCGCAACGGGCGCCGCCGCATCGAGGACGAGCAGAAAGCCCGGCCATTCGACGTAGGCGTTCCCGCGCAGATCGCGCACGTCGAGCCCGAGGACATCGGCGTAGAAGCGCTTCGACGCGGTGAGGTCGGCGACGCCGATCGCGAGGTGTGTGACGCCCGGCAGGGAGCTCCGTGCGTTCACGCCTGCTCGAACACGCGGCTCTGACGGATGTCTTCCTCGGCGATCTCTTTGAGTGCCGCCGCATCGATCGTGCCGCCGCGTTCGAAGAGCCGCGTCGCCTGCCGCATGCGCGCGCGATCGATCGCGTTGCGCACGCTACGTGCATTGGAGAACTGCGGCTGCTGCATGCGGCGCGTGAGATACTCTTCGAACGCTTGCTGCGCGCCCGGTGAGAACTCGTAATTGAGTTTCTCGAGCATGAGCTTCGCGATCGAGCCGAGTTCGTCGAGCGAATAATCCGGGAAATCGATGTGATTGGCGACCCGCGAACTCAAGCCGGGATTGCTCTGGAAGAACGTATCCATGCGGTCTTTGTAGCCTGCGAAGATCACGACGAGATCGTCGCGCTGATTCTCCATCACCTGCAGCAAGATCTCGATCGCCTCGCCGCCGTAATCGCGCTCGTTTTCGGGTTTGTACAGATAGTACGCCTCGTCGATGAGGAGTACGCCGCCCATCGCGCGCTTGAGGACTTCTTTGGTTTTCGGGGCGGTGTGGCCGATGTATTGCCCGACGAGATCGTCGCGCGTCGCGACGACGAGGTGACCCTTACGGATGTAACCGAGCCGATGCAAGATCTCCGCCATGCGCACGGCGACGGTCGTCTTGCCGGTGCCCGGGCGGCCCGTGAACGACATGTGCAACGGCGGCGGCTCCGCTGCGAGGCCGGCCGATTTGCGCAAGCGATCGATCAGCAGCAGATGCGCGATCTGCTGGATGCGCGTCTTGACGGGCGCGAGCCCGATCAGCTCGCGATCGAGCTTCTCCATGACCTCGCCGACGTGCGACGATTGATACGCCTCATCGAGGTCGAGCGATTGCAGCGGCGCGGCGGTATCGCCCGCGGCCGTTCCGTCGCTTGCCGAGGCCTCGTTCGAAGCCGCGTCGCTCGAAGCGGCGGGCGCTTGCGAGACCGGGGCCTCTGGCTCGGGAGTGGTCGGCGCGGCGCTGCTTCCGCCGAATGCGAAACTCTTGCGTTCCATGTTCCTCATTTCTCCGCCGCGTCGTGATTTCACGCGTTTCGCCGGCGGCGCTGGGAGATGAAAAACGGCGGCCACGATTCTCGCGTGGCCGCC
>CAZZYZ010000088.1:0-11963 GCA_964658425.1 Vulcanimicrobiota bacterium | reverse complement strand
GACCGAGCGGAACGATGACTTGCGGCTGCGTCCCGAGCGCTTGGGCGTAGGTCGGCGCGGGCGCGGGGACGGCCTGGGGCGCCGCGGCACGGCGCGAACGCGGGCGATGCGGCGATGCGGTCGGTAGCGCGGTCTCCGGCTCGATCGTCGGCAACGGTTGCGGTGTCGGCATTCCGAGTGCCGACGACTGCGGCGGCAGGTTGTTGACCTGGCCCGGCTCGAGGATGTGCGGCGTCACCGTGATGATGAGTTCGTTCCGCTGCTTGTTGATCGTCGTATCCCGAAACGCTTTGCCGATCAGCGGAAGATCGCCGAGCAGCGGGATCTTCGTCTCGTTTCGGATCGTGCTGTCTTCGATGAGGCCGCCGATCACGAGCGTTTGATCGGCCTTCATCGCAACGGTCGTCTCCGTATCGCGCGTCGAGATCTGCGGCACGCCGTTCGTCGTCCCCGAGAGACTGTTCACGACCGGATGCAACATGACGGTGATGAAGTTTTCCGCGTTGATGACGGGCGTGATGTCGAGCGCGACGCCGGTCTGGAACGTCTGCAGCTGCGTCGTCGCGACGGTGCCCGTCGAGCCGCCGGTCGTCGTGAGGATCGCGATGTTTTCGCCCGCGCGGATCGTCGCCGTGCGCCCGGAGATCGTCGAGATGCGCGGGTTCGCGAGGATGCGCGCGTTGCCGTTCGAGATGAGCAGATTGAGCTGCGCCGTGAACGTGAACGGCGTACGCGCGAGTGCCTGAAGCCCTTGCAGCGGCGGCGTGACGCCGCTGCCGTTGGTCGCGATCGACGGCAGTACTTCGGTGTAAACGGTCGAGAGCACGGGGTTGTCGCCGAGCGAGAAGCCGAGATTTTTCGCGACGCTCTCGTCGACTTCGAGGATCTCCGTATCGAGCACGACGAGTTTCTGCGCGACGTCGAGTTGCGCGATCACCTGTTTCGCGAGCGTGATGCTCGGCTCGCTGCCCGTCAAGATGAGCTGCGAGGGATTGTTCGGCACGACCGTGATGTGTAAGTCGGGCGCGGCTTGCTGCAGCGCGGCCTGAACGCTCGCCGCGAGATCGCCCGAGGTCGTCGATGCGCCGCCCTGTGCGAGGCCGGGCGCCGCGGCGCGAAGCGTGATGACTTCGGCGACCGAACCGTTGGCCGACGTGATGATGCCGCCTTGCGTACCGGGCTGCGAGACGGGGATCCCACCCGGCCCCGAAAGCCCGTTATACGTGCCGCTCGACCGCATGCTCGGCCCGGTGTCGAGCTGCGCGACGGCTTCGGCGATTCGCTGCTGCTCGCCCGTGGTCGCGAGCGCGCTGAACGCGTTGAGATCGCGATCGACCGAGACGCCGACGTTCGGCAGCGTCTTCGTAATGAGCGCGGCGACCGACGACGCGTCGACCGACTTCATTCGATAGACCTCCGTGTATCGCACCGTCGGCGCGGGGAGGTCCAGTTGCGCGGCGAGCGCTTTCGCTTGCGCGACGGCATCCTGCGAGCCGCTGAAGACGACGGATTGTCCCGACACTTGCGCGCGCACCCCCGGCACGACGGCCCCGACCGCTCGCGCGACGTCGGCGGGGCGAGCGGCGCCGATCGCGACCGAATCGTCCGTACGCGGTGCCGTGCTCGCGACGGGTGCCGCGACGTCGATGTTGCCGACGATCGTCTGCATCTCCGCGAGCTGCTGGGCGTTCGCGACCGCGACGAGCGTGCGATTGGGCCCGACGTCGATGTGCGCGCTCGGATAGATGCGGCGCAGCGTCGCGGCGAGCTTTTGCGGATCGACGGTGTGTATTGGGAACGCCTGGCTGCTCGTGAGCGACGGCCCCTTCGCATCGAGCGCATCGAACGTCGAACGAATCGAATCGGCGTTCTTCTTCGGCGCGAAAACGACGACGGAGCCGGTCCGGTCGTCCGTGCGTACGCGCGACTTCGGGAACATCTCGGTGACGAGTTGTGCGGCCCGCTCGGGCGAGAGGACGCGCGGCTTCAGAACGATCGGTTCTGCCTCGTCCGCGGCGGGAGCGGGTGTGCTCTGCGCGACGGAAGGCGCACCGGAGATCACGACGGCATCGCCCGCGACGCGAAAGCGAAGCGACGGCGGCACGATATCCGCGAGCGCCTGCGTGAGCGTCACGTCGTCGTCGTCGATCGAGACGCGGGTCGCGACCGAACGCGCGACGACCGCGCGTAACCCGAAACGCTTCGCGATTCGCGCGACGGCCTCGGAGAACGGCACGCGCGCAAAATGGAATGAAGCACGCTGGATCGTTGCGGCGCTCGACGACCAGCCGCTCACGCAATACGAAAACGCCGCGATCGAAACGACAGCAAAACGACGCCCGCCGCAAAGACGGGGTGCCCTCCGAGACATAGCTTCGATTCTATAGCATCGGGATGCCGATGGAAAGACTACCATGCCTGCCGCAAGGGATTCGGTGGCATACCGAGAGCGGCGATACTCAGATAAATCGGCATCGTCGACTCCCATTTTTTACGTGCCGTTGAAACCAATGATCGCGGGCACCGAATTCGGCGCCGCACGCACGTTCGAGGAGCGCATCGGGTTCTTACGGCGTTTGCGGTCTCTCGACTATCGGCGTCGTTGCGAACGTCCTGAACCCGCGACCACACGTGGAAGACGACCGAAGAACGCGGCCGGGAGATCGTACGCACGAGTCCTCACGGACGTCACGAAACTTCGTTTCGTCGGTAGTCGCCGGTGCGAGGTGTTCGGTTGTTCACAAGGCCAGGGTCGGCGGAGCGCAGTAGAGCGTGACCCGGAGGCCCCCATGACTTCTCGTCTCGATACGAAACCTGCGGCGATGCCCGTCACGATCTGTGAATGCGGCGGCGGCAGGACGTGCGACTGGATCAGCCACGGCAACCCGCCCGGACCTTGCAAGAACGTCGTCTTCCACAATCGGCGCACCGCGGAACCCGAGCGGCGGCCGGGTGAGCCCGCCTACTGCGCCTCGTGCTCGTTCATTCGTACGGCCCGCATGAAGGGGCCGATCTCGGCCCGCTACTCGATCGGCAAGGACGCGAGTTCGTCGCTCCTGGATCTGCTCTCCACGCACGACTGATCGAGCGCTCGAGCGTTCTCCGGGTATAGACCGCGACGGATCGGCGCTACGAGCGCCGATTCGTGCATGTCTGCGGGAGAAACGTTTGTCGAGTACCATCTTGCCGGGGAAACCGTATCCACAGGGCGCGACCTGGGACGGCTCGGGCGTGAACTTTGCACTCTACTCCGAGGACGCGACGAGCGTCGAATTGTGTCTCTTCGCGTCGCCGGAAGACACCGCGCCCCGGATCGTCTTGCTGCCGGAGCGTACCGCACACGTCTGGCACGGGTACGTGCCGAGCCTTTCGGCGGGTCAGCTGTACGGCTATCGCGTGCACGGGCCGTACGAACCGGAAAACGGTCTGCGCTTCAATCCCGCGAAGCTGCTCATCGACCCGTATGCAGTCGCGATCTCGGGCGCGGTCGATTGGAATGCGCCGATCTTTCCGTACGTCATCGGCGACGGCGGCGACGAGGATCGCACGATCGATACCGCCGACGATGCGTTCGGGATGCCGAAATCGATCGTCGGCAATCCGCATTTCGATTGGGAAGGCGACCGCGCACCGAAAACCGTGCTCAGCGACGCGGTCATCTACGAAGTTCACGTCAAGGGATTCACGGCGCAGCATCCGGACGTGCCCGAGAATCTGCGCGGGACGTACCTCGGACTCGTCGCGCCGGCGGCGCTCGCGCACCTCAAGCGCCTCGGTGTGACGACGGTCGAATTGCTGCCCGTCCACGAGTTTCTTGACGATCACAGCCTCATCGAAAAAGGCCTGCGTAATTACTGGGGCTACAATACGACGAACTTCTTCTCGCCCGCCGCACGCTACGCATCGAGCGATAACGGCGCGCAAGTCGCCGAGTTCAAGACGATGGTGAAGACGCTCCATCGCGAGGGCATCGAAGTGATCCTCGACGTGGTCTACAACCACACGTCCGAAGGCAATCACATGGGGCCGATGCTGAGTTTCAAAGGCATCGACAACCGCGCGTACTATCGCCTCGTCGAAGGCGACGCGCGCCATTACATGGATTACACGGGCACCGGAAATACGCTCAACGTCCAACACCCGCAAACGCTCAAACTCGTGATGGACAGCCTACGCTACTGGGTGACGGAGATGCACGTCGACGGCTTCCGCTTCGACCTCGCCGCGACGCTCGCGCGCGAAGAGAAAGAGGTCAGCAAACTCTCGGCGTTCTTCGATATCATCAATCAGGATCCGATCATCTCGCGCGTCAAGCTCATCGCGGAGCCGTGGGACGTCGGCGACGGCGGCTATCAGGTCGGGAATTTCCCCGTGCTGTGGGCCGAGTGGAACGGCAAGTATCGCGATACCGTGCGCAAATTTTGGAAGAGCGACGAAGGGCAGCTCGCGGATTTCGCATATCGCCTGACCGGCTCGAGCGATCTCTACGAACTCGACGGACGCCGGCCGTCCGCGAGCATCAACTTCATCGTCGCGCACGACGGCTTCACGCTGAACGACCTCGTGAGCTACAACGAGAAACACAACGAGGCCAACGGCGAAGAGAACAACGACGGCTCGAGCAGCAACGACTCGTGGAATCTCGGCGCCGAAGGCCCGACGGACGATCCCGAGATCGTCGAACTGCGCGAACGGCAGAAGCGGAATTTCCTCGCGACGCTGCTCTTCTCGCAGGGCGTGCCGATGATCTGCGGCGGCGACGAACTCGCGCGCACCCAGGACGGCAACAACAACGCATATTGCCAGGACGATCCGATCAGTTGGTACGATTGGAATCTCGGCGAACGCGAGCAGAGCCTAATCGATTACACGGCGGAGCTCGTCGCATTCCGGCGCGCGCATCCGAACTTGCATCGGCGCAAGTTCTTCATGGATCGCGCGATCCACGGCGGCGAGGCGCAGGACACCATTTGGCTCAACAGCGACGGCAATCCGATGTCCGACGAAGCGTGGAGCCAGCCGTGGGTGAAGACGCTCGGCTTGTTCCTCAACGGCCGTACCATCGGCGACGTCGATCAGAACGGGACGCCCGTCGTCGACGATAGTTTTCTCTTGCTCCTGAACTGCCACGTCGATTACGTCGATTTCGTGCTCCCCGAAATCGAAGGCTTCACCGCGTGGCACGTCTGCTTCGACACGCGCCACACCGCAGTCGATAAGAACACGGCTTACGTTCCCGGATCCTCGTTCGGCCTGGACCGGCAAACGCTCGTGCTGATGCGAGGCGAACGCCGAGACTGACGCGATCGTGAACATCGCTTCCATCTAGCCCACCTGGGCCATGGGAGCTTTCGCCTCCGGCAGGGCCGAGAAGCTCTGCGATGCAAAGTTACCCGCGATGGAGGTCCGGCGGGCTCTTGCCGATCTAGCCGAAGTGCGCGGTCGTCTCGCGATCGTTCAGCGTTTTGACGGCTATTCGGGGACGGCCGCGATCGCGAGCGGTGTCGTCGCGATCGCGAGCGGGATCGCGCAAGGGCTCGTCGATCCGCAGCCGCGCCTCGCTTCGGAACGGCGCGTCTATCTCGTCATCTGGCTCTCGTGCCTCGCAGCCGCGCTCGCCCTCAATTACGGCGCGATCGTCATCTGGCGGTTGCGCAATCACGGCGCCCAAGCGGCGATGCAGTTCCGGACCGTCGGCATGAGCATCGTCCCCGCGATCGCGGCGGGCGCGGTCATCACGCTCGCGCTCGTCCTGCGCGATCTCGAGGCACTGCTGCCCGGGATGTGGTGTGCTGCGTACGCGCTCGGCCTCTTCGCCTCGCGATCGATGGTGCCGCGGGCGGTCGTCGGGGTCGCGGTCGCCTTCGGCGCCGCGGGGGCGGGACTCTTACTCGCACCCGGTTACACGTCGCTCGCCTGGTGGACGATGCCGCTCGCCTTCGGCCTCGGCCAGATCGCGATCGGGACGATCGTCCTCATTGCTCCGGCAGCCGATATCCCTCTGGAAAGGATCACGCGATGAAATCGCCCGCGCCGTTCGCCTACGAGGGCCTCGAACGCATCTTTCACGAGCGGGGCCGCCTGGCCGTGTGCACGTGTCTTTGCGCGCACCCGGCCGGGATGCGCTTCAAAGCGCTCCAGGAAGCGTGCGCCCTGACGGACGGGAACCTCAACCGTCACCTTCACGCGCTCGCCGAAGAGGACGTCGTCGTCATGATCCGTTCGCGACACAACGGTCGCGCGACCACGGTCGTGAAGATCACGGAATCGGGGAACGCGCGCTTCCTCGCCTACATCGACGAACTCGAGTCCGTCGTTCGAACGGTCCACGCGGCGGAACCGAGCCGCCGCGAGCTCTCGCTGCGAATCGCGGCGACGACGTGATCGAACGCGTCCCCGCGCATCCCGCAGGTGAGCGCGGTATGCCGCGCCACGTCGCGATCGTCGCGCGCGGCGGCGAAGGGCACCGCGGCGCGGCCGTGTTGCGCGATGCCGTCCTCGCGTTCGCCGATCGCGGGATCGGGATCGTCTCCGTATTCGCACCGCCGAGCGATGCGCACCTCATCGATCCGACCGCCGTCGAGCGTGAAGCCGTGGCCCTGCGCCGCGCGAACGTGCGGGTCGAAGTGCGGGGAGCGTTCTCGCATGCGTCGCACGAGGATCGCGCCGCCCTCGAATCGCTGCAGCGCCGCACGGCCGGCAGCGACGGCTTGCTGCTGAGTCTCATGCCCGGCTACAGCGCTCGGGCCGACGTTCGGGCGGCGGTCGTCGCGCTCGCGCGAGACATTCGCGACGGCAAACGCCTGCCGCCCGCTCCAGGCGAAGATGCGCTCGCGAGCTATCTCGCGACGGCGGGTCTCCCCGATCCCGATCTGCTAATCTCGACGGGTGCGAGCCGTCGCATCGAAGATTTTCTGCTCTATCAGATCGCGTACGCGGAACTCTGGTCCACGACACACGAATGGTCTGCGTTCGATGCACGGCTCATCGACGATGCGCTCCGGTCATTTACCGGTCGGCAGCGCCGCTTCGGGACGTAATCTCGCGTGAAGCGAGCGAATTACGGCCGGCCCATGCTATACTGCCACCTGTGAAAACGCGTCCGGACATCCGCAATCTCGCGATCATCGCGCACGTCGACCACGGCAAAACGACGCTCGTCGACGCCATGCTCAAGCAGAGCGGCGTCTTTCGCGAAGGCCAGGCGCTGACCACGCGCGTGATGGATTCGAATCCGCTCGAACGCGAGCGCGGCATCACGATTCTCGCGAAGAACACGGCGATCAAGCACGGCGATATCAAGTTCAACATCGTCGACACGCCGGGCCACGCCGATTTCGGCGGCGAGGTCGAACGCGTCTTGCAGATGGTCCAGGGCGTACTGCTCCTGGTCGATGCCGCCGAGGGCGTGATGCCGCAAACGCGCTTCGTGCTGCGCAAGGCGCTCGAGCTCGATCTCAAGGTCATCGTCGCGGTCAATAAGATCGACCGCAAAGATGCGCGCGCGATGGAAGTCGTCAACGAAGTGTTCGACCTCTTCATCGAGCTCGGCGCGAACGACGATCAGGCCGATTTCAAAACCGTCTTCACGAACGGCCGTGCCGGCGTCGCGAAAGTGACGCTCGAGGATCCGAACGAAAACCTCGAACCGCTCTTTCAGGCGATCGCCGATAACATTCCGGAAGCCCCGGCCGAAGAGGGCCCGTTCCAGATGTTGATCTCCGCGATCGACCACAATAAATACGTCGGCCGCATCGGCATCGGCCGCGTGTTCCGCGGCGCCTCGAAGGTCAACGCCCCGATCGCGAAGGTCGCTCACGACGGCGGGGTCGAGACGGGTCTGCGCCTCACGAAGCTCCTGACGTTCGCCGGGCTCGAGCGCGTCGAGGTCGAGGAAGCGACCGCGGGCGACATCATCTGCGTCTCCGGCATCGAGGGCCTCAACATCGGCGACACGATCGCCGATGCGCAGACGCCCGAGGGGATCACCGCCGTCGCCGTCGACGAGCCGACCGTCTCGATGTTCTTCATGGTCAACGCCTCGCCGATGGCGGGGCGCGAGGGCAAGTATCTGACGTCGCGTCAGATTCGCGAGCGGTTGATGCGCGAGCTCGAATCGAACGTCGCGCTGCGCGTCGCCGATACCGATAGCGCCGACACGTACGAGGTCCGCGGCCGCGGCGAACTCCATCTCTCGATCCTCATCGAGACGATGCGCCGCGAAGGCTACGAAATCGCCGTCTCGAAGCCGCAGGTCATTCTCACGGAGAAAGACGGCAAGAAGATGGAACCGATCGAGTTCGTCGTGATCGACGTACAAGAAGATTACGCGGGTGCGGTGATCGAGTCGGTCGGCCGTCGCAAAGCGCAGATGTCGAACATGCTCACCGTCGGCGATTCGCGCCGTCTCGAGTACACGATGCCGACGCGCGCGATCTTCGGTTTGCGCGGCGAATTGCTGACGCTCTCGCGCGGTACGGCGATCATGTCGCACACCTATTACGACCATCAGCCGTACACCGGCGAGCTGCCCGGCCGTTCGGTCGGCGCACTCGTCACGAGCGAGACCGGCGTCACGACGGCGTATGCGATGTCGGGCCTCGAAGCGCGCGGTCGCTTCTTCGTCGGCGAGGGCGTCGACGTCTACGAAGGCATGGTCGTCGGCCGCGCCAACGACGATAAGGATATCGCCCTCAACGTCGTGCGCGCGAAGAAGCTCACGAACATGCGCGCCTCGGGCACGGACGACAGCAACAAGCTCTCGCCGCCGGAAGAGATGTCGCTCGAGCGCGCGATCGAGTTCATCGAAGACGACGAGCTCGTCGAGATCACGCCGAAATCGATCCGCATCCGCAAGCGCGTGCTCGACGAGACCGAGCGCCTCAAAGCGCGCAAGCGCGAAAAAGTGCTCGCGTAACGAGTGCCGATCCGTTTCAAGCCGCGAGCATCATGCTCGCGGCTTTTTTGTTGGTGATGCGACGAACGGGGCTGGGTAGGACGGAGCTATGTCACGTCTCTTGTTCATCGAGTCGTCGCCGCGCGACGCAGGTTCCGCATCGACCAAAATCGCCGAGGCGTTCGTCGATGCGTGGCGCGCGAAAAACGCCGGGGGCACCGTGGATACGCTCGACGTGTGGGACGGCACGCTCCCCGAGTTCGACGGCGCCGCGCTGCAAGGAAAATACGCCGCACTCTCCGGCCAAGATCCGACGCCCGAGCAAACCGAGGCCTGGAAAGCGATCCGCGCGTATGCGAAACGCTTTCACGATGCGGATGCGATCCTATTCGCGATCCCGCTCTGGAATTACACGATCCCGTACAAACTCAAGCAACTCATCGACGTCGTGGCACAAAACGGTTTGCTCTTCGATTTCCACGAGGACGGGTCGGTAACCGGGCTGCTCGGTGGAAAAAAGACGGTCGTCGTCTACGCGCGCGGCAGCTTCTACGACGCAGGTTCGCCGACGCCGGCGGCCGAGTTCGATCAGGCCACGCCCTACATGAAAACGTGGTTTCGCATCATCGGACTCGACGACGTCGCCGAGATCGCGATCGAGAAAACATTGATGATGTCGCCGGACGAGTTGCAGCAGGCGATCGCAGCGAAACGCGCCGAGGCCACGGAGCTCGCGAAACGCTTCTGAGCTCGCACTAGGCGTTCGGTGCCGAGAAGGAACGTTACGGAATGTAGCGCTCTCGTCGTAACGTTTCGAAAAGCTCGAAGAAACTCTCGTCGGTCGCGCGGTAGGCGAGGAAGCCGAGGCGGCGGCTCTTGCTCATGTCGGTGACGACTTCGATCGGCCGGCCGAGATCGGCGTCGGTATGCCACGCCGACGCGAGCCGCTCGAGCTTCGGTTCGGCGAGATCGTATCGCCCGGCGATCTCGCGCCATACGGGCGCGTCGTTCGCCATCTGCTCCTCGAGCGGCATCGGCACGTCGGGAAACGGCGCCGCATCGAGCCCGAACCAGCCGGCGATGCGTTCCCACATCCAGCTCCATCGGAAGACGTCGCCGTTGACGACGTTGAACGCCTGATCTCGCCCCGCGTCGTTCGTCGCCGCCCACTCGAGGTGCTCGGCGAGCAGCCGCGCGTCCGTCATATCGGTGAGGCCGTCCCACTGTCGGCGCGACCCCGGAAAGACGAACGGCCGGCGGCGCTCGCGACAGATCGATGCGTACGCCGCGAGCGTCACGCCCATGTTCATCGCGTTGCCGATCGCGAAGCCGACGATCGTGTGCGGCCGATGGACGCTCCACGAAAATCCGCGCTCCGCGGCCGCCGCGAAGAGCGCGTCCTCCTGATCGTAATAAAAGTTCGCGACCGAGAGACGCGGCTGATCTTCCCGAAACGGCGTCTGCGGCAGCGTCCCTTTCCCGTACGATTCGAACGGCCCGAGATAATGCTTCAGCCCCGTAACGAGTGCGGCGTGCGCGACGGGGGCGCGCGCGATACCGCTCATGAGGTTGCGGATCATCCCGCCGTTGACGGCGCAGTTCTCCGCCTCCGTCGCGCGGCGCGACCACGTACTCGCGAACACGTGCGTCGGTGCGAGATCCGCAAGTGCGGCGTGCGTCGCGGCCGCGTCCGTGAGATCGGCGACGACCGGCGTCACGCCGTCGATCGCGACGGGCGTGCGCGCGAGGCCGAGAACTCGCCAGCCGTGCGCGACGAGCGAGCACGCGAGCGTGCCGCCGACGATCCCGCTCGCGCCTGCGATCAACGCCGTGCGCGCCGTCAAGGCGCGAGCGGCTTCGCGATATCGGAGAGCACGTCGGGTGTCCCGGGGATGCGCTCGAGGCGCGGATAGCGCGGGCCTCCGCGGTACGCGAACGCGACGTCGCGGTAGATGCCCCCGCCGAGCAGCAACAGGTGGATCGGCACGGTCGTGCGTTCGTGCGCGACGAGCGCGTCGTCGAGTTGCCTTTGCGAGCCCTCTGCGGAGAGCGCGCGTCCGTCGATCGCGGCGATCTTGACGCCGACGCCGATCCCGGCTTTATTCGCGACCGAACCTTCGATGACGTCGCCGATCGTACCGTCGCTGCGGGCGATGATGCCGAGCGAGTAGCGCGCGTCCAGCGTGTGGCGCTGGGCGTTTGCGGTCTTGTAGAAATCGGTCGGCTTCGCGGCGTAGACGAGGCGATAGCCGCCGCGTTGGAAGATGTCCGGCGGATGCGGCGCGATGCCGTCGATCCACCTCGCGAAGAACGCATTCCAATCGTTGGGTGCCAAAGCATCGAGCGCCGCGACGACGTCGCCGCGCGTGTACGTCTTCGTGATCGGGCCGCTGCTGGGTGCGCCGAAGAACGTGCGCGTAAAATCGTCGAGCGTCTTCGCGCCGTGCGTCTGCGCGCGAATCGTCTCGTCGGCGAGGATCCACATCATCTCACCCTCGGGATAGAAATCGACGCGACGGCGCGCGCTCGAGAGCTCGCGTGGTGCGGCGTACAGGAACGGACCCGAGGTCGCCGTGTCGACGAGAGATCGCGTGAGTCGACCCGTCGTCGAATCGAGTTGCGCCCACGTCCCCGCGAGCGAATCGAGCCACTGCTGCTTCGTCCACAGTCCCGCGCGCTCGGACTGCAACTCGCCGTAGTGCTGCGTCATCCCCTCGTAGACCCAGAGCAGATCGTCGATCATCGGCACTTGGAAATTCGTCGTCGCGAGATCGGCCGGCCGGCGATATTTGCCGTCCCACGAGTGATTGAATTCGTGCGTCAACAGCGTCGTGTCGGTCACGAACGATTTCGGATCCGTGAAGAAATCGCCGCCCGTGCCGTCGTCGCTGGACTGGTGGTGCTCGACGCCGTTGCCCGGCATCTCGTCGGAGAGCGTCAGCAGGAACGTGTACCGATCGAAGTGGCGCGCGCCGTAGAGCGCCCCCATCTGCGTGACGAGCCGGCGGTAGCCCTCGACCTGTTCGGGCGTCGCCGCATCGACGGCCGCGCGCAACTCATCGAGACC
>CAZZYZ010000087.1:3651-12070 GCA_964658425.1 Vulcanimicrobiota bacterium | reverse complement strand
TCCGTTGGCGCATCGAACAGTATCCGTGTCCGGTGAAGCGATGAGCGCGCCGAAACTATGGTTCGAATGGCAAAACCGATTCGGAGATTTTCATTATAGGGAAGCAACGCCCGACGAGATCCGCGCGGCGTACGCGGCGCTGGAGCCCGAGGAGCCGCTGAAGTATTCGTGGCGAGACATGAAGGCTGGCGATCGCGTGTGGTGCGGATCGAACTGTTTGTTGGTCGTGGGTCACGACGCCGAAGAAGACTTAGAGTGGATTGAAGAGGTCACGCTGATCGAGCGCGGCGGCTACAATGCGTGGCGAACGGTGAAGCCGGGAGAGACGAAATGACGCCCGAGGACGAGAAGCGGCTCGCGGAGATCGAGGCGAGCGTTGCCGAGCGTTTACTATGCGGCGAAAGTGTGCCGACCGCTGAGGTCGAGTGGCTCATTGCTCAGGTACGCGCGGAGAGCGCTCGCGCGGAAGGCGGAATGGTGAGCATCGGTGAGGCACGCGAGCAACTCAAGCGACACGCAGATCCGCCGGACTACGTCCGGACCTGGTGCCCGTGCCTCTGCGAGCGATGCACGGAAGCGCGCCTGACGCTCGGGTCGATGCGCGCGTGACCGATTCGCACGCCGGCGAGATTGAAATCGATGACCCCGTCGATTACGAGCCCCCGACGATTCCGATCACGAAGCGCGAAGGCCATGAACTTGCCCGCGCGATTGTCGCCGCGGAGCCGGACGATCTTGAGTTTCGCGCCTACTTCGATCGATGCCAGCCCGGAGCGAAGTATTCCGACAATCCGGACGACCTGCGGTACGTGGTCGATTGGTTCTATGTTCCGTGGGATCGAATTACGCCGAAAGACGCGTTCCGATGTCTCGGGCGCGGCGGCGGGATGTGCGGTCCGGGATCGCGCGGGCAGTGGTACATCCGACTCGAGACGCGTAGGCCGGCGGTCCAATCCGGCGAGCAGCTCTCTTTACTCGGTGCGTAGCGCGCCGCACGGTCCTTTCGGCTCTCGGCGATCGCAGACGATGCAGACGCGCGCGCCCTCGCGATCGACGTGCTGGTCCTCGCGGTGCCCGCACCGCTCGCAGGTCGTCCGGTTGAGCCCGAGGTTATCGCGCGGCATTCTTGATCTCGTGTTTCGAGCGGGCGCAGCCGCACTTATAGCAGCCTCGACTGCTATGAGATCCCGCACCGTGACCACAGACCGAGCAGAGCTTCGGCGGCGGATCGGTTACGACGGGACCTCGAGCGCGTTGCCACGCTTCTCGGCGCTCGGCGTGCGGAAGTGTCACGACCGTGGAGCCAGGATAACGCACGCACGGCGATGATCGCGGAACCTCACAGATCTCGCACGCGACCGCCGCGATGACCGCGAGATCGCGACTATCGCGTGCGGCGATCGGAGCGGCGCCGGTCGCTTTGCGCCAGGCGTCGAGGCGTTCGGCGTGCAGCATCTCGCGTTCGCGGCCGTCGCGCAGCAGGCACCACGCCCCGATCGCGGCAGCGCAATACGAGCATGGGACGAGTGCGACGATCTGCTCATCGCGCTCGTTAATGTCACTCACGATCGCGTTCTGGTGTGATCCGCGGGAGGCGATCGTCGTACGCCTCCGAGCATCCGCACCATCCATTCTCGTCAACTGTTGCGCCGCAGGCGCATGTCGTTTCGGAGGCGTCGTCAGATCCGCTTACCACAGCGGATCGCCAACCGCGTTCGTTTCCGTCGTGCAGCGCCCGTCGTGCGTGACGTACAACGTTGCGCCCGCGAGCGCGAGTGTAAGATGATCTTCGGGGACGTCCCAATAACCGTGGAATCGGCTGGCGAGTTCGTCGCCGTACATCCATTTTTGGTAACTGTATCCGCCCGCCGAATTGTAGATTTCGACGTTAAGGCGCGCGTCTTTGTGCACTACGGCGAATTGGTCCCAATCCATCATTTAATCCCTTCGTTCAGACGATCGCGCAACTTTCGCGCTTCGTCGGCATCGAGTACGAGGAGGACGCTGATACCGGGGGTATCTACGTCGCGCAGCGTGATCGCGACGTGATCGGTGACAGTGATATCAATATCGACTTCGGCGGGAGCGTAGATGTACTGCGAGCGCACCCGGCTACTCGCAATCGAAGCAACGGCAGCTCATGCGGCCGGTGCAGTAGCTCGAGTAGCCGTAGACGTTCGCGGTTTCGCCGGCACCGCTACGGCGTTGGTAGCCGCGCGACGACGTCTGCGAGCGGGCACCGATCGAGGCGAGCGTCACGCCGTTGCCCGTCCACACGATCGCGCCGACCGTCTCGCTTTTGGTCGATCCGTCGCGCTTCGCGACGAGGACGGTCTGTCCGACGCGGATGGTCTCCGTGGAACGGATGCCCCAGGAGCCGTCGCGGAGCTTCGTGTAGGTGGCGCTCATGTTGTTGCCCTTTCGATGGTGCCACCGCGCGTCGTCGGCGGTGGAGTAGATTCCGTAACAAGATAATACGCGATCAAACACGGCGAGTCAAGGGTTTTCTAAACAAGTTTATTCTGCTACAATCGGCGTATGACGATCGCATCGCTTTCGATATCACGCGCTCCCGGACGCCCGCGCAAGGATCCCGGCGACGTCCGGCGTCCGCTCTCGATCTCGATGACCGCAGCAGAATGGGATGCTCTCGACGCCATCTGCGATATTCGGGGCGCATCTCGAGGCGAGGTCGTCGGATCCTACGCACTCGACGCCGTGGTCCGCGAGCGGAAGAAGGCCCGACCGCCTACTTGACGGTCGGGTCCCACGCCGTCCATCCCGCGCGGTCGATCTCGCCGAACATCGCGAGCCCGGGAGCGTCGGGCGAGAGGCCGTCGAGGAATTTCAGCATCTGCGCGTGGGACTCGAACACCGCGGTCGGGATCGGCGCGACCTTCCCGAGCGCCGCGACGAGGTAGGCGTCGACCGCGCGGCCGCGCACGATCGCGATCGTCACGGGCCGCAGTTTCCACGACCCGAGGACGAGGTTCGCGATCTCCGCGATCCACGGCGACGGCACCGAGATCGCGACGATCCCGGGAACCGAGAGCATCGCGGGGAGATCGATCGCGGCGAGCTCCGCCGGCACGACGCGCCCCGCCTCGAACCGCTTCGCGTTCTCGCGCCACGCCGGGGTGAGCAGAATCGCGCCGAATTTTCCGCGCGGAACCGCGCCCCAGCGATTCGACGCCGATTTCGCCAGGGTTGCGGTCGCATCGAGCCCGAGGGCGTGCTTCGTCTCTTTGTACGCCCGGTTGACCGAAAGCGTCCCGGCGACGAACTGCTCGCGGATCTCGGCGGGCGCCTTTTCGATCACGAATTTCCCGTGCTCGTAGGTGTTGCGCTTGAGCCCGGCCGCCTCGGCCGCGAGGGTCGTCGCGCGCGCGGCCTCACGGCTGGCGTACGTGGATTCTGTCTTGGCGTCCTCGCCGCGCGCGCGCAGCGCCTTCGCCGTCATCTTGTGCCCCTCGGCCTTGCGCTGCGCGGCGAGGACGCGCTCGAACTTCTCGCGCACGATCGCGAGCATGATCCGGTTCGGGACGGTGAGCTGGCGGCGGGCGATGTTCGCGTCGATCTGCGCCACGCGGAACTCGGCTTCGTTCGCGAACGGCTTCGTCGTCGTCGGCGCCGCGATCCCGAGTTTCTTCGCGATCTTCTCGCGGTTGTGCCCGTCGACGGTCGCTCCCGGTGCGAACGGACCCGCCGACTTGATAATCGGGTAGAGCATCCCCGACTCCGCGATCGACGCTTCGAGCGAGGCGTATTCTTCGCTCGAGAGATCAGGCATCGGGTTCGTGCTCACGAAGGACGTCGTCGGTGATTTCGCCATGCGGCGCCCTTTCGCAGCGTCCGGCGTCTGTCCCCGTTTAGGGGAATTCCTCCCGCGTGCGGATGAAGTCCCTACCGTCATGCGGTTTTGCCCCGCGCACTCCACCTTCGAGGCGGTCAACCTGTGCCCGTACCCGGACTCCGGGAAGGCGTCGTGTCACCAATGCAACGACCCGATCCCGCCCAACACCGCGCGAACCTACGAAGTCGGTCCCAACGGAAGCGTCCGCTTCTGCTCAAGCGCGTGCGTGGCGATGTGGGACCGCGATCATCCTTCGGCGTGGAGTCGCCGGGCGGGCGAGGAACCGCCCCCGCTTCCGTGAACGCGCCGCCCCCGTGGCGCTGGTGCCGCCTTCCCGGCTGCCCGTTCCGCGGACCGTTCACCTCGCCCGCCGGCCGCGGCTCGCACCGCCGCCGAATCCACGGGATCGCCTCGGTCGCCCAGCGGCGTCGGCGCCCCGAAGGCGGCACGATCCCCTGCGAATTCCCCGGCTGCACCGTCGCGGGCTTCCTCACGATCGGCGGCCGCGCGACGCACTACCGCATCGGCCACGGCGTGAAAACGGGCAACGCCGAATCGATCCGTCGCCGCGAACGCCGCGCGGTCGCGCGTAAACTGCTCGAACCGCCCCCCGAAAACGGACCGATCGCGATCCGCATCCCGGAATCGATCGGCTCCGAGCGGGTCGACGTCTCGGGCCGCACCCGGATCGAGGACGCCGATCGCATCCGCATCGCCTTCGTCCTGCGAAACGCCGTCGCGCGCTGGGCCTTCGAACTCCGCGCGGCCAACCTCGACGTCGCCGACGCCCTCGCGGAGATCCTCGCGAGTCATTTCGCCCGCGGATCGCGCTTGCGCGCGAGCGAGCCGAAACCGATCTCGCTCCCGCAGCGCGAGCATCTCCGACGCCGCTTGCAGTACGCGATCTGCGTCACGTGGGCGCGGAGCCTCGACCTCGCCCCCGCCACACTCGCGAACGCGATCGCCCTCGCGCTCCCGGAATTGCCGAGAACGGGCGGCGCGTGAAGAAGGCGACGCGTGTATGACCAAAACTGCGACCGTTCCGAAGAACTTGAAGCGACGAAAACCGACGAGGAAACGCGGGCGGCCGACCGTGTGGATCGCGGGGCTGGAAGATCGCATCGTCGAGACGCTCGAGAAGACGGGATGCTCGCAGCGCGACGCCGCCGAGATCAACGGCATCACGTACGAGACCATGAAAGAACGGCTGAGAACGAAGGCCGATTTTTCTTCCCGCGTGCATCTCGCGATCCTCGGCGTGAAAAAAGAGCTGCTCGAAGTCATCAAAACGCGCGGCAAGGACGGCGATACGCGAGCCGCGATCTGGTATCTCGAGCGGCGGTATCCCGAGGAATTCGGGCGGAACATCCTCGAGCTGCGCGGCGGCGAGGCGATCGGTAGTGCGTCGGCCCCCGCAAACGTCACGAACGTCACGAACGTCGTCATCGCGAACGAAGCCGCCCGAACCGCCCATGATGCTTACCTCGCCGCTATCGCAGGCGGAGTCGAGCGCGCGCAGCTCGCCCGCGGGGCTGCTGGTGGAGGCGACGCGGGATCCGCGCGATCCGTCGATTCCCCCGCGGTGGATCCCGTACGCGTATCACCGCCTGGTGAACCGGCATCTTCAGGACGTCGCCGCCGGGAAGACTGAGATCCTGGTGCTGCAGATGCCCGTGCAGCACGGAAAGACGACGCTCGGCTCGGTCGGTTTCAGTGGCTGGCTCCTCGGTACGGGACCGGAGCGCCGGATCATGGCGCTCTCGCACACGCAGGCGTTCGCGCGCGACAAGATCGGGGCGCCGACGCGCGCGCTGATCGAGCAGCACGGAGAGCGCCTGTTCGATATCCGGATCGATCGGCGCTCGGACGCGAACGACCGCTTCAATCTCGCGGGCCACGGCGGCGGCCTCATCACGAACGGCGTCGACGGCAAGATCGAGGGAAATCGAATCGACTTCCTCGTCCTCGACGATATCATCGGGTCGCTCGCGGAAGCCGACAACGCGACGTATCAGGAATGGCTTTACGAGGAATGGTACAAGGGTCAGGTCGTCCTGCGTATGGCGCCGGGCGCGGGCACGGTCGTCTCGATCTCGCGCTGGACGCAGAACGACTTCGTCGGGCGCCTCATCGCGGACGGCGAGAACGGGAAGGGTCCGAAGCCGGTCGTCCTCGATCTTCCGGCGATCGCGCTCGAACCGCACGAATACGCGGACGGTCGCGATCCGATGGGCCGCGCGCCGGGCGAGGCGCTCTGGCCCGAGGTTCGCAACATCGAATTCCTCGAAAAGCTGCGCGCGCGCGTCGGCGAGCGATTCTTCTCAGCTCGCCTTCAGCAGCGTCCCGGCGCCGCGACCGGCAATTTCTTCAAGAAGCAATGGTTCCGCTACTACCGCTTCGACGGCGCGGCGATCGTCTACACGGACGTCGTCGGCGGCGTCGAGGTGCAGCGCACGATCCCGTTCGCGCGCCTGCGTATCCGGCAGTACATCGACCTCGCGGCCAGCCTCAAGAAAGAGGCGGACTACTTCGTGCTCACGACGATCGCGGTCGATCCGGCGACCTCGAACATCTTCGTGCTCAACGTCGTGCGCGGACGGTTTCCCGGTCCCGAGCAAGAGCCGATCGTCGTCGAGCAGTTTACCGTGTGGCGCCCGGGTCGAATCAAGATTGAGGTGGGCGGCTACCAGCTGACGTTCATGCAGGCGCTCCAGAAGCGCGGGCTGCCGGTGCTACCGATCACGCGCGGAAAAGCCGACAAGGCCGAGCGCGCGGTCTACGCCGCGACCCGATATGAGTCGGGGGCGATCTTCCATCCGCAGACGGCCGGCTGGCTCAAGGAGTGGGAAGACGAACTGCTCGCGTTCCCGCGCGGGCACGACGACCAGGTCGACACGATCGCGGACGCCGCGAACGATCTTCTCGAACTCGACGGGGACGACTCCGACCTCGCGGGCGTATACCGGGAGTAAGGGACGTTTCGGAGCGTGCGGCAAAACGTCTGTGGGGAATTCTCCCCCAAGATACTCAAGCGGAGGCGACGGCGGCCGATGGCGATCGAGGAATCAACAGACTCACCCGACCGCTGCGCTCGTTGCGGGCACCATCGCTCGTACCACGGTCCAGGCGTTGCGCCTTGTTCGCATCCCAAGCCGGTCGATTATCATCGTGGCGTGCAATGGGATAGCGAAGGGCGCACGGTCGATTCCGCGCCGCAAGAGCTGTGCGAGTGTCGTCCCTTCGAGGAGCCGCGCGCGTCGGGGGTAGCAGGGTAATGAGCAAGAAGCCTGTCGCCGACTTCTCGCCGCCGCCGGTTCCGCCGACCGATCTTCACGAAGGCTGGCGACCGCGAAAGCCGCGAGATACGCGTTCGAAGGCGCTGGCGCGCAAGCCGGAGTTTGAATTTGCCGAGGCGATCTGCGATGTGATCGATCTCAAGCTCGACGAAGGGTTCCAAAAGTTGCGCGCGGAGATCGCGGAACGCATCCGGTCCGTGACGTTCACGGGAAGCGGGCTCGCGACGGTCGCGCTCGACGAGCTCGCGACGGCGATCGAGAAGAAGCGATGACGGCTACGGTATCGACGCTCGTCGTCCGAAAGACGTGTTCGTCGTGCGGAAAGGTGTTCAGTTCGCTCGATTGGGATAACCCGCATCAGGCGTGGATCGATCACGTGAAGGAGCACCACGGATGAAGCGTGCCGATCTGCTCGCGAAACTCGGCCTCGCGCCGCTCGCGGTCGCAGCCGCGCCGTTCCTCGCGCGCGTCGCGCCCGCAACGCCGCAGATGGCGATGGCCGAGGGCCAGTTGCTCACCGGGGACAGTTTCGAAGCTGGACTCGCACCGGGACTGACGCCGGAAGCGTTGCGCGCGTCGCTTTGGCAATCTGGAACCTACTGCGAGATCATGGAGGACGCGTTCACGAAAGAGAACGTCGCGGAGATGATCGGTCGCGGTTTCACGCGATTCAGTATTCGATATCCGAGCGGCGCGACGTCGCTGATCAACGATCTACGGGAGGCGTTTCCGTGACAACCGATAGCCTGCACGCTCGTCGTCGCGCGAAATCGGCGATTGACAAGGTTTCCGTCTCGCGCGTGATCGGCGATCCCGAGCAGTGCGGTGATTCGCGCTACGGCAAATGCGACAATGCCGCCAAATACCGAATTCTCAAAGCGAACGGCGCTGGATGGCTGCGGTGCTACGGTTGTTTCTTCAGTCTTCTCGACGAAATTCTGCTCGCGCCAGCAGAGGAATACATCGCCGAGGAATCTCGCGCGTTCGAGCGACGCCGATACTTCGATAGGGTTTATGCACATACGGGGTGCGTGGGAAGATCGTCGCTTGATCGCGACGGATTATGTCAACGACCGCCGGTAATGGCCTGTCGGCTTTGCCAAGGGCGTAAAGATAAGCCCGCGCAGCTTTGTGCTCGTCACGGTGCGGCGCATGGCCGGCGCCATCGCAAACGCGAATGGAGAATGGAGCGATCAGCGTGAAGCATCTTGCGTTCGCCGTTGCTCTCATCGCCACCGTCGCGACGCCCGCGAACGCCGGGCGCCGCGTC
>CAZZYZ010000087.1:0-3641 GCA_964658425.1 Vulcanimicrobiota bacterium | reverse complement strand
CGCGTCACGCTCGATCTCGACCTCGCCCGGATCACCACCCACGACTCGATCCGCAAAGCGATCGACTATCGCTCGGGCGCGATCGTGTCGACGTATCGCCCGATCCCCGGCCTGACGTTGCTCGCGAGCGCGGGTGCAAAGTCGGCGCGGATCGGCCTCGTCAACACGGTCCCCGTGACCGTCTCGTGGTTTCTGTGGAGCGGCGAGGCGCACTACGATTGGCCGAGCGTACGCGCGACGCTGTCGACCGGCCAGGATATCGGGACCGCGTATGTCGGTGCGGGTGCGCCGAACTGCGTTCATTTCGTGAGGATGGACGTCGACGTCCATCTCGTTCGATGAAACGAATTCGCTTATTTCTAACCGATCTCCACGACGTTCTACGGAGCGCGCTCGACGACGCGAAAGCGCGCCGAAAGGCGCGGTGTTGCGCGGATCATTGGGCGATCGGCGGACCCGCGCTCAACATGCAAGGCGAACCGATGAAGCGTTGCACGTCGTGCGGGATTCCGCGCGGCACCGTGCGCCATTCGCTATTCTGCACGGCGAATAAATGCGTCGACCCGGACGCCGACCGGGATGCAGATCCGTTCGGAATGGACATCGACGTCCGTCTTGTAAGGTAGGTCAGATGAAAAACAATTACGATCCGGTTCGCCGTCATCTTCTCGACGTCGCGGACGCGCTCGCACGAATCGATCCGACGCTTCGAGTTACGCTGGAGGCGGCCGATAGCGGAAAGTCATTCGAACTCGACGTGTGTCGAATGGCGATCGCGACGACAGACCAGCGCCAGCCGACGCGCGGAATACTCAGTCTTTCGTTGCTCGTCTCGACGTTCGGCGACCCCGAACGCGTCGCCAAGAATTTACAGGCGCAGATCATGGTGTTGCCGCCCTCACGGGAAGCGCAACCGGCCCACGACTTGCGATATCCGGAGCCGTAAAAATGACGGATTTCTGGAGCGAGCACTTCTGGAGCGGCCTTAGCAGCATGATTCCTGGTGCGAAGCCGGTTGTCGTGGCGGGTGACGTGGTCTACTACGACGGGCGAAGAAAGCGGTTGACGAAGAAGCGTCGCGGCAACGCCTTGGCAGGGTTAGCGATGGACGACGGTAGCGTTGTTGGAGTACACGTCGGCGCGTCGTCGTTGCCGCAGCCGACGTCCGTACAAAAAAGCAACGCATTCGTGTTCAACGTAACAGGCGGCGACGACGGCTCGCTCCCGCTCGGGCGCTGGGCTCGCAACGCGCTCGCGGCGATCGGCGTCGCGGTCCTCGCGGCCGTCGCGTGGAAGGTCGCCCGCCGATGATTCTGTGGTCCGGCGGATGCGACTCGACGCTTGTTCTGCACGACGCGCTCGTTGAAGCGCGGTGCTGTGCCGAAAAGCACGCGTGGAGCTGGCCGGTCGTCACGCTCGCGATCGCGCAGGACGGCGTCGCAGCCAACGCAGAGAACCGCGCCGCGCGCGTTCGCATCCGGCGCGAACTTCGATCGCGCGGCTTCGCATGGCGGCATCTCGAAGTAACGGTCGGCGTCGATGGCGGGGAAGTGCTCTTTTTCGGTGGTGGCGTGTGCCAGCCGCAGCTCTGGGTGAGCCTCGCGCACAGCTATCTCGGGAGTTCCGAGGACCTTATCACCGGCTGGCATAGCGGCGATCACGTGTGGGAGTACATCGCCTCGATTCGCACCGCATTCGACGCGCTTCAATCGGTCGGCGGGAAAAAAGGAAAGATCGTCACGCCGCTTTCGTACGACACGAAGGCGCAGATCATTGAACGGCTTCGAGCTGCCGATCTCTACGATCTCACGTGGTGGTGCGAACGGCCGACCGATGGCGCGAAGTGCAACGGGCGCGCGGCGTGTCTTCCGTGCCGGACTCACGCGCTCGCGCTTCACGAACTCGAAATCTTTGATAAAAAGGAGAAGCCGTGATCGTACGCGCGATTCCGGTAGAGCTTGAGGCGTGGCTGGTTAGCGAGCTTCTGCTCCAGAACCGGCACGACGCGTTGCCGGAGACGATTGGCGTTGCCGTCGAGGCCGACGCCATCCGGTTTACGGATCGGGAAATCTTCGTTCCGAAAATCGGCAAGTTCGCGTACGCTGACGCGTACCTAATCCTCGACGATGCGGGCAACTTCTTTCCGGTGTCGGCCGAAAAGTTCTACAAGCAGTTCGAGCGGGTGCGTGGATGACGGACAGCGCGTCGCGCGGAAACCAGCGATCCTGCGATCATCCGATCTGCAACGGGCTTGAGTTTGTTGACTTTCGGTCGGACGTGGACGTCGTTTTAGACGGCTGGTTCACGCGCGCTGAGCTGGAGCACATCGTGACGCATCTCAAGCCAAAGGCGTTTCGCATTCCATCGTTGCCGACACCTGAGTCGACTCAAGTTACGCTCCACGAAGGGACCGCACCACGTGATAAAGATCGGTAGCGACGGCACGATCGCCGCGACCTGTGACGGCGGCCGAACGCGCGTCGCCTGCGACGCATCGATCGCGATGCCCGCGCGCGCCGCATACGACTTCCTCCGCGCGCACGGGTGGTCGTGCGGGCTGAACAAGGGTCGACCGCCGACGACGAACTGCCCCGATCATCGCGGGCCTAACCCGCACGGAAGTCGATGATCGCGCTCGCGCTTTCGGCCGTCGCGTCCGTCGTTTCGTTCGCGTCCGCGCTCGGCGGCGGATCGCTCGCCGGCCACCATCATCGCCGCAGACGGCGCTGGCGGTCGTACCGATAGGCAAGCCGCGCATCCCGGGCGGATCAACCGGCATGAGCGTCGGCAAGCGCCGATCGTACATCGCGCTCGACGAGATCGAGCTCGAAGCGAAGCGGGCGGCGAGCGTCGCGAGCGAGCCGGTCGCGCTGGACGTGGCGGAAGCGAAGCGTCGGCTCATCGAGAAACTCCGGGCGGACCGCAAACTGCGAGAGGATCGCGAATCGTGAAGAACCGCCCGTGACCGCGCTGACCGACGAGGGGTACGACACCCTTCGCGACGCGTACGCGCGCGCCGACGAGAAATTCGCCGCGGTCGAAGAAGAACTCCGCGAGCAGGGCGTCCGCGACGGCAGTATCGAGCGGATCCGCGAGCACTATCGCCGCGTCGAGTCCGCAAAAGCGCGCGACGGCGACGGCGCGAGCGCGAAATTTCGATCGGGCGAGGAATACGACCCGATCATTGCGGCCTACAAGCCGTGGGCCTCGTCGCATCTGCCGAACGAACTCAAGCGCAAGATCGAGGCGGGCGCGGCCTTCACCCTCGACGTCGAGATCAAGGCCAACGACGGATTCCGCGAGTCCGTGACGCTTTCGGGCGCCGTCGCGCAGCGGTATCTCGCCTCCGAACCGGACGAGCGCGATCGGATGCTTGAGATCGGCGTTCGCGAGAACCGCCTCTCCGTCGCGATCGACGTCGCCGCGCGCCTGCGCGGGAAGCGGACGTTCTCGCTCGCCGAGAGCGCGATCACCGCGTACGAGGAGAAGTGCCTGCGGTCGTACGGCGCGCTTGATATCGAGGCGCGCCGCCTGTTCGAAACGACGACCGACCTCACGGAGCCGCGGATCGTCGAGGAGTCGGCGTCCGTGCGCAAAGGCTGGATCACGCGCGCGCGCGCCGCGCTGATGGCCGCGTCGAT
>CAZZYZ010000086.1:6916-12208 GCA_964658425.1 Vulcanimicrobiota bacterium | reverse complement strand
AAAGATCCGCTCCATCCGATCATCTCGACCAACGGCGATCGCGATCACGTCAACGTCGAATGCGCGCTGCAATGGGCCGATACGTACACCGAGACGATCTTCTCGTACGCGAATAACATCAACACGGTCGAGGGCGGGATGCATCTGCTCGGCTTCCGGACCGCGGTCTCGGCGACGGTCAACGCCTATGCGCGCAAACGCAGCGTCCTCAAGGATGCCGATGCGAATCTGTCGACCGACGATTGCCTCGAAGGCCTCACCGCCGTCGTCTCCGTGAAGCTCGAAGAACCGCAGTTCGAAGGTCAGACGAAGACCAAGCTCGGCAATTCGAAGGTCCGCGGCATCGTCAACTCGCTCGTCACCGAGCGGCTCGAATTCTTCTTCGAGGAGAATCCGAAGATCGCGCGGTCGATCATCGACAAGTGCATGCAGGCGCAGCGCGCGCGCGAAGCCGCGAAAAAAGCACGCGATCTCTCGCGCCGCAAGAGCGCGCTCGACGGCATGGGGCTGCCCGGCAAACTCGTCGATTGCACGGATAAAAATCCGATCGCTTCGGAGATTTTTCTCGTCGAAGGCGATTCGGCCGGCGGTACGGCGAAGATGGGCCGCGATTTTCGAACGCAAGCGATCCTGCCGCTGCGCGGTAAGATCCTCAACGTGTGGAAGGCGCGCGAAGATAAGGTTTTCGCGAACGAAGAGATCCGCTCGATGATCACCGCATTCGGCACGGGGATCGCGGCCGAGTTCGACATCGAAAAACTACGGTACCATAAGGTCATCATCATGACCGACGCCGACGTCGACGGGTCGCACATCCGCACGCTGCTGTTGACGTTCTTCTATCAGCAGATGCGCGCGCTCATCGAACGCGGCTTCGTGTACATCGCGATGCCGCCGCTCTACGGCGTGCGCCGCGGCAAGAAGCACGAGTACGCGTTCACCGAGGACGAACTCAAGAATATCATCGGCGAGCGGGACCCCAAAGAGTTCGTGGTGCAGCAATACAAGGGCCTCGGCGAGATGGACGCCGAGCAACTCGCCGAGACGACGATGGACGTCGACAGCCGCCGCCTCAAACAGGTCGCGCTCGAAGACGGGATCGCCGCGGACGAGATGTTCGCAACCCTCATGGGCGATAAGGTCGAACCCCGCAAAGAGTTCATTCAAGCGTACGCGCGGTCGGTAAAGAACTTGGACCTCTAGCGGTGCGCGTATGCTTGAATGAACTCGCCCAGCCGGAGGCGGCTCGAACCATCGGGATCCCCGGACGCGCCAGCGGCCGGGGCATCATTCAAGCGTACGCGCGGTCAGTAAAGAACTCGGACCTCTAGCGGCGGAGCCGTTTCTTTTGTGAGCCGCGTTACCGCGACCAAGATGGTCTCACCCGTGCGCCCGGACGCGGGACGCGTCTCGCGTCGGCTCGCGGCGCTCACGGCTCTTGGAGCGCTCGTGTTGGCCGTCGCGTTCGCCGTCCCGCTCGGGCGAGCGCTCGTGGCGGCGACGGTCGACGCGCTGACGGGGACGCGCGTCGCCTTCGACGGCCTCGCGATCCATCGCGACCGTCTCGAGATTCGCGGTCTGATCGTAACGTACGAGGGCGAACTGCTCGCGACGCTCGCGCACGGCACGATCCGCTACGACGCGCGCGCGGCGTTCGCCGGGACGCGCCGCTTCGGGCTCGCCGCGATCGATCTGGAACGCCCGGCGCTCGTCATCCGGCGGCGCGGCGACGGATCCTTCGCACTCCCCGGCCTCTCCGGAAGCGCCGCGCCCGCTGCGCTCGCGCCGTCCGGCCCGGATACGCGCGCGCCATGGCGACTCGTCTTTCGCGTGCGCGACGGCAGCCTCGCCCTCGTCGATCCCGGACGCGCGCTCCCGGCGTCGCGTCGCCTCGCGGTCGATGCGATCGCGGGCGGCGGGCGCGTCGATTCGGCCGCCCTCACCGCCTACCGGTTGCGCGCGAACGTCGCGGGCGCGGCCGCCCAGCCGGTCGAGCTCGCCGGGCGGATCGATCGCGCGCGCGGATACGCCCAGCAGCGGGTCCGGGCGGCCTCCCTCGCGCTCGCCCCGGCCGCGAACTATTTCATCAACTCCCGGGCATCGAGCGTCCGGGCCGGGACGCTGCGCGACATCGACGTGCGCCTCTACGGCTTCGGCGATCCGCTGCTGCAGCACGTGGCGGGCTCGGGACGCGTCGCGGACGCGACGCTGAACGTCCCCGGGCTCGCGAAGTCGGCGCGCGCGCTGAACGGGCGCCTCGACGTCTCCGACGCGGGGATCGCCTCTCCCGGCCTGACGGGGCACCTCGGCGCGCTCCCGATTCGCCTGGCGGGCGGCATCTTCGATTGGCAGCGCCCGGCCTTCCGGCTCGGCGTGCGCGGCCGCGGCGATCTCGCGGACGTCCGGACGCTCTTCGCGGTCTCGCGCACCCTGCCGCTGCACGGTGCGGCCGAGATCGCGACGCTCGTCGAAGGGCGGGCCGAGATGCCCGTCGTCGCGACGAGCTTCGCCGCACCCGCCGCCGCCTACCGTACTTTTCCGCTCGCGAACCTGCGCGGGCGCGTGATCTACGCTGCGAGCGCGCTCGATCTCGTCGGCATCGCAGGCGCCTACGGCGGCCTCGCCTTTACCGCGAACGGCTCCGTCGTGCTCGGCGGGCCGCTCGCGCAGACGGCGCTCGTCCTCGACGGCGCCGGGGCGGCCCGCCGCATCCCCTACCTCGCGCAGACGGCACCGGGGGCGGATGTGCGCGCGACGGCACTCGTCGCGGGCGACGGCCTCGCGCTCGACGCCCGCGGCGTCGTCGCAGGCGGGGGCGGCGGGACGACGATCGCGGGCGCGTTCCACGTCGATCCGCAGGGTGACGGCGCGTTCGGACCGCTCGCGATCGCGCGCGCGGACGGCGCGGATCTCGCCGGCACGCTCGTCCTGCAGCGGCGAACGAGCGAGAGCGCGTTCTGGCTCGACGCGCGTGACTACCCGGTCGTCGCCGACCCGCGGGCCGTGCTCCCGGGGCTCGCGCTCACCGCGCCGCTCGTGAGCGGACGGCTCTCGGGGTCGTTCGCGGGTGCGGGGCCGCCGTCGGCCTTCCGCATCGCCGGCCGCTTCACGGGCCGCGATATCGCGGTGGGCGGCGTGCGGCTCGACGCGGTCTCGGCCGACGTCGCGGGCGGCTTTGGGAACGTCCGCGTCGGCGCTGCCCGGGCGAGCGGCCCGTGGGGGCATTTCGCCGGGACCGGGGCCTACGACGGATCGCGGCTCGCGCTGCAGGGCGACTACGCGGGCGATTTCGCGCGGCTGGCGACCTTCACGGGGCCGCTCGGTGCGCGTGGCGAGGTCGCGGGACCGGTCGCGCTCTTGCTCGACGGCCGCGGCGTCGTCGTGCAGACGCTCGGCGCGCGAACGCCCGGCGCGTCGCTGCGCGGGCTCGCGCTCGCCGGGATCGCGGGGACGGCCGGCGTTCGCGGCGGGAAGCTGCACGTGTATGCGGCGACGGGGTCGCTCGCCGGCGGACCGATCGCGGCGGCCGGGACGCTCGACGCCGGGAACGGGATCGGGCTCTCGATCGGACCCGCGGCCGCCGGGCCCGCGCTCGCGATCCCCCATTTGCGGCCCGGCCGCATCGCGGCGATCGGGGTCGCCCGGGAACGCGGCGGCGCGCCCGTTTTCTCGGGCGGCGCGACGCTCGCGGGCGGAACGCTCGCGGGGGTGCCGCTCGCCGGGAACGGCGACGTCACGCTCGGTGCCACGCGGCTCGCGCTCGGCGACGTGGACGCCGCCTGGGGCGGGGCCGTTCTCTCCGGGAGGGCGAGCGTCGCCGGGCTCGGCCGGCCGCGGCCGCAGGTGTCGGCGCACCTTCACGTCGCGCCGTCGCCGCTCGGACCGCTCGCGCAGATCGTCTCTCCGGGCGAGCGGGAGATCGTCGGGACGGTCTTCGGCGACCTCGACGTGCGGGGCGACGGGCGCGGCTATCTCGCCGCGGGGACGCTCGCGATCCCCGAGGGGAACCTCGCCGGGCTGAACTTCTCCGCGTTCCGCACGAGCGTGCGTGCGGCGCCGAACGACGTCGGGCTCTTCGACGGCGGCGTGACCGTCGGTTCGACGCGCGTCGCCTTCACGACGAGCGTCGCGGGGAACGATACGACGCTGATCGTGAGCGCGCCGCACGGCGATCTCGCCGATTTCGACGAGCTCTTCGACGACGGCGATACGCTCGCGGGCCGGGGGCACGTCTCGGCGACGTTCATCAAGCGCGGCCGCGAGATCGTCACCGACGCCGATATCGCGATCGCGGGCCTGCGTCTGCGGAGATTCGATCTCGGCGATTCGCTCGCGCGCTGGACGTCGAGCGGGCGCCGGGTGCGCGGCCGCGTGGCGTTCGGCGGCGACGCCGGGACCTTGCGCGCGGCCGGGACGCTGACGTTCCCGGGGGCGGTCCCGCTCGCCGAGATCGTCCCGCGCTCGCGCTTCGACGGCACCGCCGCGGTCCGCAATCTCGACCTCGGGGTCTGGCTACCCGCGATCGGCGCCGCGCTCCCGATCGGTGGCCGCGTCGACGCGGACGCGACGATCGCGGGATCGCTGCGCGATCCGAACGTGCGGACGATCGCTCAATTGCGCGGCGGCCGGATCGGCACGTTCCCGGTCGATCGGCTCGAGATCTCGGCCGTCTCGTCGCTGCGGCGTACGACGATCGACCACGCGGATCTCGAACTGCCCTCGGTCTCCGCGACGGGTTCGGGGAGTTTCGGCCTCGGCGATCGCGATCCGATCGCGTTCGGAGTGCATTTCAAGAGCGGCGACGTGGGCGCGCTCGCCGATCACCTCGGGTTCGATCGCGCGGCGCTGCGCGGGACGGCCGAGGCCGATCTCAAGATCGCGGGGACGCGCAGCGTGCCGCAGATCGAGGGCGGGTTCGACCTCGAATCGGGCAGCGTCCGCGGCGTCGCGATCCCGCAGGCGATCGGGGAGTTCTCGCTGCGCGGACGCGACGTCGTCCTCAGCGGCGTGGAGGTCGGCTTCACGAAGGGCCGGGCCTCTCTCGCGGGCTCGCTCCCGCTCGTGATCGCGCCGTTCGGATTCGGCCCCGCCGCCGCGCCGATCGATCTCGACGTTCGCGCGCAAGGGCTCGATCTCGCCGATTTCGCGCCGCTCGTCCCGGGGGGCAGCGTCGCGGGGTCGCTGAGTGGGCGGCTCGCGATCACGGGGACGGCCGGTCGGCCGGCCCTCGGCGGCTCCCTCGACGTCGCGAACGGTTCGATCCGCACGCCGTTCGAGACGATCCCGCTGACC
>CAZZYZ010000086.1:0-6906 GCA_964658425.1 Vulcanimicrobiota bacterium | reverse complement strand
CGTCGCGACCCTCGAACGGCTGCACGCGCTCGGCGGCGGCGGGACGCTCGACCTGCGCGGGTCGGCGACCGTTCCGAGCCTCGCGAGCGCGTCGTCGGCTCGCTACCGTTTCGCCGCGCGGGCGACGAAGCTCGTGCTCAATCTGCCCGCCTACGGCGCGGGGCAACTCGACGGCCGGCTCACGCTGGCGCACGAGAACGCCGCCCCGCCGCGGCTCGCCGGGACGCTCGCGCTCTCGAACGGCGTCATCCCGTTCTCGGCGCTCTTGGTCGCGGGCGCGGGGACGACGGGCGGCGCGACGGTCGGTCCGGCGCCCGCGGTCGCGGCGGCGGGGAGCGCGATCCCGGCCGGCCTCGGGGATCTCGCGCTCGATCTCGATCTGCGCGCGGCCGACAACGTCCGCGTTCGAAGCGCCAACGTCGATATCGGCGCGCGGGGCGGGCTCGCCGTCGCGGGGACCGCCGCAGACCCGCGGTTACAGGGCCAATTCGTCTCCTCGGGCGGGACGCTGACCTACGTGAACACCGTCTTCCGGCTGCTCGACGGGACCGTCTCGTTCGATCCGAACGCCGGGCTCGTTCCGACCCTCGACGCGCACGCGATCACGCACGTGATCGATCCCGATCCCAACGCCGTCCGCAATTCGACCGGGAGCGCCGACATCACGCTCGGGCTCTCCGGCCCCGTCACGAATCTGACGATCGCGCTGAGTTCGGATCCGTCCTACGGCAGGCAGCAGATCCTCGGGCTGCTGCTCGACGCGCCCGCGCTCGGGGCGACGAATCTCTTCGGCGAGACGTCGCAATCGCCGACGTTCTACGGTAGCACGTCGACGACGGGCGTCGCACCCGGCGTCGCGACGACGCGCACGCAGAACGGCCAGCTCAGCGTCGCGCAGGAAGCGTTCGGGATCGCCAACGCGCAATTCACGCGCACGCTGCTCGCGCCGATCGAGACGACGTTCGCGGGCGCGCTCGGGCTCTCGAACATCGACGTCAACGTCGATCTCACGGGGAACGTCGGGCTCTCGGCGCGCAAACCGCTCGGGAAGAAAGTCAACGCGATCTACGCGACGAGTTTCGGTTATCCGTATCGCCAAACGTTCGGCTTCGATTATCGCCCGAGTTCGAACGTCGCGGCGCAGGTGACCGTCTTTCAAACGCTCGGCGCGTACGGGCTCAATTCGCTCGAGCCCGTCGGCTACGTGACCACGCTCAATTCGCGCATCTCGAGCGCGCAGCCGAGTGCCGGCTCCGTCGGATTCTCGATCGGGTTGCAGCGCTTCTTCCCATAGCGAACGCCCAGCATGCGCGGCGTTGTAGGACCGTCGGGCAGAGGGGCGAACTTCGCGACGCCGACTAAGAGCACATCGGCTGCTGTGACGCTCGTACTGAGCGACGCGAGGTCATCCCATTGCGGCGCCCGCGTCGCTTGGGTCCGAAGGATTCTGCTACTGAGAATGTTGTCTGGTCTTCGCGGCGTATGCCGGCGAACCGTCGCCATCGCGTCGATCGCCGCGCTTCTCGTCCCCGCGCCCGCCGCCGCTCGTCGCCACAAGCAGCCGGCTCCCTCACCGAGTCCCACGGCCGCCGCGAGCGCGTCGCCCGATGCCTCCGCATCGGCGCCCGCCTCCGCGAACACCGTGCCGACGCCGTCCGTCCCGCCGTTGCCGATCGACACGTCGACGAGCGCGCCGGCTCCGGACGCCGCCCCCGCGGCACCCGCGCCCCTGCCCGCGGCGACCGCCGGGCCGCGCCGCGCCCCCGCCGCGAACGCTCCGCTCGTCGTCAGCGTCGACGTCTCCGGAAATGCCCACGTGCCGACCGCGACGATCCTCGCCGTCGTGCAGACGAAGCCGGGCCAGCCCTTCGACGAGCAGACGGTACGCGACGATCTGCAACGCATCTTCGATCTCGGCTTCTTCGGCGATCAAGTCCCGCCGCTGATCCGTCAGCGGCCGGGCGGGATCGCGATCACGTTCCGCGTCGTCGAGAACCCCGTCGTCGAACGGATCGTTTTCGGCGGCAACGATCACGTCCCGGCCGACACGCTGCTCGCGCTGATGGACACCTCGGTCGGCCAAGTCCTCAACACGAATACGTTCCATGAGGACGTCCTCAAGATCAATTCGTATTACGACAAGATCGGCTACGGCGGCCAGGTTCCGACGCACGTCGCGAACCTCGATATTTCCAAGGCCGGCGTGCTCACGATCTCGGTGCGCGAAGGTCTGACCGTGCGGCACATCGTCATCACGGGCGATCCCATCCTCTCACCGATCATGATCCAAAAATCGCTCTCGCTCAAAGAGGGTCAGCCGTACTCCGAAGACGCGCGCGATAAAGATTACGAGATCCTCAAGAAACTCTACGACAAATACGATCTCTCGCTCGGCGATTTCGAAGGCGGGATCGATCCGACGACGGTCGATCTCGCCAAGGGCACGGCCGACGTCAAGTACAGCATCTACGTCGCGGTCGTCGGCGCCGTACAGATTACGGGAAACACCACGACCAAGGACGTCGTCGTCCGGCGTCAGTTGCGGCTCAAGCCCGGCATGATCATCACGCAGGGCCTCGTGCGGCGCGATTACGAGCGGCTCAATAATCTCGGCTTCTTCGAGAAGGTCGACATCCAACAGAAGCCCGGCCCCGATCCCAAGAAGCCGTATGCGTTGACGCTCGACTGGAACGTCAAGGAGCAGCGCACCGGTACGGCGCAGGTCGGCGCCGGCTACTCGGGCGGCCCGACGGGTCAGGGCCTCACGGGCACGCTCTCGTATTCGCAGAACAACATCAACGGCACGGGCAACGGCGCATCGATCCGCCTCGAGCGCGGCTCGCGCGTCTCCGACGGCTCGATCTCCTATACGGTGCCGTATCTCGGCAACACGCGCACGTCGCAGCTGTACAGTCTCGGCGCGTCGATCTTCACGAGCTCGCAGACGAATTATTATTCCGTCTACCAGTCGTCCGGCGCGACGGCTCTGGGCTCGAATCCCGTCGTCACGACGCCGGGCACGACGTCGAGCGGCACGACCGCCGTCGCGGGACAGGGCGTGGTGCTCACGCCGAATTCGAACATCATCTCGAACATCGCCGCGCTGTACAGCAATCGTTCGAACGGCATCTCGCTCAATCTCGGCCGGCGACTCACCGATACGCTGACCGCGACGGCCGGAATCTCCGTTCAGCGCCTCGCGACCGACGTCGTCTTGCCGGCGGGCTACTTCCTCGCCGATCAAAATACGCAGATCCTCAACACGCAGACCAATAACGTGTTGAGCAGCACGAACGGCACGACGCTCGGCATCAACGCGCCGTCGATCGCCGAGACGGCGAACGGCGCGGGCTACAATCTGCACTCGGTCACGATCGGGTTGCAGAACGATACGCGCGACGACATCTCCGATCCGCGACGCGGTGCGCTCGCGGCGGTGAGCGAGGAACTCTCGGGTAAGGTGATCGGATCGCAATTCCATTACACGATCACGACGCTCGACGTCGCGAAGTTCTTCCCGGTCCTCAAATCGGCGACGCTCGGCGTCCATGCGCTCTTCGGAAACTCGACGGGCGCGATCCCGCCGAACAAACTCTTCGTGCTGACGGACCAGCAATTGCGCGGCTACAGCCAAGTCTTCTACGGCACGGAAGAGGTGCTGCTGCAAACGGAGTTGCGCGTCCCGGTCACACCCGATCACAAGTTCGGCCTCGCGTTCTTCTACGATTACGGCGGCCAGCGCATTCGCGGCGCGGTGCCGATCCTCGATGCGTTCGGGAATACCGTCGTGAATTACGACAGCTTCCTGTACCGCAGCGACGCGGGCGTCGGCCTCCGGTTCAACGTCCCGCAGCTCGGGTTCAAGAACATTCGCCTCGACTTCGCGCGCGGAAAATCGGGCGCACACACCAGCTTCGGAATCGGACAGAGCTTCTAACGTCATGCGTCTCCCACACCGCGTCGTCACGGCTTTCGGCGCGTTCGCCCTCGCCGCGGCGGCACTCGCGCCCGCCACGCTCGCAGCCGACGTCACCGATATCGGCTTCGTCGATCAGGCCGCACTCGCGAACGTAAGCTCCTTTACCGATGCGAATCGCGAGCTCGCCCAGTACAAGGCCGGCCTCGATCGGCAGTTCTCGCAGCAGATGCGCGGCACGCACGATCAGGGGACGCAAGCGCGGATCGCGCAGGCGTTTCAAAATCGACTCGCGGTCCGCCAGCGCGAACTCTTCGCGCCGCTTTTCTCGCGCGCGCAGGTCGCGATCGCATCCGTCGCATCGAGCAAGAACCTCTCGGTGATCCTCGACAAGCGCATCATGATCTACGGCGGCCAGGACGTGACGCAGAGCGTGATCGCCCTGCTCGCCGGGCCGGGCGATCCGATCCCGCCCGTCAGCACGCCGCCGCCTTCGAGCGTCGGGTACGTCGATCAATCGCAGATCGACAACGTCCCGCAGCTCAAATCCGCGAACGACGACATGCTCAAGTATCAGAATCAGCAGCAGCAGGCCGCGCAGGCGAAGATGAAAGCGGCGAAGACCGATGCCGATCGGCAGCAGGTGCTCAAAGACTATCAGAACGCGCTCAGCGACAAACAGAAGCAAGAGATGACGCCGCTCGTCGACAAGACGCGCGACGCGATCGCCGGGATCGCGAAGAAAAAGGGATTGGTGCTCGTGGTCGATCGCTCGAACCTGATCTACGGCGGCACCGACATTACGAGCGATGTCACGGCCGCGCTCAAGTAAGACGCGCGTCTTCGGCGTCGCCGTCACGCTCGCATTCGGCGCGTCGCTTGCGGCGTGTTCGCACGCGCCGCAAACGGCGGACCCGGGCGCGAACGCATCGCCCTCGAGCGCGCCCGGCAACGGGCGCGTCGGCTTCGTGCGAATGCAGGCGCTCATCGCTGTTCACCCGCTCTATCCGCAGCTCTCGCATCTCGACGACGACGTCGCCGCCTTGCAATTGCGTTCGGTCGGGCCGAGCATCGCGAGCTCGGGGTCCGGGGTCTTGAAGGCGCAGCACGAGTTGCAGCGCGAGCTCGAGTCGGCGGCCGATCAGACGAAAGCCGCGCTCGTGCGGATGCAGCGCGAATACGGTGCGCGCGAACAGCGTGCGATCGATGCCGCCCTCGGCGCCGCCGCGAGCGCGAACGGTCCGAGCGGCGCGACGATCGCGGGGAACGTCGCGGCTCAGGCTCGCGTGCAGCAAGCCGATGCGGGGGCCGCGGCGCAAAAGAATTTCGATTCCTACCGCGGTGCGCTCGTCGATCAGAACCGCGCGGAAGTCATCGCGCTGCAGCGCTCGCTCGGTGCGCGCGCCGAACGCGAATATCGCGCGCGTGCCGACGAGCTCCAGCGCAAGGAATCCGATTACGCGCTCTCGCTCGCGAGCGCGGATGCGGCGGACCGGCTCTCGCTGCGCACGCGGCTCTCGAATCTGGCGCTCGACGATCAAGCGCGCGCCGACGTTCGTAAGCAGCTCGACGCGCTCGATCGCAAAGAGTCCGACGCCGTCGGCGCGATGAAGAATCGCGACACGGCGACGTTGATCGCGTTCCAGAAAACGCTGCGCGCGCGCGTCACGAAGGAGCTCACGGAAGACGTCGCGTCGCTCCAAAAGCGCACCTCGGCGAAGATCGTCTCGCGCGCGGACCAGACGCGGCGGGCGCTCTCGAATCGGCTCGGCGACGCGCTCCCCGCGGGCGGCGGCACGGGTGCGGCCGCGAACGTCACGCCCGCGATGCGCACGCGTCTCCTCGCGCTCCACAAGCAGTATCAAGCGGGATTCGATCGCGACGCGAAGCAGACGATCGAGCGTTTTCAAAAGACGCGAACCGATCTCTCGCAGCGATTCGCGCAGATCGCGGGCCTCGACACGCAGGCCCAGCGCGATGCGAACGCCCAGATCGCGACGCTGCGCAAGCAGCGTCAGGATCTTTACGATTCGATGGTCGCGCAGATCGATCGCGAAGTAAAAACGGTCGCGCAGCAGCGCGGGATCGACGTCGTCGTCAGCGACGTTCTCGCACCCGCGAGCGGCGTCGACCTCACCGACGACGCCAAGAAAGACATCGAGAGTCTACACGAGTGAAAGCTTCATCGTTTGCCGCGGCCCTGGCCCTCATCGCGTTCGCGGGCTGCGCGAAACCGACATCAACGGTCGCGACGGTCGATCTCGCGCGCATCCAAGCGAATTGGCCGAAGTTCATCAATTACAGTCGTCAGCTCGCGGCCGATTCCGATGCGATCACGCGTTCGAACGCCTCGCCCGGGCAGAAGCAGCAGCAGCTCGCGGCGCTGCGTCAGCACTACGTCGCGATGCAGGACGAGGTGACGGGCGACGTTCGCGACGCGGCGCAGCAGATCGCGACGCAGCGGAATTTCAAGCTCGTGCTCACGCGGCAGTTCGTCGGCTACGGCGGCACCGACATCACGGCGGACGTCGAAAAGATCCTCAAGATCACCGAACCGACGAAGTCCTGATGCCGGAGACGCTCGCGGAGATCGCGCGGCGGCTCGGCGGGACCGTGCGGGGCGATGCGTCGGTCGTCATCGAGCGGATCGCCGCGATCGAAGACGTCGACGGCTCGTCGCTGACGTTCGCGACCGACGAACGGTACCTGCGGCGTGCGGTCGTCTCGCGCGCCGCGGCGACGCTTACCGAAGCGAAGCTCGCCGACGCGATCGGCGAGACGACGCATCCGCTCGTCATCGTCGCATCGGCGCGTGCTGCGCTCGCGGCGCTGCTCGCCGAGCGCGAACCCGCGCGCCCGGCCGCGATGCGTCATCCGAGCGCGGTCGTCGATGCGAGTGCCGAGATCGGGGAGAACGTACACGTCGGACCGCTCGCCGTCGTCGGAGCGGGCGCGCGCATCGGCGCGGGGACGGTCGTCCTCGCGGGTGC
>CAZZYZ010000085.1:10054-12365 GCA_964658425.1 Vulcanimicrobiota bacterium | reverse complement strand
CCCCGATCGATCTCGTCGTACTCGATCAGCCCGCGGCGCGGTATTGCGACGACGTGCGACGGATCGAGCCGAGCGTCGCACTCGTGCAGACCCACGTCCGCGTCCCGGCCAACGCCCTGCGGCCGCGCCGTCGCGCGTTCGCGCCGTGACCGTCGCGGGCGCGACCCTCGCGATCGTCCGTCGTAGCATCGACCGGCGCTTCGCCGCGATCTGGCTCGCGGCGTTCGCGATCGTCTTCGCGCTCGCCGCCGCGACCGCGACGGAACTCGGGCGCACCGCCGCCGTCGTGTTGCTCGTCCTCGCCGAGGCCCCGGCCGCGACGTTCGACCGGCGCGTCGATCTCATGCACCGCGTCTCGCTCTACGCGATGCCGCTCTACGGCCGTCAACTGGCGCGCGCGCTCGTCATCGCGCCGTGCCTCGCGTCCGTCGCCGCGCCCGTCGGCGTGATCGTCGCCTTCGCGATGCGCGGCGTCGCGTTCCGCGACGGCACCGATATCGCGCTCCTGCTCGCCGCGATCGCCGCGACGATGGTCGCGGCGTCGGCGCGGCTTCGCACCGGCGCGAACGCGGCGCTCTACGTCGCGCTCTCGCTCGCCGCACACGTCGCGATCGTCGCGCCGCTGCTCTTGCATGCGGCGCACCCGCTGCTCTGGTCCGTCCCGCTCGCGGCCGTCATCGGCTACTTCGCGTTACGCGCGTTCGGCGAAACGCTCGCGCGCTACGATCCGCTGCCCGCGTAGCGAACGTTAGGCGAGCTGCGAGACCGTCGAGGCGAGTTTTTCGACCATCGCGCGATTGAACATCGTCATGTCGCTCATGCCGCGCGTCGTAATCCAGTGTGCGTCCTGCACGGTCGGCTGATCGCGAAAGAGGCCGCCGGCATTGCGGATGTCGTCGGAGATCGAAGCCGAGCCCGTCAGCGTGCGCCCGCGCGTGATCTGCGACGAGATCAGCACCTGCGCGCCGTGGCCGATCGAGAACATGGGCTTCTTCGCCGCATCGAACTCTTTGACGAAGCGTTGCACTTCGCGATTCGCGCGGATCCGATCGGGCGAAAAGCCGCCCGGGATCAGGAGCGCGTCGAAATCTTCCGCGGTGCAGTCGGCGACGACTTCCTCGGCCGTCGTCGGTTGGCCGTCGTCGAGGCCGCGTTTGCTCCGGATCCGCTGCAGCGATTTGTCGTCGATCCCGACGATCGTCACGATGACGCCCGCCTCTTCGAGTATGCGCCGCGGCTCGCTGAGCTCGGCCTCCTCGAAACCGTCTCCGATGAGCGCCGCGATACGTTTTCCTTCGATCCCTGATTGCATAGTGCCCGAGAGGTTCCCGAGCGCCGGGGGACCGCCCTACCGCGCCCCGCTCAGCGCCGAAACCGGAGATCGTTCGCGACGGGCCGCCGCAGAACGCTCGCGAGAACGGCATACTTGCACGTCGGCGCGGGCGTCGCGGGCGCCGTCGCGGCGACCGCGATGAAGAACGAGGCCGCGAAATCCGCGTAGCCCGCGTCGTTGGGATGGAAGCCGTCGCTCGAGAAGTTTCCGGACTCGTAGGACTGCGAATTGCAGAGCAGATCGACGACGGGGATCCCGGCTGCGGTCGCCGCGGCGATCGGCGCGCCGTCGATCCCGACCGAGAACGCCGCGAGCCCGGCCTGGACGGTCGCGCTCTGCGCCTGCCCGAGCGGCACGAGCGCGATGTTCGGCAGGTTCGCGAGGACGATCTTCGCCGCCGGCGCCCTCGCGCGCACGCCCGCGATCAGCGTTCTGAGATCGGCGGCATAGGCGGCCGCCTGCGCGTCGAGGTACGCCTGTTCCGTCGTGACGGTCGTCCCGCCCGCACCGCAGCCGAGCGCGTTCACGACCCCGAGCGTATCGTTGCCGCCCGCGAAGATCGTCACGAGATTCGCATCGCTCGGCACGAACGGCAGCTCGTTCTCGAGGAAGTTCGCCGTGACCGCGTCGCTCGCATCGCGCGCCGTGCAGGCGTCGGTGCCCCCGGCGAGCCCGTAGGCGTTCGCGGTCTTCTCGAGGTCCGGGCCGATCACGGCGCCCGAGATCCCGAGGTCGTCGAGCCGCACCTTCACGCCGCTCTGAGCGAGCGAGTTCGCGAGGTCCGGGACGTAGCCCGTGCCGCCGGGGCACGTCGGTGCGGCGATGCTCGCCCCCGGCGCGGCACACGACACGGACGCCCCGACGCCGACGGCGTCGCTCGCCCCGATCGCGACGTACACGAGCGTTCGGCCCGCCACGGGGGTCGGCGCGGGCGCGGGCGCGTTCCCGCCGGAGCCGCCGCCGCAGCCCGCGAACGCC
>CAZZYZ010000085.1:0-10044 GCA_964658425.1 Vulcanimicrobiota bacterium | reverse complement strand
CTGCGAGCGATGCGAACGCGATCGCTCGCAGCGCGGCCTCGAAGCCGCGCATCACAGCGTGCCGCCCGTCGCCTGAGCGGCGGCCCGCAGCAGATACGAGAGCTCGATTTCGAGCCGGCCGAGCGGATCCAGCACCTCGTCCGCCGCGAGCGCTTTGAGGACCGGATTGCGCGCGAACATGTCGCGTTCGGGGACGGCATGGCGTGGATTGATCTCGCGCATGTAGATCCGCGCGTCGTGCCGGACCGTCCCGGCCGGTAAGAAGAACAGCGGATCGAGCCCCAACGCGTAGACCTCGAGCGAGAGCAGCCCCGCGCGCTGTAAGAACGCGAAGGCCGGCAGGCGCAGCACCGAGGCGAATCGCGCGAGTTCGCTCACGGAGACCCGCTCCTCGCCCACGAGGATCGCCGCGGCGCGACTCGGCGCGAGCTCCGCCGCCGCCGCGAAGGCCGCCGTATCGAGGTCGCGTTCGACGAGCAGCGCGCGCAGTGCCGTCGCGAAGCCCTCGCCGCCCGCGGTCCCCGCACGACCGTCCCATGCAACCGCGTCGCTCACCGTCATTCGCCTCGCTCCGTCGTCCGCCGTCGATTTGCGGACCCGCCAAAAGTAGGAATACCGCGCCGTCGACGCGGACTCGCTTCGCCCATGCCGGACGCAACGCCCGTGGGATCACGTGAGATCGAAGCGCGCAAATCGCGTCACCTCGACGTCTGTCTCGAAGACGACGTCGCCTCGCACATCGGTGCCGGCTTCGCGAACGTGCGCCTGCGCCACGAAGCGCTGCCCGAGTGCGCGCTCGCGGACGTCGATCTGCGAACGACCTTTTTCGGCCACGCACTCGCGGCGCCGCTGCTCATCTCGTCGATGACGGGCGGGACGGAGCGCGCCCGCGCGATCAACGAGCGGCTCGCGATGGCCGCGGAACGGGCGGGGATCGCCTTCGCGCTCGGGAGTCAGCGCGCCGCGCTCGAAGCGCCGGAGCTGCTGCGGACCTACGACGTCCGCGCCGTCGCACCGAACGTCGTGCTCTTCGCGAATCTCGGCGCCGTGCAGTTCAATTACGGCGTCACGGTCGACGACGCGCGGCGCACGGTCGAAAACGTCGGCGCGAACGGCCTCTACCTGCACCTCAATCCCCTGCAAGAGGCACTCCAGCCGAGCGGCGATACGAACTTTCGCGACCTGCTTCGCCCGATCGCGGCGATCTGCGCCCGCCTCGAGGTCCCGGTGATCGCGAAGAGCGTCGGCGCCGGGATCTCGCCGCGCACCGCGGCCCGGCTGCTCGATGCGGGCGTCGCGGCGATCGACGTCGCGGGCGCGGGCGGCACATCGTGGGCGCGCGTCGAGGGCCGCCGCTCCGGCGACCCCGAGCGCGAACGGCTCGCCGAAACCTTCGGCGGCTGGGGCTACCCGACGGCCGAGGCGACGCGCGACCTGCGGGCCGCGTTCCCCGAAGCGCTCATCGTCGCGAGCGGCGGCGTGCGCACGGGGATCGACGTCGCGAAGGCGATCGCACTCGGCGCGAACCTCGCCGGCGCGGCGCTGCCGTTCTTGGAGCCGGCGACCCATTCGGCGGAAGCCGTCTCGACCGAGATCGAGCTGATGATCGCGGGCCTGCGGATCGCGATCTTCGCGAGCGGCTGCCGCCGGCCGAGCGACCTCCCGGGCGCGCTCTACGTGCGCGGTTCGGAGGCGACCTCGAGCTCCGGGCCGACGATCCGCACGTCGAACGCATCGACCGTCGAGTAATCGCCGAGGGTCATCGACCCGTCGCGCACGTCGAAGCACCACGCGTGCCACGGGCACGTCACGATCGGCCCGTCGATGAAGCCCTCCGCGAGCGGGCCGCCCTGATGCGGACAACTGTTCTCGATCGCGTAGAACGCGCCGTCGACGTTGAACACCGCGACCTCGCGGTCGCCGACGATATAGGCTTTGGCCTCGCCCGGGACGATCTCGGCGGTGGCGCCGACTTTTACGAATGACATGGCAGCGAGGCTCGTTCGCCGCGCCGAACGAGATTTACATGCTCTCCGAATATCGCGCCTGGCTCGCGTCCGAGTACGAGCTCCTCGGAAACGCGAGCCATCATGCCTATTCTTTCGGTCAGGCGAACATGGCCAAGCGCGCCTTCGAACGGCTCGACAACGAGTTCGCCGGCAAAACGGTCGTCGTACTCCCCGAAGCGACCGCCCGCGGCGCACTCGCCGCGCTCGACGATCTCGAAGCGACCGGCCGCGACGCGCCGTACCTCGGCCTGCTGCGCGCGGCACTGCGAGCCGCCTTGCCGCAATAACCCGGCTCTGCTATGATCCGTCGGTCGCCGACCCGGTTCGCGCACTGCGCGGACTGGAGCCGAAGCGAGACGATCCTGCTCGAGGAGCCTCTTTACACGTGCCGATCACCAAAGAACGAAAGCTCGAACTCTCCGAAAAATACGGCCGGACTCCCGGCGACACCGGTTCCGCCGACGTTCAAATCGCGGTTCTCACCTCGTCGATCAACCAGCTGACCGAGCACCTCAAGATCCACAAGAAGGATCACCACAGCCGCCGCGGCCTGCTGATGCAAGTCGGTCAGCGCCGTCGCCTCCTCGGCTACCTGCAAAAGAAAGATCTCGAGCGCTACCGGAAGCTGATCGCGGATCTCGGCCTGCGCCGCTAGTCCGCTCGCCTGAGGCGCTCGCCCGGCTGACCCCGGTCGAGATCGTCTCCGCGGTCGCGGAGATCGTAGGTAATGCGCCGCAACTCGCGCGGAACGGAGACGCCCGCTAAAGAATACTGAGCGATGAACGTTACGGGGGTCGTCGAGGCCGCCGGCGTCCGCGCTCGAAGCACGGTCGTCTTTCTCGTCACGGACATCGAAGGGTCGACGACCCGCTGGGAGCGCTGGCCCGAGGAGATGGCGGCCGCGCTCCGCCGCCACGATACGATCCTTCGCGCCACGATCGAAGCGGCCGGCGGCTGGGTCTTCCGGACCGCCGGCGACGCATTCTGCGCGGCCTTCGACGACGTCACGGCCGCGGTCGACGCGGCGGTCGAGATCGAGCGGGCGCTCGCGAGCGAGGATTTCGGGAGCGTCCGAGGCCTGCGCGTCCGGATCGCGCTCGACGTAGGGCTCGCCGAGCGCCGCGAGCACGAGTACGTCGGGATCGCGATCGGCCGGGCGGCGCTCGTCTGCGAACTCGCCTGCGGCGGCCGCATCCTCACCTCGGCGGCCTTCGCGCGCGCGGCGAAGGGGCGGCTCGGGCCGGGCCGGGCGCTCGTCGACCGCGGCTCGCACGCGCTTCGCGGGCTCGACGATACCCGCGAACGCGTCTTCGAGGTGCGCGCGCCCGGCCTGCCGCGCATCGACGTTCCGCTCGGCGCCCGCGCGAGCGAGCTCGGCGGCAACGTCCCGCAGCAGCTCGTCCGCCTGATCGGGCGGCGAACGATGATGCGCGACGTCGCCGCGCTCTTGGAGACGCGCCGGGTCGTCGAGCTCGTCGGGCCGGGCGGGGTCGGGAAAACGCAGCTCGCCATCGCGATCGGTCACGCGTCGCTCCGGAGCTTCCCGGACGGCGTCTGGTTCGTCGATCTCGGCTCGATCGTCGATGCGAACTTCGTCTCGAGCCAGATCGCCGCGACGCTCGGGATCGCCGAGGCGCCCCGCATCCCGATCCCGGACGCCGTCGCCAATTGGCTTCGCGAACGCAGCGCCCTCATCATCATCGACACCTGCGAACGTCTCGGCGGCGCCGTCGCGGCCGCGGTCTTGCCGATCGCCTTCAACTGCCCGGGGGTGCGCATCCTCACGACGAGTCGCGAACGGCTCCCGCTCGCCGAGACGGCCGAGGTGCGCGTCGAACCGCTCGCGCTGCCGCCGGCGACGGTGACGTCGCGCGACGAGGCGCTCGCCTACGATGCCGTAGCGCTCTTCTGCGAACGCGCGGCCGCGCTCGACACGCGCTTTACGCTGCGCGACGACGAGGTCCCGGCCGTCATCGAGATCTGTCGCGCGCTCGACGGCCTGCCGCTCGCGATCGAACTCGCCGCCTCGAAGGTCACGGTCCTGCGGCCGGCCGATCTCGCCCGGCGCCTCGAACACCGCTTCCGACTGCTCGTCGGCGGGCAGCGCCGCGACCGTCACCGCCATACGCTGCGCGCCGTGATCGCGTGGAGTTACGACCAGCTCGGCGAGCGCCAGCGCCGCCTGTTTCGGATGCTCGCGGTATTCGGCGGTCCGTGGACGCTCGAGGGCGCCGCGGCGATCTGCGAAGGCGAGGTCGATGCGCGCGATCGGCACGCGGTCGAGGCGGATCTTGCATCGCTGATCGACGAGTCGCTCGTCACGATCGACGATGCGGCCTTCGGCGCGACGCGCTTCCGTTTCTACGAATCGGCCCGCGTCTACGCGCTCGAACGGCTCGCGGAATCGGGCGATCTGCCGCTGGCGAAACGGCGCCTCGTCGCGAACGTTCGCGCCTTCGCGATCGCCGCGGAACGCGCGGCGCGCGAATCGTCCGAAACCTCACTGCTCGAAGAAGTCGAGCGCGAGATCGGTAGCATTCGCCTCGTGCTGACGTGGACACTCGTCGAACGCGCCGATATCGCGGAGGGCGCCGCGATCGCCGCGGCACTCGGTTTCTATTGGCTCGCGCGGCGCCATCGCGAAGGCGCGAGCTGGCTCGATCTCGCGCACTCCGCCGCCCCGCAGCTCGATCCGCGGCTCGCCGCTGAGGTGCTGCGCGAACGCGCGCGCGTCGAGCATTTCACCCGCCCGAAGGTCGAACTCGCCTTCGAAGCCGTCGCCGCGCAGCGCGCGAGCGGCGATCTCGTCGGGCAAAAAAACGCGCTCGAAAATCTCGTGCTGACGCTCATGAACGTGCGGCGCTACGGCGAGGTCGCGCCGTTCATGGACGAGTGGGAACGGACCGTCGAGCGTTCCGGCGATCGCACGACGGCCTGCCGCATCCTCGCCTATCGCGGGTTCACCGCGATCGAGATCGACGGCCCGGATATCGCACGCGGGTATTTCGAACGCGCGCGCGAGATGGCGCTCGCGCTCGGCCTGCCGCGCGATCACGGCCGCGCGCTGCGCGGGCTCGCCGACGTCGCGCTCGAAGCTGGCGATCCCGCCGCGGCGCGCGATCTCGCGCTCGAGGCACTCGCCGTCTACGAGCCGCTCGGCGAGCGCCGATTCCAATCGTGGGTGCGCATTACGCTCGCGCACGCCTGCGCCGCAAATCGCGCGTTCGACGAAGCGTGGCAGAACGTGCGCGAGTCGATTCGCGTCTATCGCGACACCGATTTCACACTGCTGCTCTTCGAAACGTTCGCGCTCGCAGCCGCGCTCGAAGCCGCCGAGTCCAACGACGAGGCCGCGGGCCTGCTGATCGGCTACATCGATTCGCGGCGCTCGTCGCTGCCGTTCCCGTGGTCGCGCCGGACGGATGGCCTCATCGAGAACGTTCTCGGCCTGCTCGAGCGCCGCTTGGGTGCGGCCGCGCGCGACGAATTGCTCGCCCGCGGCAGGCGCCTCGACGAAGAAGCCTGCGCGAACGCGATCCTACCGAACGGAGAAACACTCGAAGGCCGCCCGGCGTAAGGCGGCCTTCTCGTGTGCGCGGGGCTTGCGGCGTTTGTCTTTGTGAACGCCTCCGGGGCGCAGGTTGATCGGCGGTCCGAGCGGCGGGACGATCCGCGGCTCGGGCGGCTTGGGTCGTTTCATCGCAACGGAACCTCCCGAAGGGAAACGCGTTTTCCAACGCGTCCGTTGCCCGCGAGCCCACGCCGGTCGCATCTACGCCTTTTCGGCGGCTAGCGACGTTCGCTCGAACGGCGATCCGTCGGGCGACCGACGGGCGGTCATCTAGGAGGTGACCCCTCCCCGAAGCGGAGGCGTCGCTCGGCGCGATACCGAACGTACGGCCGTTAACACAAAGTAAGTAATCGATAAGACTACAGGAGTATTCGTGCCAGAAACCGTCTCGCTCGAGATCGGCGGCAGAACGCTGACCATCGAGACCGGTGAATTGGCGAAGCAAGCAAATGGTAGCGCACTCGTGCGTTACGGCGACGTCAACGTCGTCCTTGCGGCCGTCACCGCTTCCGACAAACCCCGCGAAGGGATCGACTTCTTTCCGCTGACCTGCGAATTTGAAGAGAAGATGTATGCCGCCGGAAAAATTCCGGGCGGTTACATCAAACGCGAAGGTCGCCCGTCGGAGCACGGCGTGCTCTCGGCGCGGCAGATCGATCGCCCGATTCGCCCGCTCTTCCCCGACGGCTTCCGTAACGACGTCATGATCGTCTCGACGGTGCTGTCGATCGATTCGGAACTCGATGCCGACGTGCTCGCCGTCTGCGCCGCGGGCGCCGCGCTCGCCGTCTCCGATATCCCGTTCGAAAAGACCGTGGCCGCCGTTCGCGTCGGTCGCGACGAAGCGGGCAAATACATTTGCAATCCCACGATGCCGCAATACGAAACGGGCGGCATGGATATCGTCGTCGCCGGGACGGCCGATGCGGTGATGATGGTCGAAGGCGGCGGCAACGAGATCTCCGAGGATGCGTTCCTCGGTGCGGTCGAATACGCGCACGCCGAGATCAAGAAGATCGTTAAAAAAATCGACGAGCTCGCGAAGAAGTGCGGCAAGGCGAAGCGTTCGTTCCCGGTGCAGCAGCCCGATGCCGATCTCAAGACGTGGGTCGAAAAGACGTTCAAGAAGGACGTCGCCAAAGCGATGCGCGTCGTCGATAAGACCGCGCGCAACGAAGCGTTCGCGAAACTCTCACACGCGTCGGCGATCGAGCGCCTCACGAAGAAGGACGAACCGATCCGCGAGAAGCTCGAGAGCTCGAGCAAAGACTTCTCGAAGATCATCAAGACGATGGAGGAGGAAGAACTCCGCGTCATGGTCGTCGATGAGAAGATCCGTCCCGACGGCCGCAAGCCCGACGAGATCCGGCCGATCTGGTCGAAGGTTCATTACGTGCCGCGCGTGCACGGTTCGGGCGTGTTCACCCGCGGTCAGACGCAGGTCTTCACCGCCGCGACGCTCGGCTCGATCTCGGACGAACAGCGCCTCGACGGGATCATGGCGATCCCGAACAAGCGCTACATGCACTACTACAACTTCCCGCCGTATTCGGTCGGCGAGACGCGCCCGATGCGCGGGCCCGGCCGTCGCGAGATCGGCCACGGCGCACTCGCCGAGCGCGCGCTCGTGCCGGTGCTCCCGCCGGTCGACGATTTTCCGTACACGTTACGGTTGATCAGTGAAGTGCTCGAGAGCAACGGATCGTCGTCGATGGCGTCGGTCTGCGGTTCGACGCTCGCCCTCATGGACGCGGGCGTGCCGATCACGAAGCACGTCGCGGGCGTCGCGATGGGCCTCGTGCTCAACGGCAAGAAGCACGCGATCCTCACCGACATCCAGGGTCTCGAAGATGCGCTCGGCGAGATGGACTTCAAGGTCGCCGGGACGGTCGACGGGATCACGGCGATCCAGATGGACATCAAGGTCCAGGGCATCACGATCGACATCATGCGCGAAGCGATGGCCGAGGCGAAGAAATCGCGTCTCTTCATCATCGACAAGCTCAAGGAAACGATCGCGGGCCCGAATACCGAGCTCTCGAAGTACGCGCCGCGGATGCTCGTGCTCACGATCAGCCCGGATAAGATCAAGGACGTGATCGGCCCCGGTGGTAAGGTGATTAACAAAATCATCGCGGACACCGGCGTCAAGATCGATATCGAGAACGACGGCCGCGTCTTCATCGCCTCGCCCGACGGCGAAGGCGCCGAAAAGGCGAAGCGGATGGTCGAAGCCCTCACCAAGGACGTCACCGTCGGTGAGACCTACATGGGCACGGTCACGCGCCTCATGAACTTCGGCGCGTTCGTCGCGGTGCTCCCCGGCAAGGAAGGCCTCGTCCACATCAGCCAGCTCGCGCCGCAACGCGTCGAGAAGGTCGAAGACGTGGTCAAGGTCGGCGACGAGATCATGGTCAAGGTCGTCGAGATCGACAGCCAAGGTCGCATGAATCTCAGCCGCAAGGCCGTCCTCGGCGGCGGTTCCGACGACGACGATCGGCAGTCGAGCCCGCCGCCGCGCCGCGGCAACGGCGAGTTCCGCCCGAACGGCGGCGCTTCGGCAGCCGACGGCGGTAACGGGAACGTCGCCGGGGGCGGCGAGGTCACGCGCGCCGGTTCCGGCGGGGGCCGCCGCCGCCGCGAGTAATCGCGCCCGCGATGGACGCTCGATGAAAGGGGTCTCGCTTCGGCGGGGCCTCTCTTTTTTACGCGCTACGAACGCGTATCGATGGGCGGTGCGAGGCGGCTCGGCGCGTGTGCGAACCGCATCCGCGAGACGCGAACCGCGATGGGGATCGTGAAGAGAAAAAAACCGGCGATCGCGGGACCAAACGTGACATCGAGGACGAGCGCGCTCGCCATCTCGATCGCGAGGACCACCCGTCGCACGAACGCCGTCCAAACCGCATCGCGGTCGCGCGGAGTCGTATGATACCAGCCTCGACGCATACTGCGCAGCGTCAAAGACGCGGCGATCGCCATGATGGCGGCGTAGAGGCCCGCGTACTGTACGAGCGCCGTACGCGCAGCGGCTTCGTTCGCGAACGTATGCGTGATGCCGTACATGGCGTATGGAAAGAGACTGACGAGCGCGAGGTAGGCGAACGCGCCAAAGAGATCGATCCCCGTCGGAGAGAACGTTCCCGACATCAGCCGATGGAATCCGAGCCAGAGCGTCGCAACGAGGCTGAACGTGCCGAAGTACAGCAAGATCGAGAACGGTGCGAGCATCGTGACGTGGCCGTTCGCCGTCGGCAGCTGCAGCGCGCACTGCGAGATCGCGAAGCCGAACACGATATCGCCGAAGCCCTCGAGTCGGCTTGCGAGGCGACGCTCCCCAAGGCTCAGCGTCGCCTCGAACGACTGCGGCGGCGGCTCGTACATCCCGAGCGACGTACTGCATCGTAACGCCGAGGCCTTCGCGAAGAGATGGCCGCGATGAACGAACGACCGGCGATCGGAATCTTCGGGCCCATCCGCGGCGCGGTCGCGGCGTTTCTGCGCGAGTTCGCACGGCCGATCGCCGGTCCGAACGACGAGCCGTTACGACCGGGCGATCTCGAGCGCGCGCTCGCGGCGGATGCGCTTCTCGTCGAACGTTCGCTGCGGCTCGACGCACCGGCGCTCGCGCGCTTTCCGAACCTCCGCGCGATCGCGGCGGTCTCCGTCGGCCACGAGAACATCGATCTCGATGCGTGCCGCGCGCGGGGAATTGTCGTCACGAATAGCAGCGGGTCGCTGAGCGCCGCGTGCGCGGATCTCACGTTCGCACTCGCGGTCATGAGCCGCCGCCGGATCGGCGTCGCCATGGCAGCCGTTCGCGACGGCGGCTGGCCGCGCGGACCGTTCCCGCTCGAGCGCGACATGGCGGGCGCGACGCTCGGCATCTTCGGGATGGGCGAGATCGGATGCGCCGTCGCGGTACGCGCGCTCGCGGCCGACATGCGCGTGATCTATAACAATCGCACGCAGCGCGGCGACGACGCGCGAACGCACGCGACGTATCGCACGTTCGACCAACTCGTGCGTGAATCGGATGTCCTCGTCGTGCTCGCCCCGCTGACGGATGCCACCCGCCGCATCTTCACGGACGACGTCTTCGCGCGGATGAAGCCCGCGGCGTCGTTCGTCAACGCAGCGCGCGGCGGGCTCGTCGATCACGCCGCGCTCGCTCGCGCACTCGCCGCCGGCACGATCGCCGCCGCCGGCCTCGACGTGACCGATCCCGAACCGTTGCCGCCGGATCATCCGCTGATGGCGATGCCGAGCGTCGTCATCACGCCGCACATGGCGAGCTCGACGATCGAGACCCGCGAACGCATGTCGATGCTCGCCGCCCGCAATCTCGCCGCATTCTTTCGCGGCGAACCGCCGCTCACGCCGGTCTGAGAACGCCTCCGTTTCTCGAGGCGCCGATAGAAAAGCGCGGGCTCGGGGTACTCGGCGCTCATCATGATGCCGTCG
>CAZZYZ010000084.1:9100-12641 GCA_964658425.1 Vulcanimicrobiota bacterium | reverse complement strand
CGCGCGCGCGCGAATCGACACATCGCGGCGATCGTCTTCGTCGCGCGCGAGCCAATGGCGCTTGAACGGCGTGTAGACGGTATACGGTTCGCCGTTGTCCTTGAGCGTCTCGTCGGCGCCGAAATAGACGTGATCGAGCGACGCGAACACGGCCGCGCCGTCCTTCTCGAAGGCGCTCGAAACCCGCTCGTCGCGGGCGATCGCCTGCGGCTCGTAATCGCGATTGTAGTACAACGCGTCCGCATCGACGCGCTTCGCGAGCGCCCGCAGTTCGCGCGAGAAGTCGCCTTCGAGCAGGGCGAGATCGCTGCCGAGCCCGCGCAGATCCTCGCGCAGCGATGCGAGTGCGTCGAAGAAAAACGCCGCGATCGGCGCACCGATCGTCGGGCCGCGCAAGAGCTCCGGATCGAGCACGAACGCGCAGACGACGCGTTCGCTCTCGGAGGCCGCGCGCGCGAGCGCGACGTGGTCGTGCAGGCGCAGGTCCCGGCGAAACCAGACGATCGAAGTCCCATGTCGAGCGGGCATCTCTGCGTCGTGCCCGTTCGCGCGCCATCCCACGCGCGAGGAAGCGTTCCGACCCCGCGGAATCTCGCGCGAGTGGAGCTCGTACTTTCGGAACTCGCGCTTCCGCTCGTTCATACGTTTACGATCGCACGCGGTTCGGCATCGCGCACGCATTCGGCCCTCGGCCGCCTGACGTGGGACGGCCTCGAAGGGCTCGGCGAATGCGCGCCCTCCGAGCGCTACGGCGAGAGCGTCGGCTCCGTTCGCGCGTATTTCGCGGATCGCGGCCTGCGCGCCGAGACGCCCTTCGCGATGGATCGGCTGCTCGCCGATCTTCCGCCCGCCGCGCGCTGCCTGCTCGACGTCGCGCTGCACGATCTCCTCGGCAAGGTTACGGACCGGCCGCTCTACGAATTGCTCGGCGTCGATCCGGCCGAGACGCCCGTCACCTCGTTTACCGTCGGCATCGATTCGCCGGATGCGATGCTCGCGAAACTCGACGCGATTCGCGAGCACCCGATCGTGAAAGTGAAGCTCGGATTCGCGGGCGACGTCGAGGTGCTCGAAGCGATGCGCGATCGCTACACCGGGACGCTGCGCGTCGATGCGAACGAAGCCTGGACGCCCGAAGAGGCCGTCGCGAAGTGCGCGACCCTCGAACGGCTCGGCGTCGAGTTCTGCGAGCAGCCGATCCCCGCCGGAACCCCCGAACGGCTGCGCTGGATATCGGAACGCACGCGCGTGCCGATCGTGACCGACGAGGATTCGCGCGACGCGAACGATCTCTTCGCACTCGCCGGCTGCGTCGACGGCATCAACGTGAAGCTCGTGAAGTGCGGCGGTATTCGCGGCGCCCTCGCGATGATCCACACGGCGCGCGCGCTCAACCTGCACGTGATGCTCGGCTGCATGGTCGAGAGCGCGATCCTCACGACGGCCGCCGCACAACTCTCGCCGCTCGTCGATTGGGCCGATCTCGACGGCCCGTTCCTGACCGCGAGCGATCCGTTCGCGGGCGTCGCCTACGATCGCGGCAAGCTCGTGCTGCCGGCCGGGCCCGGGCTCGGCGTCGCGGAGCGGGAACCCGCCGCGGCCTATGCCGGATAGCGTGCGGCGCTACGCCGTCCTCGCGCCCGGGCTCTTCGCGACGCGTAGCGCGAAGACGGCGCACGGCGCGATCGCGTACGGTCGCGAGCCCGTCGTCGCCGTCATCGATCCGGCGGCGGCCGGACGCCGCGTGCGCGACGTCGTGCCGTACCTCGCAAGCGACGCGCCGATCGTCGCGGATCTGGACGCGGCGCGTCCGTTCGCGCCGAGCGCGCTGCTCGTCGGGGTCGCACCGCCGGGCGGCGCGCTCCCCGCGGCCTGGCGCGCGACGATCGTCGCCGCGCTCGAGAGCGGCCTCGAGGTCGTGAGCGGCCTGCACGAGATCTTCGCGGAGGACGCCGAGTTCGCCGCGGCCGCGGCGCGCGGCGGGACGACGATCTGGGACGTCCGCGTGCCGCCGGTCGTGCCGCTCTTCTCGGGCGCCGCCTACGGCATCGCCGCGCGCGTCGTGCTGACGGTCGGCAGCGATGCGGCCGTCGGGAAGATGACGGCCGCGCTCGAGCTCACGCGCGCCGCCCGGGAGTCGGGCGTCGACGCGCGCTTCGTCGCGACGGGTCAGACGGGGATCGTGATCGCCGGCCGCGGGATCGCGATCGATCGCGTCATCTCCGATTTCACGACGGGCGCGGGCGAAGCGCTCGTGTGCGCCGATGCCGATGCGGACGTGCTCTTCGTCGAAGGGCAGGGCGGGATCGCGAACCCCGCCTTCGCGCCCGTGACGCTCGGACTCCTATTCGGCACGGCACCGGACGCACTCGTGCTCGTGCATCGCCCGTCGCGCACGACGGTCGACGATCTCGGCACGCCTATCCGGCCGTACGCCGAACTCATCGCGCTCTACGAATCGCTCTGCGCCGCGGTAAAGCCGGCGGCCGTCGTCGGGATCGCACTCAATACGGCAGGTCTCGACGAGGCCGCCGCGCGGAGCGAGATCGCGCGCGCCGAACGCGAGACGAATCTGCCGGCGAGCGATCTCGTTCGCTACGGTCCCGAAGCATTCTACGCCGCGATCGCACCCCACATCGCGGCGAAGACGCGCGCGCTCTCGAGCCGCGATGACGCCGGCGCTCGCGACGGCGTCAGGTGACGACGCAGAACGTTGCGGGCGCCCGCCGACCGTCGAGGATGCTTCCGACCGCACTGTGCTGCGCGCTCTTCGTGACCGGATGCACGCGCGTCGCCTCGCCGGGTCCGGGGACGAACACGCGCCATCCGTGGACCGTCCCGGATCGCGTTCGGATCGGAGGGACCGACGAACCGGACGGGCTCAATCCGATGTTCGCGCACTCCGATGCGACGGATCAGATCGATGCGTTTCTTTTCGCGCCCGTCTTTCGCTACGGACCGCACGGCGAATTCGTCCCCGAGCTCGTCACCGATATCCCGACCTATCGCAACGGCGGCATCTCTCGCGATTCGAAGACGATCGTGCTGCATTGGCGGCGCGGCGTCACGTGGTCCGACGGCGCGCCGCTGACGCCGCGCGATCTGCGCTTCACGTGGCGCGCGGCGATGAACCCGCGCAACAACACGAAGCTGTTGAACGGCTGGGACGACATCGCGGCGATCGACGTGCCGAACGACGGGACGGCGATCGTGCGGCTCAAGCGACCCAATGCCGACGTGCTCGGCAGCTTCGGCGGCGGCGGCGGCAGTGCGTACCCGCCGCTCCCCGAGCACGTCCTCGGCGCGCTCCCCGATATCAATCACGCGCCGTTCAACACGGCACCGATCTCGAGCGGCCCGTACCTGTTGACGGCGTGGAATCACGGCTCGTCGCTCGAGTTCGCGCCCAACGCGCGCTATTGGCGCGGCGCGCCGAAACTACGGTCCCTTACCTATCGCATCGTTCCCAATCCCGATACGCTGCTCGCGGAGCTGCAAACGCACGAGGTCGACGTGATCCCGAGCCTCGGCGAGGGCGGCC
>CAZZYZ010000084.1:0-9090 GCA_964658425.1 Vulcanimicrobiota bacterium | reverse complement strand
TCGCGGGGACGCCCGGGATACGAACCGTGAAAACGCTCTCGGCAAACTGGCGCCGGCTCGCGATCAACTGCTCGCGGCCGGGCCTCGACGACGTCGCCGTGCGCCTCGCGTTCGCGAAGGCGATCGATTGGGATCGCATCAACGCGACCGTCTATCACGGGCTCAATATCCGCGCGCACAGCGATATCGTGCCGACCTCCTGGGCCGCACCGCGGATCCCGCTCTATCCCTTCGACGTCGCGGGCGCGACGCGCGGGCTCGCCGCCGCCGGGTGGCGCCCGGGGCCCGGCGGCGTGCGCGTGAAGGGGAACGTCGCATTGCGATTCGTGATCTCGGCGACGACGAAACCCGGGAACGAGCAAGCCGAATTGCAGATGCAGCAGGCGCTGCGGCCGCTCGGCATCGCGCTGACGATCAAGAACTATCCGCCGAGCGTCCTCTTCGCGACCGACGGTCCGATCTACACCGGACGCTTCGATCTCGAATGGTCGATCGATACGAACGGCCCCGATCCCGACAACCAAGGGATCTGGAGCGGCGATTTCATCCCGCCGCACGGAGCAGCGACGAGTTTTCTGCGCGATCCCGTCATCACGCAGACGTCGGCGCAAGCGCTGACGACGTTCGATCGCGCGCGGCGTCGGACGCTCTATCAGCGCGAGGAAGAACGTATCCACGCGCTCGTGCCGGCGGTCTTTCTGTATTGGCAAACGTCCGTCTCGGCCTACGACGACGATCTGCACGGCTACGAACCGGCGGAATACATCACGAATAATTGGAACGCATGGTCGTGGTCGATCTGATGGTACGCGCATGCTGACGCTCGTCCACCCGCAGGCGGGCGACGAGCTTCTCGTGCCCGTCGGCCCGACGCGCGAAGCGATCGTCTCGTGGAACGCCCGCTCGCTCGCGGGCGCGCTCGATCTCCGCGTCAACGCGCACGACGGCCGCACCTCGGCATGGCTGCCGTACGTGCGCTTCGACGCATCGTCGCGACGCTCGTTCGAGGGCCGCGATACGTTCGTCGAGATCGATACGGACGTCGTGCGTTCGAGCGTCGACGTCGTTACCGTCGCGGTGCGCTCCGAGGGCGAGCTCGACGCGCTTTTCGTCAGCACGCCCGATTACGGCGCGCCCTCGGGCGTCGTCGCGCTGCCGGCGCTCGATCTCGACGTGCCGCCGTTCTCGCAATACGAAGCCCGCTATCCGCTGGAGCGCGGCTGGTGCGCGCCCGCATCGCTCGCGATGCTGCTCGCGTATCGCGCGTATCCCATCGACGTGCCGATCGTCGCACGCGAGGTCTTCGACGCGCGCTACGGCGGGACGGGGAACTGGGCGTTCAACGTCGCGTTCGCCGCGACGCTCGGCTTTCGCGCGGCCGTCGTCCACCTGCGCGACCTCTCGCACGCCCACGCGTTTCTCGTCGACGACGTCCCGCTCGCGCTCTCGATCGCGTGGGACGACGGCGAACTCCCGGGCGCGCCGCTCGCGCAATCGAACGGCCATCTCGTCGTCTTGCGCGGGATCGACGAGAACGGCGACGCGATCGTGAACGATCCCGCGCAACCGAACGTCGTAACGACCTATCCGCGCCACGCGTTCGAACGCGCGTGGCTCGGGCACGGCGGCATCGCGTTCGCCGTCGTCCCGGCGCCGCTCGAGCAGGCGCTCTTGCGGCTCGCCAACGGATGACGATTCCATCGGGGATGAACGAAGATCTGCGGGAGGTTGCGGAGCTCTCGCTCGAACGAAAGACCCAACCCCTCGAGCGGCTCGCCGCCGCGGACGAGCGCCATGCGCCGCTCGCTTCGGTCCCGTTCCATCTCGTGCTCGTCGAGCCGCAGATCCCGCCGAATACCGGGAACGTCGCGCGGCTCTGCGCCGCGACCGGATGCGCGCTCCACCTGATCGAGCCGCTCGGATTTTCGATCGCGGATCGCGAGCTCAAACGCGCCGGGCTCGATTACTGGGACGCGGTCGTCCTTCGCGTGCATCCGTCGCTCGACGAGTTTCTCGCGACGTTCGCACGGCCGATGTGGCTGCTCTCGACGCGCGCGTCGACGCCGTATTCGGCGGCACCGTTCGCGCGCGGCGACGCGCTCGTCTTCGGCAAGGAAACGGCGGGCTTGCCGCAGTCGCTGCTGGACGCACATCCGGAACGTGCGCTACGGATTCCGATGCGCGAAGGCGCGGTCCGCAGCATCAATCTCTCGACGAGCGTCGGCGTCGTCGCGTACGCCGCGCTCGCGCGAATCGGCTTCCCGGGGCTTCGCTGAGCGCGTCGCCCGCGACTCGCACCGCGCGCTACAATTTGCCCGTGAGGAACTGCGCTTCGCCGTTTCCGAAACTCCAGTCGGCCTTGGTGTTGGAGACGATCGAGATCATCACGTCGCTAGGCGCGATGCCGCAGCTCGCTTCGAGTTCGCGCACCATCTCCCGGTAGAGCGTCGTTTTCTTTTCGGCGTCTCGCGGCGCGCTCGTAATCGAGACGACGAGTACGTCGTTCGTTCGCTCGATGCCGAGGCCCGTGTCCTGCACGATCAGGTGGGCGGCGGGATGTTCGTGATAGATCTGATAGCGATCGCGCTCGGGTACGCCGAACGCGGAGAGGACCGCGCGATGGGCGGCGTTCAGCAGCGTTGCGATCTCGTCGTCGGTACGTCCGGCGATCGCGTCGATTCGAATGAGCGGCATACGCTTTTCTTCCCATGCACGAACGAATCTCATCGAGCCGCGCACGTCGAGGTCTTTCGACGCTCCGGGCGATACGTGTAGCGTCACTTTGGTAGGCGACGAATCGACACCGGAATCCGCGTTCGCCGCGCTCGAAGCGCGCGTCGTCGGCTGCGAGCGATGCCCGGAACTGCGCGCGTATTGCACGCGCGTCGCGCTCGAGAAAAAACGCGCGTATCGCGAGCTGCCGTACTGGGGCAAGCCGGTGCCGGCGTTCGGCGATCCGCGCGCGCGGATCTTGCTCGTCGGTCTCGCACCCGGAGCGCACGGCTCGAATCGGACCGGCCGGATGTTCACGGGCGACGCGTCGGGAGAATGGCTCTACCGCGCGATGTTCCGCGCGGGCCTCGCGAACCAGCCGACGCAGCGCGATCGCGAGGACGGCCTCGTCCTACGCGATGCGTTGATCTCCGCCGCCGTGCGCTGCGCACCGCCGCAGAATAAGCCGACGCCCGACGAGCGGCGGCGGTGTTTTCCGTACCTCGTCGAGGAGACGCGGCTCCTGACCGAACTGCGCGTCGTCGTCGGGCTCGGCCTCATCGGGACGCAGGCGGCGAGCGCCGCGCTCGTCGCGGCGGGCTTCGCGTTCGACGCGCGTCCCGTCTTCGCGCACGGCGCCGAAACGTATGCGCGGCGAATCGAGGGAGCCGGCGCGGGGCCGCACGTGACGCTGCTCTCGTCGTATCACCCGAGCCGCCAGAATACGAATACGGGCGTCCTTACCGAACCGATGCTCGATGCGATTTTCGTTCGCGCCGCCGAGCTCGCGGCGACGACGGGCGAGCGTTATTCTTCACCGTCGAAATAATCGAGCGGCTCCGAGCGAACGACGCGCGACTCGGGCGAGCTCAGCGACCATTTCGCGCTATCGGGATAGTGACACGACTCGCCGATCGGATTATCGGCGACGACGAAGATCACGAGATCCGCACTCGCGTCCGCAAAGAGCTGATGCGGCTCGCCCGGCTTGAAAAGAAACGTATCGCCCGGCCCGAGCGCATCCTCACCGCCCGCGTGACGGACGCGCCCTCGGCCGGAGACGACCGTGTAGAATTCCCACTGCGCGCTATGCGAGTGATACGGACACGGCGTCGCACCCGCCGGGATGCGAGCCAGCTCGACGTCGAACGGATGCCGTTTTCCGAGATCGGTCGACTCACGTTCGCGCCCGAGCGCTTCCGAGAGCTGCTTGCCGTATCCGTCGAAACGACCGCCTGGCGACGACCAGTGCAGTTCCTCGACGTCGTTCGCATTGACGATCTTGAGCGGCATCTTCCCTCCGTTCGGTTCGAGACGACAGGCGATCAGCCGTCGGATTTTTTGAAGACGACCGCATCGCTCGCGCCCTCGGGCGTCAGCATGAGCTTTCCGTCGTTCACCTCGTAGGTGTAATCGAGCGAACGCGAGCCCTCGATGATGCTGAGCGACGTGTTCTCGCCGAGTGTGTAGGAGTCGTGCTCGGTCTTGAGCTTCGTCGGCGTATCGATCACGTGGGCGAGCGCGCCGCCCGCCGCGACGTACGATGCTTCGAGCTTCCCGTTCGCCTTGAAATCGAGTTTGACGAATTGCGGCGTGTTCGCTTTGGGGGCCGGGGCGCTCCCGTTGAGTTCCCACGATCCGACGATCGGCGAGACCGCGTTCTTCGCCTCGGAACCGGCTTTGGAAGCGGTCTGCTGGGCCGAACTGCAAGCCGCGAGCGCCGAGATCGCGGCGAGAACGAGCGTGGATCGAAGCGTGATCATTGAGTCGCCGTTCCCAATCGATGCCGATTGTTCACTCGAGTCGCTCGCGATACGTCCTCAGTTCAGCGTTAAAACGGTCTTCCCGTGGAGCGCGTGTCCGGCGCCGCTATCGAGGAGCGAGCGCGCGTCGTCGAGCGGCCGTTCGGCCGCGATGTCGATTCGCAGCGATCCGTCCTTGACGGCCGCGGTCAGCGTATCGAGGCCCGCGGGCGACGCGTCCGGCGAGTCGGCCATCGAGAAATTGATCGCCGTATATCCGCGCTCGGAGAACCAGGGCTCGTCGCCGACGTGGACGGTCGTCAGGATTTTTCCGCCGGGCTTCAAGACGCTCGCGAGGACCTTGAGCTGCTCGCCGTCGCTCACGAGATCGAGTACGGTCGCGATGCCGTCCGGGTACGCATCGCGAACCTGCGCGACGATCTCGGCGGCGTCGCCCGAATCGATCACCATCTCGGCACCGAACATCCGCACGTCCGATGCCCTCGAGCCCTTCACGGTCGCGAGGACCGTCGCACCGCGTTTCGTCGCGAGCTGAACCGCGATCGCGCCGACCGCCCCGGCGGCGCCGAGGATCAGGACGACCGTTCCCTTCCCGACGTCCAGCGCATCGAGCGCGCCGAGCGCGGTGAGTCCCGGCGTCGGTAGCGCAGCGGCGACCGTATCGCCGACGCCGTTCGGGATCTTCGACACGGGTTCGCCGTGTGCATCGACGCCGATGACGGTGAGCTCCGCATATCCGCCGTGCGAGCGGGCGCACGCGACGACCCGATCGCCGACGGCGAAGCCCTTCACCGCCGAACCGATCGCCTCGACGACGCCGGCGACGTCTTGCCCGGCGACGCGCGGTGTCGGGAACGCACCGGCTTCACCGCTGCGAATTTTCCAATCGATCGGATTGACGCCCGCGCGCGTCACGCGAATGCGGATCTCCGACGGACCACACGCGGGGACGGCGACGTCTCGCAGGCTTCCGGGTTGCTTGAGTTCATCGAACATGTAGGCGCGCATGGGGGGCGTGTTCCCCATAGTCGCACCGGCCGAACGCTACGGCTTGCTTCGCGGCTGTAATCCCAGCTCGCGCAACGACGCATCGGGGATGCTCGAGGGCGCGTCCATCATGAGATCGCGCGCCTGCTGATTCTTCGGGAACGCGATCACGTCGCGAATCGACGCCTCGCCGCACGCCAGCATCGCGAGCCGGTCGATCCCCCACGCCATGCCGCCGTGCGGCGGCGCGCCGTAGCGCAGCGCTTCCATGAAGAAGCCGAAGCGATCGGCGATCGTCTCCTCCGACATCCCGAAGACGTCGGAGAACACGCGCCGCTGATAGGCCGCATCGTGGATGCGAATCGAGCCGCTGCCGAGCTCGAAACCGTTGAGCACGAGATCGTAATGCTGCGCGCGCATCGCGAGCGGATCGCTCGCGAGCAGCACCTCTTGGCCCGGGAGCGGCGCGGTGAACGGATGATGCGTCGGCGCGATCGCGCCGGTCTCCGCATCGCGCTCGAAGAGCGGGAAATCGACGACCCAGCAAAACCGAAACTGCGCGGGATCGCGCAGCCCGAGCCGCTCGCCGACGTGCGCCCGCAGTTTCCCCGCGACGTCGCTCGCGAGGGCCCGCTTGCCCGCGACGAGCAGCAGCGCATCGCCCGGCGCCGCGCCCGCGAGTTCGCCGAGCCGCGCGACCGTCGGGTCGTCCAGGAGCTTCTTGATCGATGCGTTCCACGACCCGTCGATACCGAACGTGAGCCAGATGAGGCCGCCCGCACCGAACGTCTTCGCCGTCTCCGTGAGTGCGTCGAAATCGCGGCGCGAAAGCGCGGCTCCGCCCGGATAGCGCACGGCGGCGATGCGGCTCGCATCGTTGCCGACGTGCTCGGCGAGGAATTTTATCGGCGTCCCTTCGAAGGCCGCCGCGACGTCGCGCAATTCGAGGCCGAAGCGCAGATCGGGTTTGTCGCTGCCGTAGTCGCGCATCGCATCGGCATACGTCAGACGCGGGATCGGGCGCGGCACGGGCGCGCCGAGGGCCCGCTCCCAGACGAAGGCGATGCAATCTTCCATCAGCCCGATGACGTCTTCTTCGGTCACGAACGAGAGCTCGACGTCGAGCTGCGTGAACTCGGCCTGCCGGTCCGCACGCGAATCCTCGTCTCGGAAACAGCGCGCGATCTGCATGTAGCGCCCGAGGCCGCCGACCATCAGCAGCTGCTTGAGGAGCTGCGGCGACTGCGGCAGCGCGTAGAACGCGCCCGGCCGCGTCCGGCTCGGCACGAGAAAATCGCGCGCACCTTCGGGCGTGCTCTTGATCAGCACGGGGGTCTCGATCTCGAGGAAATCGCGTTCGTCGAAGAAATCGCGCATCGCCTTGACGAGCTTGTGGCGGATCGTTAAGTTCCGTTGCAGTTTCGGCCGGCGCAGATCGAGATAGCGATACTCGAGGCGCAGCGCTTCATCGACGTCGGCATCGGTGTTGATCGGAAACGGCGGCGTCTCGGAACGCGCGAGGATCTCGGCGCGAACGACCGCGAGCTCGATCGCACCGGTCGGCAGCGCGTCGTTCTCCGTCCCCGCCGGCCGCGCGCGAACCGCTCCGGCGATCGCGACGACGTCTTCGTTCCGCAGCGTACCGCTGCGCGCGAACGCGTCGGATCGCTCGGTGCCGCCGCCGCTCGGTTCGTTCGAATCGGGCGGCGCGAACACGCACTGCGTGATCCCGTCGCGATCGCGGAGGTCGATGAAGACGAGGCCGCCGTGATCGCGGCGGCGATTGACCCAGCCCTTGATCTCGACCGTCCGCCCGATGTCCTCCGCACGCGTCCCGCCGCACGAGCGGCGCGCGAGTTCGACGTCAGGCACGGTCGGCGAGCGCTTCGCGGACGCCCGCGAGATAGTGATACTGATAGACGATATTGCGCGCGAGCCCGGGCTTCGCCGCGGCGGCGCGTTCGAGGGAGTTCACGATGCGTGGACGCTTCCGTAAGAGATCGTAGATGACGAGGGACAGCGGCGTCATGCCGAGCCGCGCTTTGACGACGAACGCGGGATGTTTGCGTGCGAAGCGCACCGTCGAACGGCCCGCGAGCGCCATCTTCGATTTCTGCTCGTCGTACGGCACGAATTGACAATGGTAATTCACGGCGCGCGATTCGTACGCGATCGAGATGCCCGCACGTTCGAGCCGATAGCCGAGTTCGAGATCCTCGTGGCCGTAGCCCGTGAAGTCCTCGTCGAAGCGGCCGACGCGTTCGAGATCGGCGCGCCGCACGGAGGCATTCCCCGTCATGAAATACAGCCACGAGAGCCGTTTGCGGCCGTTCGGGTGGAGCGGCGTGCGGCGGTCGGGACGATCGCGCAGCGCCTCGTACGCGGCGACGGAATCGACTTGCAATTCGAGGCCGACGACCGCAACGTTCCGGCGCGAACGATGGATCGCGAGGTGCCGCGTGAGGAGATCCGGCGCCGCGATGATGTCGGAATCGGTGAAGAGCACGATCTCGCCGCGCGCTGCCGCGATCCCGGCGTTGCGCGCCATCGCGCGACCGTTGTACGGGCCGGGCAGATGGCGCACGCGCGCGTCGGTCGCGGCGATCCCCGCGAGATACTGCGCCGTACCGTCGTTCGATTGCGAATCGCCGACGACGATCTCATACGCCGCATCGACGTCCTGCGCGAGCAGCGCCGGGATCACGTAGCGTAGCGTGTCGAGCCGATTGTAGGTCGGGATGACGACGGAGAGTTCGGGTGCGTTCATCTCGTTTGCGGCACGCGCGTCGCGCGAAGGAGTTCGCGAGTCGCCGCCACGATCGCTTCGCGCGATTGCGCGAGCTGCGAAGCACCGCCGACCTGCGGCTTACGTAACGAAGCCGACGGCACGCGATAGGGCGACCACTCTTGCGAGCTGAGGTGAAAGTAGCGATGTTCGAAGAGCACGACGGTCGGCCTGCGCACCGCGCTCGCGACGTGCGTCGCGCCGGTGTCGACCGTCACGACCGCGGCGCTCTTCTCGAAGACGGCGGCCCAGTGCCGGAACGGTAATCCGCCGACGACCGCATCCGCGATCCCGGTCGCGCGCAGCCGCGCGGCTTCCTCGAGCGTATCGCTGCCGTGCGTCACGACGAGCGGTCGCCCGAGCGCGGCGAGATCGCGCACCAGCGCGATGACGTTCTCGTACGAGCTGCCGCCCGTGAACCAGCGCGAGGCGAGGTGGAACGCGATCGCTCCGCCCGGAACGTGTGCGACCGCGGCTCGATCCGCATCGTCGAGCGGCACGTAGAGATCGCGGCTGATCGTATCGCCGCCGGCGAGCCGCACGAGATCGTTGACCTGCACGACTTCGTGGCGCACGAGCCGCCGCGGGTCGCGCTCGGAGAGGCCCGGATCGGCTTCGGAGATGCCGAGCCGGTCGACGTAGAAGCGCGCCGTCGCCCGCGCGGCATATCGCCGCACGTACGTGTAACCGACGCGCAGCGGCGCCCGCGTCGCACCGACCAGTTCGAAATCGGGCGAACACGGGGCGAGCGCGATCGCGAGGTCGACCTTGCCGCGCAGACTGCGCCCGAGCGCGGCCGGGCTCGTCCCGACGGGGAGCGTGACGACTTCGTCGAGATCGGCG
>CAZZYZ010000083.1:0-12703 GCA_964658425.1 Vulcanimicrobiota bacterium | reverse complement strand
CGCGCCGTCGTAGACCGTCGTCGACCGGACGTCCGCGATCGCGTTGAGCGCGTCATCGGCGAGCGCGGCTTTTCGGTCGGCGTTCGCGGCGGCGTGCAGCGATTGTAACACGGCCGCCGAGACGGCCAGGATGACGCCGATCGTCAGCGCGCTCGCGATGATGACCTCGAGCAGCGAGAAGCCGCGCTGCGATGCCGGCGCCTTCACGAGCCGGGCGGCGACGCGTCGTACGTCACCTCGCGGCACAGCAGTGGATGGCTCTCCGTACGATCGCCCGCGGTCACGTCGATCGACACGCCCGCCGCCTCGTCGCAACCCGCGCTCGTCTGGACGATCGGATCGCCCGCACGGTAGCCGGGGACCAGATCGACGTAGCCAGCGGTCGAGACGAGGATCGCGAACGGCGGATCGATCGGCGTCTTTCCGTTGTGCGCGCGATAGGTTCCGAGCGCGTGCACGGGCGGGAAGCCGAGATCGGCGACGAGCCGGCTCTTCGTGCTCGGATCCGCGATGCCGATCGGATCGGGATTGCGGATCGGCCGCGAACGATAGACGCTAACGATGCTCGCGCCCGCGACGTCGGGATCTGGCGCGATGAGGATCGTCGCTCCGCTCGGTGCGGCGGCCGCGTCCTCCTCGCCCGAGACGAGCGCGAGGCTCCGCGCTTCGGCGACCGCCGTTTGGAGCGCGAGCGCGGCGGCATGGACTTTCGGGGTCTTCATGCCCATCACCGACGCGGTTACGATCACCGCACTCGACATGATCGCCATCCCGACGACGAGATCGAGCATGCCGAAGCCGTGCTCGTTCGAACGTGCGTCGCGGGACCGCGAGGGTTGCTCCATGGCCCGGCTGTCAGTGCCCGGATCGCCTCGATCGACTCCCGACGAACGCCGAAAATTGCTTGCTTTTCTTTACACTTCGCGGGCGGCCAGACCTAAACTCGGCGCCTTACCGAGCCGATCGCTAACATACACATCCTCGACCAGTGGTCGGCCCGTCTGTGCGGGCCGGCCACGTGCGTTTCCGGGACTATCGGGCGTTGAACGCGGCGAGACGCGCGAACATGCCGGAGTTCGCCAGGTAAAGTTCGCCCTGAACGTCGCTTAGCTCGCGGTAGCGCGCGCTTCGCTGCGAATCGGGCTCGATCGTTCGGGTCGATCCGCTCATCGCTTGCGCGGCCTCGTGCGGCGTCGCGAACCATCCGCCGCCGACGGCGGCAAGCATCCCGGCGCCGAGCGACGATGCTTGCACCGTCTCGCATACGCGAACGGGCCGCGCCGTCGCATCCGCGACCATCTGCACCCAGAGCGCGCTCTGCGCGCCGCCGCCGATCGCAACGAGTTCGTTCACGGCGACCCCGGCCGCTTCCATCGCGCGCGCGGACCGCGCGGTCTCGAGCGTCAATGCTTCGAGGATCGAGCGGTACACGTGGGCCGCACCGTGCGCCGCGGTGATGCCGACCATGCACCCGCGCGCATCGGGATCCCAATGCGGATCGGCGCATCCCGACCAGTACGGCAACGTCAGGAGTCCGTCCGAGCCGATCGGAAGAACGCTCGCTGCGGCTTCGAGCTCATCGTAGATCGTATCCGGCGACGTGCCGAAGAACGTGTCGCGGAACCAGCGCGTCAGCAGCGCGCCGCTACGCTGCAGGCTCTCCAAGACGAAGCCTTCGCCGCTCGCACTCACGAGCGTTCGCCAATGGTCGTCGTGGGCGAATGTGGGCGACCATACGCCGGCGACGATCGCCGTGCCGAGATTGAGATATGCTCGGCCGCTCGTGACGCAATTCGTACCGAGCCCCGCACATTGGCCGTCTCCGCCGCCGGCGATGATCGGCGTTCCGAGCCGCAAGCCGGTCGCCGCCGCGGCGGCGGCATGCGTCTCGCCGAGTAAGGTGCCGGGGCGGGCGAGTTCCGGCAGCCGGTTCTGCTCGAGGGCGAGCCCGGCCAGCAACGTCTGCGACCACCCACCGCTACGCATATCGAACAAGCCGAACGAATCCGCACTCGCCGTACTCGTCGCGAAGCGACCGGTTAAGTGCCGAACCAAGTACCCTTGAACGTCGGTGAACATCGCCGCGCGCGCGAAGACGCCCGGTTCGCGATCGCGTAGCCACGCGAAACGCGGCAACGTCGGCGTCAGATCGAGATGCCGTCCCGTCGTCTCGTGCAGCCAACCCCCGCCGAACTGTGCGGCGAGCGGTTCGAAATACGGCCGCCCGCGCTCATCGAGCCACAGCATCGCGCGGTGAAGCGGCCTGTCTTCAGCGTCGAGCGGGACCATCGTTTCGCGCTGGTTCGAGATCGCGAGCGCCGCCACGCGCGCGGGATCGATCTTCTCGAAGAGCGCGCGAAGGGCAACGCCGAGCGAATCCCACCAGCTCGGAGCGTCTTGCTCGAAGCAATTTCCGGGGAGCGCGACGAGATCGAGGGGTCCGGTCGCTTGCGCGACGGCGGCACCGGACCGATCCCACGCGATCGCTTTCGTCGACGTCGTCGAGCTATCGACGCCTATGACGAGATCGGTTGTCGTACGATTCATGAGTCCTCCGCCAGCACCGCACGTGCGGTCGTCGCATCGGTAACGAAAATGGTCGGGTAGCCCCCGACGAGCGCTGCTCGCAACGCCTCGATCTTCCCGGGCCCCCCGGCGACGCACAAGCGAATCGGAACCGCGAGAATCTCCGGTAGCGTCAGGCCGACCATGCGCCCATCCAACTCGCCGCCGACCGGGCGTCCTGCAACGTCGAGGAACCGGCCGTTGAGAACCGCGACGGCGCCGGAGGGGACGGCATCGGAGGCTTGCGCGCTCTCTCCGAACACCATCGAGACGATGCTCGACTCCAGGCTGCCGACGCCGAACACGACGGCATCGCTGCTTCGGATGAGATCGAATTGCCGCGCGACGCTCGGTTCGTTCATGAGGACGTCGCGAACGTCGGCCCGTGACGTGAGCCCGGGAGCATGAAGATTCACGCACCGGCCGCCAAGCCGCTGCGCGATCGTGCTGGTGCACAATTCGGGCGAGAAGTCGTACGTCGTCATCATGCTGCCGGCGATCTGAACCACGCTAAGGCCCGCGATCGACGAGTTCCCGAGCGCGCTCGAGAGACTTAGCACGGTCCGCCCCCAGGCGACGCCGAGCGTCATCCCCGGGCGCACGACGGCGCTCTGGAGGATGCGTGCCCCCGCGGCACCGATGCGTTCGCTCGGATCGCCCGAGCCGTGGCTCGGGATCACGAGCGCACTCTCGAGTCCGTAGCGCCGGCAAAGATCGTCCGCGAGCCCGACGGGCTCGGCACGCTCGGGCGCGAGCGCGATCTGAACCATCCCGCGCGTCCGTGCTTCCTGAAGATAATTGACGACCGTCGCTCGCGAGACGCCGAGCGCACCAGCGACCTCACCCTGGGTGAGGCCGTCTTGGTAGTACAGCCACGCAGCCGCGAAGATCGGATCGAGCCCGAATTTCACGAAATGCGATACGTTGCTGGCAGCCGGCTCGGACACAGGAATATTCTTTCATGAATGAGTAACAATGGTCAACCTTGTCTGACTTTTGTTTCCGACGCGTAGGAGTGAGCTTGGAAAATCTCTGGTCGGATGTCGCCGCCGTCGAATCGGTCGAGCGATGTCGCCGAGACGGCGTCAATGAAGATCTCGCGCTACGCACGTATTCGTCACGTCTGCTCGGCTCGGAACCGCGGCTCGTTCTTCACGGTGGCGGAAATACGTCGGTGAAGACGACGGGGACCGATGTCCTCGGCAACGAGGTCGATGTCATTTGCGTCAAGGGCAGCGGCTACGATCTCGCCACGATCGCGCCTCACGGACACGTCGCCCTGCGCCGCCGGCCGCTTGATGCGTTGCGCGACGCGACGTTGAGCGACGAAGCGATGCTCAATTATTTCCGGCAGAACATGCTCGATACGGCGGCGCCGAATCCGTCCATCGAAACGCTCACGCACGCGTACCTGCCGCATAAATTCGTCGATCATTCGCACGCGGTCACGGCAACGGCGATCGCGGCGCAGACGGATTCACAGCGCGCGTGCCGCGCGATTTTCGGTCGGCGCGTCGCCTGGGTACCCTACGTGAAACCGGGTTTCGACCTGGCCAAGGCGACGACCGCGGCATTCGAGGCGCATCCCGATGCCGAAGGTCTGCTGCTCGCGAATCACGGCATCTTCACGTTCGGCGCAACCGCCAAAGAATCGTACGAGCGGATGATCGAGTTCATATCGATCGGGGAAGCGTTCGTTGCCGTGCGTGCCTCGGAGAAGCGGACATTCGCCGGCATCGGGCTGCCGCATGTACCGGCTCCCGTCGCGAGCCTCCTCCCGATACTGCGCGGCGCGTTCGCTCGTGCGGCAAAGGACTCGGCGCCGCGGCGATGGCTCTTCGACGTACGCAGAACGGCCCGGACGACGGCCTTCGCCGGCGGCCGCGACCTCGCGGATTACGCGATGCGCGGTGTTGCCACCCCGGAGCACGTGATTCGCATGAAGTCGATGCCGCTCGTGTTGCCCGCACCGGTCGCGCACGATCTCGATCTCTGGACGGTCGCACTCGACCAGCGCCTCGATGAATACGTTGAAGCGTACGATGCGTATTTCGCTCGGCAAAATGCGAGGGTCCACAATGCAAAGCACCGGCTCGATCCGCTGCCGCGCGTCGCGGTCATTCCGGGTCACGGCGTCATCGGCATCGGGAAATCGGCGGCGGAGGCGGCGATCTCCGCCGACGTCGCCGAGGCGTGGGTCGATGCGATCCTCGACGGTGAAGCGCTCGGCCGCTTCGAATCGCTTACCGAAGAACAACTCTTCGACATGGAATACTGGTCGCTCGAGCAAGTAAAGCTCGGCAAGGGCCGCGAGAGCGCGTTTGCGCGACATGTCGTCGTCGTCACCGGTGGAGCGGGCGCGATCGGCTCCGCGACGGCACGAGCGTTCTCGGCACTCGGTGCGGAGATCGCCCTGCTCGATCTCGACGGACGGCGCGCGAGCGAAGCGGCGGCCGCGATCGGTCCGCGCGCGATCGGAATCGGCGTCGACGTCACCGACGCGGCTTCGGTAACCGCGGGGATCGCGAAAGTCGTCGAGCGGTTCGGCGGTGTCGATATCCTGGTTTCCAATGCGGGCAGCGCGAACGCGGGCTCGCTCCTCGCGCTCGAGGACGCGACGCTCCACGCGAGCTTCGACATCAATTTTTTCGGCCATCACTATGTCGCGCGCGAGATGACGCGCGTCATGCGCGTTCAGGGCATTGGCGGCGTGCTGCTCTTCAACGTCTCGAAACAGGCCGTGAACCCCGGACCCGATTTCGGCGCGTACGGCACGGCGAAGGCGGCGCTGCTCGCGCTCGTGCGGCAATACGCGCTCGAGCACGGCGCCGACGGGATTCGCGTCAATGCCGTCAACGCCGACCGCATACGTTCGGGCTTACTCACCGCGGCGATGATCGCAAAGCGATCGCACGCTCGCGGCCTCACGGAGGAACAATACATGAGCGGCAATCTCTTGCATACCGAAGTGACGGCGGGCGACGTCGCGGCGGCGTTCGTCGCGACGGCCGGCCTCGACAAAACGACCGGCAACGTCACGACGGTCGACGGCGGGAACGTCGCGGCGATGCTCCGATGAACACCGCAGCACCGCGGGATTGGAACGAGCGTATCCGCGAGATCGTCGCTGGAACGTGGACGGATCCGGAGACCGGTATCGCGTTCGACGTCCCGTACGAATCGATCGTGATCGGCGACGATCTGCGCGGTCGCGAAGCCGAACTCGTCGCGCCGCTCAATCTCGGCAAACGGATCGCGGTCGTCTCCGATGCGGCGACGCACGCGGCGCTGGGCAAACGCGTCGAAGCAGCACTCGAAGAGATTGCGACCGTCGAGTCGATCGTGCTCGATCGTCCGAAGGCCGACTTCAAGACGATCGAACTCGTCGCCGATCGCACGAAGGACGCCGACGGCGTGGTCGCCGTGGGATCCGGGACGATCAACGACGTCACGAAGTACGTGACATTCCGCGACGGTCGCAAGTACGCGGTCTTTGCGACGGCACCCTCGATGAACGGCTACACGTCGACCACGTCGTCCGTCACGGACGCGGATGGTTTCAAGACGTCGCTCAAAGCGCATTCGCCGAGCGGCGTCTTCGTCGATCTCGCGGTGAACGCGGCGGCACCGACGTACTTGATCGCCGCCGGTCTCGGAGACTCGCTCTGTCGCTCGACGGCGCAGATCGACTGGTGGCTCTCGCACCGGCTCTTCGGCACATACTACACCTCCTTACCATTTCGTTTACAGGATCCCGACGAGGGTTTCATGATCGCGCACGCCGCCGGCCTTGCGCGCGGAGACGCTGCGGCGGTCGCCTACTTGCATCGCGTGCTGGCGTTCGTCGGCCTCGGCGTCTCGTACGTCGGTACGACCCATCACGGGTCGATGGGCGAACATCAAATCTCGCATTACATCGATTGCTTCGCGGGCGACCGTCATCCGGGCACACGACACGGTCAACAAGTCGGCGTCGCGTCGCTAACGATGGCGCGCCTTCAGCAGAACCTCTTCTCGCGCGGGACGCCGCCCGAGCTCTTCGCGACGAAGATCGATCGCGCGGACATGGAGAGACGCTTCGGAAAAGCGAATGCGGAGCGGTGCCTCGAGGAATGGCAGCGCAAGGCGCTCGATGCCGAAGGCGCGCGCGAGCTCAACGAAAAGCTGCGCGCGATATGGCCCGAGCTGCGCCAAGAATGTCTCGCATTCGCCATCCCGGTCGACGTGATGAGAGCGGCGTTGCACGGGGCGGGCGGCCCGACTACGGCGGCCGAGCTGAAACTCGATCCGGCATTCTATCGTGAAGCCGTCGTGCACGCGCGCGAGATGCGGGACCGGTATTCGGTATTGGATCTCATGGGCGATGCCGGACTCTTGGAGGCGGCAGTTGCGCACGAAGACTGACGTACTCTCGCTCGATGCGTTGTCGGCCGCGACCTCTCGCGAGCTCGTCATGGCGTGCACGGATATCGACGACACGATCACGACGGACGGACGACTTTCGGCCGCGGCATACGCCGCACTCGAGGCGCTCGATGCGGCGGGTCTCGCCGTCGTCCCGATCACCGGCCGGCCGGCGGGCTGGTGCGATCTGATCGCGAGATTGTGGCCGATCGCGGGCGTCGTCGGCGAGAACGGCGCCTTCTACTTCAGTTACGATCGCACGTCGCAAACGATGCGTCGCGCGTACGTCGATACGGCCGAAAAACGCGAAGAGCATCGCCGCGAGCTCTCGCGCCTCGCGCGCGAGATCCCGCTCGCGATCCCGGGCGCTGTGGTCGCGGCGGATCAGGCGTATCGCGAAACCGATCTCGCCATCGATTTTGCCGAAGACACCGCGCGCCTATCCGACGCGGCGATCGATGCGATCGTCGCCGCCTTCGAGGCGGCCGGCGCGACGGCGAAGGTGTCGTCGATCCACGTGAACGGCTGGTTCGGGACCTACGACAAACTCACGATGACTCGTCGCTTCGTCGCCGACGTATTGGGAGTCGAACTCGACGCGGTTCGCGAACGCGCCGTCTTCGTCGGCGATAGCCCCAACGACGCACCGCTCTTCGAATATTTCCCACACTCGATCGGCGTCGCGAACGTCTTGGACTTCGCAGACACGATTCAAAGCCTGCCGACGTACGTCGCGACGGCTCGCGGCGGCGCCGGTTTCGTTGAGGTCGCACAACGTATTCTCGCCGGACGGTCCGCGTGAAGGCCTCGGTCTCCGCGCGACCGCGCATGATCTCCGTCGAAATGCGCGATATCGAAAAGCGCTTCGGCACCATCCCGGTGCTCGACGGCGTGACGATCGAATTGACCCCGGGACGCGCTCGCGCAATCGCCGGGGAGAACGGCGCCGGCAAGTCGACGCTCATGAAGATCCTCGCGGGCATGTATCGACCGGACGCCGGTTCGATCACACTCGACGGCAAGCCGGTCACATTCTCGGGACCGCGCGATGCCCTACGCGCCGGCATCTCGATGGTGCATCAGGAACTTACGCCGCTACGCGATCTTCCGATCTACGAGAACCTGTTCCTCGGCTTCGAGCCGATGCGCGGACCCTTCGTCGACATCCGACGCATGATCGCCGAGGCGCGACGGATGCTCGACGAACTCGATCTCGATCTCGATCTCGACCCCCGCTCGCCGGCCCGCGACCTGAGCGTCGCGCAATTACAACTGCTCGAGGTCGTCAAAGCGGTCGCCGTGCAGAACGCATCCGTCCTGTTGCTCGACGAACCGACGTCGTCGCTCAACAGTGCCGAAACCGCGCGTCTACAGAAGCTCATCGGCGTTCTCCGCGAACGCGGTGTCGCAATCGCGTTCACGACGCATCGCATGGAAGAACTCTTCGCATTTGCCGACGACGTGAGCGTCTTACGCGATGGACGATTGATCGAGCAGGACGTCGTGACGGCGTTCGACGAGCCGCGGCTGATCCGGTCGATGGTCGGCCGCGAGCTGAGCACGATGTTCTCGAGTGCGCGCGAGCGTCCGGACCTCACGTCCGAACGCGACGCCCTCGTCGTTCGAGGCCTCGGGCACCCGCCGCAATTCGAGGCGCTCGATCTGCGCGTAAAACGCGGCGAGATCGTCGGCTTAGCCGGGCTCATCGGCTCGGGGCGCGGCGAGCTGCTCGAGACGGTGTTCGGTCTGCGCCGCGCGCACTGCGGCTCGATCGAGGTCGGCGGCCGCAAAGTCGAGATCGCGAATCCGCGGGATGCGATCGCGAGCGGCTTAGCATTCGTCGGCGAAGACCGCAAACGCAGCGGCATCTTGCCCGCACTCGGCGTCACCGAGAACGTGACGATCGGCGCGCTCGCGCGCTTTTCGCGCGCGGGCTTTCTCGATTCGCGCGGAGAGCGCGCCGCCGCATCGGGCGTCACGAACGAGCTGGCCGTAAAGTGCTCTTCGCTCGCGCAGCCCGTCGGCACGCTGAGCGGCGGCAATCAACAAAAAGTCGTGATCGGTAAATGGCTCGTGCTGCGGCCCGGTCCGAACGTGTTCTTGCTCGTCGAACCGACGCGCGGCGTCGACGTCGGAGCGAAAGCGCAGATCTATGCGCTCCTGCAATCGCTTGCGGCCCAGGGCGCCGCGATCGTGTTCGTCTCGGGCGAGCTGCCGGAACTCATGGCGCTGAGCGATCGCATCATCGTCATGCGCAAGGGGCGCATCGTCGGCGATCTGAGTCGCGAGCATTTTTCGCAGGAGCGCATCGTCACGCTCGCCGCCGGCGGGGAGTACGCCGCGTGAGATTCGCCGCTTTTGCCCGGCGCTACGCGATCGGCGTCGTGCTCGTCGCCTTCGCGTTGCTACTCGAACTCTTCGTGCCGAGCTTTCGCAGCCTCGGAAACGTCGAGAACATCTTACTTCAGACATCGATCAATTCGTTGCTCGCCATCGGCGCGACGCTGACGATTCTCACCGGCGGCATCGACCTGTCCGTGGGAAGTATCGTCGGCCTCTGCGGCGTCGTCGGCGCACTCGCGGGCCGGAGCCCCGGGGGCGCGCACTTCGCACTCGCGCTCGGCCTCGCCGTCGCGACGGGCCTCGCGCTCGGCGCGATAAACGGCGGAATCATCGCGTACGCGGGGATACCGGCGTTCGTCGTCACGCTCGGTATGATGTCGATCGCGCGAAGCATGGCCTTCGTTCTGAGCCAAGCGCAGCCGATCTCCGACCTTTCCAACGAGCTCTTGGCTCTCGGCGAAAACTCGTTCCTCGGCATACCCTATCCGATCTGGATCAGCATCGTCGCATTCGCGGCGTTCGGTATCGTGCTCGCTCGCACGCGCTTCGGCCGCTACGTTTATGCGGTCGGCGGCAACGAAGAAGCCGCAAACGTTTCGGGCGTCGATACGAAGCTCGTGAAGCTCGCGGTCTACAGTTTGAGCGGGGCTCTCGCCGGCCTCGGTGGCATCGTTCTCGCCGCGCGTGCCACGGCCGGGATCGCCACGAACGGCGATTCCTACGAACTGACGGCGATCGCGGCCGCGGTTATCGGCGGCACGAGCCTCAGCGGCGGGCGCGGTTCGCTCGTCGGGACGATCGCCGGCGTCCTGATCATCGGGATCATGGTGAACTCGCTCGATCTCTTAAATATCTCTCCGTTTTTCCAAGGCTCGATCCAAGGCGCCATCATTATCGGCGCCGTCGCCATCGACTCGTTCGCCAATCGCCAACGCTAAAGCACCAGGAAGGCTATGCACATGAAAAAACTCGTAACCTCCGTCACCGCTCTCGGTATCGCGCTCGCAGCGACACTCGGCGGGTCGCCGTCTTCAGCCGCGGACGCGAGCAAGCCGATTACGATCGGCGTCACCGTCTACGATATGTCGTCGTGGTGTACGTGGGGAAAACAAGGCGTCGATCGCCTCGCCCCCGTCAAAAACGTCAACGTCCTTTGGACGAGTGCCAACAACGACGTGCCGACGCAGCTCTCGCAGATCGACAGCTTCATCGGCAAGAAGGTCGACGCGATCATCGTCGATCCGGTCAACTCGTCCACGCTCGGCGGCGAGATCAAGAAAGCGAAGGCCGCGGGCATACCCGTCTTCGCGATCAACCAGTCGATCAAGAGCGACGATATCGCGGGATACTTCGGCCCCGACGACGTTCGCGCGGGCTACGACGAGATGGTCTCGCTCGCAAAGATCATGAACGGCAAGGGCAATATCGTGGTCGCCCAGGGCCCGATCGGCGGCTCGGCCGAGATCGATCGGACCGCGGGCATTACGAAGGCACTGAAGCAGTATCCGAACATCCACGTCCTCTCGATGCAGTCCGCGAATTGGAAGCGCTCGGAGGCGCTCACCCTGATGGAGAATTGGCTCACCCGATACGGCACGCAGATCGACGGCTTCGTTTCGGAAAACGACGACATGGCGATCGGCGGTATCACGGCGCTCAAAGCCAAGGGCCTCGCCGGGAAGATGCCGGTAACGGCGATCGACGGCATACAAGACGGTATGCGCTACGTGAAAGACGGCACGATCAACGTCACGTATCTGCAGGACGGCGCGCTCGAGATGGGCGAGGGACTACAGCTCGTCGCCGCCTTCGTTCGCGACCACAAACCGCTAAACGGCAAGCAGCTCGTCATGCCGCGCATCGACAAGAGCAACGTCGATAAATACTACGCGCAGCTCTACGTCGATCAAACGAAGTTCATCGCCGCGTTGCCGCAGCTCATCGATTCGGATCTCAAGTCCGGGAACTACGGCGGCCAATAGGATGTCGGCCACGAACGTGCGCGAAGCCATCATTTTCGATATGGACGGAATCATCATCGATTCCGAAGAGACGTGGCAGCGCGCACGGCTCGCGGTCGTCGCCGAATACGGCGGCACCTATCACGACGGCGTCGCCGAGGACGTCATGGGCATGAGTCCCGGCGAATGGTCGCGCTACATGCGAGAGAACATCGGCGTTCCGCTCGAGGATGACCGGATCCGAGCGGAAGTCATGACCACGCTCGAACGTCAGTATCGTGCCACGCGGCCGTTCTTCCCGGGCGCCGTCGAGACGGTCAAGGCGCTCGCGAAGCGGTGGCCCGTCGGACTCGCTTCGGCATCGGCGCGGGAGCTGATCGATCTCGTCGCCGAGCTCGGCGGACTCGGCGACACGTTCAGCGTGACGCTTTCGACCTCCGAAGCCGGCCGTGGAAAGCCGTCGCCCGACGTCTACCTCGAAGCGGCGCGCCGGCTCGGTATCGATCCCGCACACGGAATCGCCGTCGAGGATTCATCCAACGGTATCCGTTCGGCGAACGCCGCCGGCCTAAAGGTCGTCGGCATCCCGACGCCCGCGTTCCCGCTCGCACCGGACGCCCTCGCCATGCTCGACATCAGGCTCTCGGGCATCCGCGAACTGACTCCCGACGTCGTGGCGACCCTGTTCGCACGATAAAATCGCGCTCGATGCTCGTTCGCGCCGTCAGCTTTCGTCGAGGGCCTCGCGGACGATGCGCTCCTGCTCGACCGCGTGCGCGCCGCCGTAGCCTTCCGAGGGGCTCGCGCGCCACGTCCGGCCGATGTAGGCGACCTGCGAGAGGCCGCTCGGTAACGTATCGATGAGCCGTCGCCGGACGTGAGCGCGCGCGCCCATGTTCTTCGGCTCTTCTTGGACCCACACGACCGTCTCGAGGTTCGGATAGCTCTCCAAGATCTTCACGATCTCGGCATTGGGTAGCGGCGAGAGCAGCTCGATTCGCACGATCGCGGTCTTTCGCAGCGACGCGTAGCGCTCGTTGCCGATGAGGTCGTAGTAGATCTTGCCCGAGCACAGCAGCACGCGCTCGACGGCTTCGCGATCGAGCGCCGCGCGCTCGTCGTCGATGACGGGGCGGAACGTCCCGCTCTGGAGTTCGGCGATCGTCCCCGACGCGGCGCGATTGCGCAGCAGACTCTTCGGCGTGAAAATCACGAGCGGCAACGCGCGTGGTTGATGCGCTTGCTTCCGCAGCAAATTATGATACTGTGCGGCCGTCGAACAATTCGCGACCTGGACGTTGCCTTCGGCGGAGAGTTGGAGAAAGCGCTCGATGCGCGCACTCGAATGCTCGGGGCCGGCGCCCTCGTAGCCGTGCGGTAGGAGCAGCGCGAGGCGCGACGTCTCGCCCCACTTCGCGAAACCGGCGGCG
>CAZZYZ010000082.1:0-12960 GCA_964658425.1 Vulcanimicrobiota bacterium | reverse complement strand
CCTTGGCCGAGCTCGTCGACGGATCCTTGGTGTCGATCCCGACGAACGTCGTCGCGGGAAGATTCGGCGGCAGCGGGCGCGCGCGCACGTCGAAGAGATCCATCGCGCGCGTGAGCGTGAGATACGATTGCGGATCCATGCGCGCGGCGAAGCGCGCGCCCTGATGGTCGAGATAGCCCTCGACGTCGAAGCGGTCCGTCGCGTTGCGATACGGATCGCCGCCGCCGCGATCGGGATTGCGCGCGAATCGCTCCGCGAACAGCGCCTCCGATTTATACGTGAGCATCGCGATCTTGCGCGCGAGCCCGATCCCTTCGGCCGGCGAACGCGCGATCCGAATCGCTTCGCGCGCGACGGCGTTGAGCGCGATCCCCATCGGCGAGAAATGATCGTAGGCGCCGATGACGATCGCCTGCAGCGTCGCGGCGGGCGCGTCGTACGTCCACTCGAGTGCGAGCATCCCGCCGAGCGACGCGCCGATGACGGCCGCGAAGCATTCGAAGCCGAGTGCGGCGAGCGCCGCGCGCTGTGCGCGAACGATGTCGCGCGCCGTCACGATCGGGAAACTCGCGCCGTACGGTTCGCCGCTCGGCGCGAGCGTCGCGGGCCCGGTCGAGCCGTAACAGCTTCCGAGCGCGTTGACGCAGGCGACCGCGAGCACGTTCGTATCGAACGCTTTTCCCGGCCCGACGAGACCGCTCCACCAGTCGACGACGCGCGACGAACCGGTGAGCGCGTGGCACGCGAGCACGACGTTCGTGCCGCCCGGAGACGGCGTGCCGTACACGCCGACGCGCTGCACGACGTTCGGAAGCGTGATGCCGCAATCGAGCGCGAGCGCGCCGATCGCGACGTCGCGCTCGAGCGAGGGTTCCGTTTAGCGAGCCGCGGCGTGCGCCGGGAAGACCGCCTCGCGCGCTCCGGCGAGCGCCTGATCGAGATCGGCGATGATGTCGCGCACGTCTTCGATCCCGACGGAGAGCCGGACCATGTCTTCCGTGACGCCGGCCTCGATCTGCTGCACGACGTTGAGCTGCTGGTGCGTCGTCGTCGAGGGGTGGATGACGAGCGACTTCGCGTCGCCGACGTTCGCGAGCAGCGAGAAGAGCTTGAGCCGATCGATCGCGGCCTTCGCGGCCGGCGCCCCGCCCTTGATGCCGAACGTCAGAATCGCACCCGCGCCGCGCGTGAGGTATTTTTTCGCGCGCAAACTCGAGTAGTGATCGGTAATCCCGGGATACGAAACCCACGTGACGTCGGGATGCTCCTTGAGGTGCGTCGCGACGGCCAGCGCGTTTGCGGAATGCCGCTCCATGCGCAGGCCGAGCGTCTCGAGCCCCTGCAAGAACATCCAGCCGTTGAACGGCGACATCGACGCGCCGAGATCGCGCAGCATCTGCACGCGCGCCTTGATGATGTACGCGAGATTTCCGAACGATGCGACGTAACGCACGCCGTGATAGGACGGATCGGGCTCGACGAATTCGGGGAATTTTCCCGACGCCGCCCAATCGAAGTTGCCGCCGTCGACGAGCAGGCCGCCGATCGAGGTCCCGTGGCCGCCGATGAACTTCGTCGCCGAATGGACGACGATGTTCGCGCCCCATTCGAACGGGCGTAGCAGGTACGGCGTGGCGAGCGTGCTGTCGACGATGAGCGGGATCTTCGCGGCGTGCGCGATCTCCGCGACCGCTTCGATGTCGAGCACGTCGACTTTCGGATTTGGGATCGTCTCCGCGAAGAGCGCTTTCGTATTTTCGCGGATCGCCTTGCGAAAGTTTTCGGGCTTCGTCTGATCGACGAGCGTGATCTCGATGCCGAACTTCGGCAGCGTATGCACGAACGCGCTGTACGTGCCGCCGTAGAGCGAGGCGGAGGCGACGATGTGATCGCCCGCGCGCGCGATGTTCATGATCGCGATGATGTTCGCGGCTTGACCGCTCGCGAGCGCGAGCGCGCCGACGCCGCCTTCGAGCGCGGTGATCCGCTGCTCGAGCACGTCGTTCGTCGGATTCATGATCCGGGTGTAGATGTTGCCGAACTCCTGAAGCGCGAAGAGTCGCGCCGCGTGCTCGGCATCGTCGAACGTGTACGACGTCGTCTGATAGATCGGGACCGCGCGCGCCTTCGTATGCGGATCGCCCGCATGGCCGCCGTGAATCGCGGTCGTGTCGAATTGATACTCGGTGTTATCGTTCAACGGTCGGCTTTCTAACGGCTGGCGGGGACGAGCGTCGCTTCGCTCGAGCCGGTCTCGGCGGCCGGAGCGGCGGTGACGGCGAGATCTTCCCAGAGCGGTATGACGCTCGCGGGGACGACGTGATTGCGCGCCACGATCTCTTCGATCCGAATCGCGTCGGACCGCACGAGGCGTTCGGTAAGCACGGCGGGGAGTGCGGCGAGGGGTTCGGCCGCGATGCCTGCGGCGATGAGCGCTTCGCGCGCGGGGCGCACGTCGCCGAGCGAATCGAGGCGCAGGACGCGGCGTAGCGGGATCGCGGGTTCGAGGCGCCCGGCGACGGCCACGGGCGCGAGCCGCGCATCGGTCGTCGTGGTCCCGACGTTGCGGCGCGCGATGATCCGGCGCAGGACGGCGACGACGTCGCCGACCACGGACGATGCGGTCGGGTCGCTGCCGGCGCCCGTCCCCGCGAACGTCAGCGAGCCCGAGCTGCGTCCGGTGACGCGGATGCAATTCTGCGGCCCGAGCGGCTGCGCGAACGGGTGCTCCGCGGGGACGTAGGCGGGCGTGACGATCGAGGCGTCGGCGCGCGCGCATGCGATCAGTTTGAGCCGCCACTGCGCGCGCTTGGCGAGCGAGTGATCGCCCGGGACGAGCGACGTGATCCCGTTGCGCGGGATCTCCGAGGTGACGAGGCCGCGCCGAAACGCGAGCTGTGCGAGGATCGCGAGCTTGTGCGCCGCGTCGATCCCCTCGACGTCGTTCGTCGGATCGCTCTCGGCGAATCCGAACCGCTGGGCGGCTTCGAGCGCGCTGACGTACGTCGCGCCGCCGAACATCTCCGAGAGCATGAAGTTCGTCGTGCCGTTGAGCACGCCGCCGACTTCGAGGATCTCCTCGCCCGCGAGAGATTCCGCGATCGTCCGAACGATCGGGATCGCGCCGCCGACGGCGGCTTCATAGGCGATCGTGACGCCGCGGGCCGCGGCGAGCGCGCGCAGCTCCGGGCCGCGCGTCGCGAGCAGATCCTTGTTCGCCGTGACGACGTGCTTGCCGCTCTCGAGCGCCCGCGCGACGAGTTCCGCCGCGATGCCGGTCCCGCCGATGCATTCGATCACGACGTCGATCGTCGGATCGTCGATGAGCGCCCACGCGTCCTCGGTGAACAGTTCGACCGGGATCTCGGCCGGCCGCGGCTTCGCGAGCGAGCGAACGGCGATCCCGGCGAGCCAATAGTCGACGCCGCTGCGCGCGGGCACGGATGAGGTCGAGTTGACGAGGAGTCGAGCGACGCCGGAGCCGACGGTCCCGCAGCCAAAAAGCGCGAGCCGAACGTCTTTTCCGGAATTCGTACGATCCGCGTGCGCTGGTTGAGTGAGCGACAAGCGAGTCCACCTATTGGCCAATAACTTGGCAGTTAAGTGGGCCTACTATAACGAACCGGCCGCCGGTGCGTCAAGCGCGAATCGTAGCGTTGCCTTCGGGCGGTGCCCTTCACATCAGCGGACCCGAGGACGCGCAGACGCTGCTGTTCCTGCACGGCGTCGGGGGCGCCGCGTGGTCGTGGACTCCGCAAATTGCGGCTCTCGCGAGCGATTTTCGGTGTTGCGTGTGGGAAGCGCGCGGCCATGGCGCCGCCGCGCGCGTCGCCGATGCCGGGCTCGGCGATTACTTCATCGACGCACGCGAAGCGCTCGGCGCCGCCTGCGGGCCCGCGGGCGAACCGGCGTGGCTCGTCGGGCACTCGATGGGCGGCTTGCTCGCGCTCGCGCTCGCGGCCGAACCCGGCGAACGCGAACGCGTGGGCGGCCTCGTGCTGCTCGAACCCGTCTACGCGCCCGAAGGCGGCTCGCACACGGGCGGCAAGGCGGCGCTCTGGCTCACGCAACCGCTCGTCGCCTCGCTTCAGCGCGGCGGATTTTTCGGGCGCCAGGTCTCGAAGCTCGTCTTCGCCGCGTCGTTCCAAGATCGCGATCTCATGGAGCGCGCTTGGCAACATCAGCGCGCGCACGTCCCCGTGGAATATCCCAAGATGATGGCCGAGGCGTTCACCGGCCCGACGAACTTCCCGAATCGCGCGTTCGCCGAAGAGATCGCGTGCCCGACGCTGCTCATCGAAGGGTCGGTCGCGAAGAACGGGCCGCGCTTCCCCGAACTCGTCGCGCAGCTCCGCCGGCTCGGAGCTCGCTTCGAATACGAAGCGATCCGCGGCGGCCACTATCTCCAACTCGATCGCTCCGAACCGTTCATCACGAAAGAAATACGCCGATTCGTAACGCACTGGTCCGCGTAAGCGCCCCGCGCCGCTATCGCCTCACGCTCTCGCTCGTGCTCGTCGTCGCGATGCTCGCCGCGCTGTATGTCGCCGTCGTGCGCGAGCGCAAGGAAGCCGCCTCGCGGCACGTCGAGATCGCGATGGACTACGGCGATTTCAGTGCCCTCGCGCAATCGTACGGCTACGATAAGCAGCAGTTCCTGATCGCGTTGCGGCGTGCGGGGCTCACGTCGCTCGCCGTCTCCGAAGAGCTCGGCGGGAATCTCGGATCGTCGACGGTCGCGACGGTCGTCACGGGTCAATCGCTCATCACGCAAGCGCAGCTCGGCGGGATCTCGGAACCGACGCTCGCCGCACTCGCCCGCAAACACGCGCTCTCGGCGAGCGACGTCTACCTCGTCGTCTTCGATCCCGGCGCCGTCGCGCGGTACCGCGGCGCCCTCGTCGCACAACTCGGCTACCATGCGGTCCGCACGGTACGCGCGGCCGCGCCGACGATCTTCGCCGTGCGTACGCAGATCGATTATTTCGGGAACATCGGGCTCGGCTTGCCCGAGGAGCCGCTCGCACTCGCGCGGCGTCTCGCGCTCTACCTCGATCCGCGCGTGCAGAACGACGAGCGCTACGGCCCCGAGCGGATCGATGCGATCTTCGCGCAGATGATGCGCCACGAACGAGCCGCGACCGTCATCTTCTTCGGCCAACGGAACGAAGTGCTCGGCTTCCCCGACCATCTCAAGGATGCGGCCGCGGCGTTTCGGCGTACGGGTCTGACGTTCGGATCGATCGAGACCTACGATAAGAACCAGGTGCAGAAAGGCAACGACGGCCTCGCGGAAGATGCGATCGGCCGCACGACCCGCGTCGAGGCGATCGCGAAGCCGGAGCTCGATAAGCTCACGTTCGATACGGTCGTCGCGCGCTATCTGCTCGGCGTGCGCGAGCGCAACGTGCGCGTCGTCTACCTGCGGCCGTTCTTGCACGAGCAGAACGGGCTCTCGCTCGAGGCGACCAACGTGTTGCTCGTGCGCGAGATCGCGCAGGGTCTCCGTGCGCGCGGATATTCTCTGGGCCGCGCGACGCCGATCCCGCCGTTCCGGATCAATCCGGTCGTCGTACTCGTCGTCTCGCTCGCGATCCCGGCGATGCTCTCGCTGCTCTTCGAAGCGTTCGGAAAACGCCGCCCGAAGCTCGTCTATCTGCTCTTCGCGATCGACGTGGTACTCGTGCTCGCGGGGTACGCGACGCATCACGATCTCGCGGTGCGTAAACTGCTCGCGCTCGTCGGCGCGATCTCGTTCGCGACGATGGGCGTCGTCGCGATCCCGCGCGCGTTCACGCTTCCCGCGTTCGCGTCGTACGGTGCGTGCGCGCTCGCAGGCTTGCGGACGCTCGGAGTCGCGACGCTGTTCGCGCTCGGTGGCGCGCTCGTGGTCGTCGGTCTGCTCAGCGAACCGTTACTCATGGAGGAGATCTCGCGCTTCACGGGCGTGAAGGCCGTCATCGTCGTGCCGCCGCTCGTCGCGTTCGCGCTCTACATCTATTCGCGGCGCTTCGGGATCGAGCCGCTCGACGCACGCACGAGCGCGAACGCGCCCGTGCGCGCGTATCAGCTCGGCGCGCTCGTCGTGCTCGCCGGCCTCGCCGTCGTCTACATCGCGCGCAGCGGCAATCAGAGCGACATCACGCCCTCCGCCTTCGAGCTCGCGCTGCGCTCGAACCTCACCGCGGTGCTCGGCGTGCGGCCGCGCTTCAAGGAGTTCGTGATCGGCTTCCCGCTCATGATGCTGCTACCGGCGCTGCGGCTCGAGCACAAGCGCCTCGTCGGGTGGCTGTTCGCGATCGGGATCGCCATCGGCACGTCCGATATCGTCGATACGTTCTCGCATCTGCACACGCCGCTCGTCGTGTCGGCGTTGCGCGTTATCAACGGCGCGGTGATCGGGATCGCGATCGGGCTCGTCGCGATCGCCGTGTACCGTGCGATCGACGCGCGCCTCCTGCAGTTCTCGGCGCGGCGGAGCGTCGCTTCGCGCCGGGCGTAGCGGCGTGCGCTTCCTCGTCAGCGGATACTACGGCTTCGGAAATATCGGCGACGAGGCGCTGCTGCGCATCATCGCCTCGCAACTGAAGACGCGTTATCCGTTCGCGACGATCGACGCCCTCTCGGCAAAGCCCGAGGAGACCGCGCACGAGCTCGGCATCGAGGCGACGCCGCGCTGGGATCAGGCCGCCGTGCGCGAGGCGATCGCGCGCGCGGACGTCGTGCTCTCGGGCGGTGGCGGACTCTTCCAAAACGCGACGAGCCTCAAGAGCCTGCTCTATTATGCCGGGATCGTGCGCACCGCGATCCGCGGCGGGCGCAAGGCGATGGTCTTCGGCCAGTCGATCGGGCCGCTCGATTTTTGGGGGAAGCAGACCGTCCGCGAATGCTGCAAGGGGCTGCACGCGGCGACGGTGCGCGACGAACGGTCACGCGATATCCTCGCGCCGCTCGTGCCCTCGACCGTCGTGGAACGCACGGGCGATCCCGTCTTCCTCTACGAGCCGCCGAGCGAGCCCGCACCGCGCGACGCGTTCGATGCGTCGAGCGATCCGCTCGTCGTCGTCTGCGTTCGCAAAACCGCGAACTTCAGCGAATGCGCAGCCGCGATCGCGATCGCGGTCGACCGACTCGCCGAGAAACACGGCGCGCGCGTCGCGTTCGTGCCGTTCGGCGGCCAGCCCGATGCCGAGGCGGCGACCATCGTGATCCGCAAGTGCCGTTCGAAGCCGATGCTCGTCGCACTCGACGGCCTCGACGAGATCGCGAGCGCGGTCTCGCGTGCGAAGCTCGTCGTCGGCGTCCGGCTGCACGCGCTCGTCCTCGCGATCCGCTTCGGCATCCCGTTCCTCGCGGTGCCGTACGATCCGAAGGTCTCCGGGCTCACGGCCGACGCGCGCTACCCGCTCGCCCCGCTCTGGACGCCCGGCACCCGGGCGAACGCGGCGGAGATCGATCGCCTCATCGATGAGGCGTGGTCGCGCCACGGTGAGCTCGCCGCCCATCTGGAAGGTGTCTCGCGCGAGCAGCGCGCCCTCGCCGCCCGGAATTTCGAGGTGCTCGACGGGCTGGTAGGATAGCGACGCTCGAAATAGAGCAAAATATTCCGCAATCTACGATAAATCCGTAGATTACGCGGAGAAGCGATATCTTCGCGCGATGGCGGAGCTTGGAGACGGGCCCTATCGTTCCGCGGACGTCGCCCGTCAGGTCGGGCTCCCCGCGAACCGCGTCGGTCCGCAGCGCGATGCGCTCATCCGAAAAGGTATGATCTGGAGTCCCGAACACGGTGCGCTCGACTTCAGCGTGCCGCTGTTCGCCGCATTCATGCGCCGCCGTGAGCCGACGCCCGCGTAGGGTTCGACGCGGCGGCATGACGCGCGAGCGGTCGTCCCGAATCCCGCGGGTTCGATGCCTACGAAAGATGCCGGCGGGCACGATTATCGCGCGACGCTGAACCTGCCCAAGACCGAGTTCCCGATGCGCGCGGATCTGCCGAAGCGCGAACCCGCGCTCGTCGCGTGGTGGCGCGAGCACGACGTGTACGCGCGGCGTCTCGCGCGCAACGCCGAGAACCCGCAGTGGATCTTGCACGACGGTCCGCCCTACGCGAACGGCGAGCTGCACATGGGGCACTTCGTCAATCGCGTCCTCAAGGACGTGTTCGTGAAGATGCATTTGCTCGACGGCAAGTGGGCGAAGTTCGTGCCGGGCTGGGACATGCATGGCCTGCCGATCGAGTTCGAGACGCTCAAGCATCTCAAGCTCGATTTCCATCGCGTCGATCCGCTCGAGCTGCGCGCGAAGTGCCGCGAACGCGCGATGCATTGGCTCGAGATCCAGCGCGAGACGATCCTGCGGATGGGCGTGCTCGGCGATTACGAGCATCCGTATCGGACGGTCGATTCGAGTTTCGAGGCGACGATCGTCGATACGCTCGCAGATCTCGCGCAGGAACGGCAACTCTACAAGGGCTTGCGAGCGACGCTCTGGTGCATCCGCGACGAGACGGCGCTCGCGGAGGCGGAGATCGAATACAAGGATCGCGTCTCGCCCTCGATCTACGTCCGCTTCGCCGCGAACGCCGAGCAGCGCTCGGATCTGCTCGCGCGCGCGAAGGTCGCCGCGGAGGCCGCGGGCGACGCACCGCTCTCGATCGTCATCTGGACGACGACGCCGTGGACGCTCCCCGCGAATGTCGCGATCGCGCTGAAGCCGGACGCACCGTACGGCGTCTATCGGCGCGGCGCGGAACTGCTGCTGCTCGCGGACGATCTCGCGGCGAGCGTGTTCGCGCGCGGTGCCGGCGGCGACGACGCGGCGTACGAGCGCATCGGCGGCGCGGCCGGAACCGAACTCGTCGGCGCGACGGTACGTCATCCGTTTCTCGATCGCGATTCCGAGGTCGTCGGCGCGGAGTACGTCGAGCTCGAAACGGGGACGGGCGCCGTTCATACGGCGCCCGGCCACGGCACCGACGATTTCGAAACCGGGATGCGTTTCGGGTTGCCGGTCCTGAGCCCGGTCGACGCGGCCGGACGCTTCACGACGGACGCGGGGCCGTACGCGGGCGAGCGGATCTTCGATGCGAACGAACGCATCATCGCGGATTTGGGCGCGAGCGGCGCGCTCTTCGCGCGCAGCGATTACGAGCATTCGTATCCGCATTGCTGGCGGTGCAAGAATCCGGTGATCTTCCGCGCGACGGCGCAGTGGTTTATCGCGCTCGACGTCAACCGGTTGCGCAAGCGCATTGCGGAGCGGATCCCGGGCGTCGGCTGGTACCCGGCATGGGGCGAGCATCGCATGGAACAGATGATCGAGAACCATCCCGAGTGGTGCATCTCGCGTCAGCGCACGTGGGGCACGCCGATTCCCGCCCTCGTCTGCAAGGCGTGCGGCGAGACGTTCCTCGATCCCGACGTCGCGCGCACCGTCGCGTCGATCTTTCGCGAACGCGGCGAACCGGATCGCAACGTCTCCGATCTCTGGTGGACGGAACCCGTCGAGACGTTCCTACCCGAGAATTTCGCCTGCCCGAAATGCGCGAATCGCACGTTCGACAAAGAGTTCAACATCGTCGACATCTGGTTCGAATCGGGCGTGACGCATCGCGCCGTCCTCGAACCGCGCGGCATGCACTGGCCGGCCGATCTCTACCTCGAAGGGAGCGATCAGTACCGCGGCTGGTTCCGCAGTAATCTGATCACGGCCGTCGCGACCAAAGGTGCGGCACCGTACAAAAACGTCGTCTCGGTCGGCTGGGTCGTCGACGCGAACGGTCGCGCGATGCACAAGTCGACCGGCAACTACATCGCGGCAAACGACGGTATGGCGACGTACGGCGCGGACGTGCTGCGGCTGTGGGTCGCGTCGGTGGAGTTCACGTCGGACATGCGCGTCGGCGAGACGTCGATCAAGGCGGTCGGCAGCGTCTATCGCAACATGCGCAACCGTCTGCGGATGTTGCTCGGGCTCATCGACGATCTCGAGCCGGGCGCGCTCGTCGCACGCGAAGCGCTCGCCCCGATCGATCGACTCGCGCTCGCGAAGCTCGACGACGTCGCGGCGCGCGTCGTCGCCGCGTATCGCGAATACCGTCTCCACGACGTGTATCTCGCGCTGGTCGAATACGACGCCTCCGATCTCTCGAGCTTCTACGTCGACCTGCTTAAGGATCCGATGTATTCGGGCGAACGTGAAGGCGCGCGGCGCCGCAGCGGTCAGACGACGATCTTCCGCATCCTCGAGACGCTGTGCGCGCTGCTCGCGCCGCTGCTTTCGTTCACCGCCGAAGAGGCGTGGCAGGCGGTCCCGGCGGGGCTGCGCGGTTCGCGCGCGAGCGTTTTCGATCTCGAGTTGCCGCGCGGCAGCGCGCGCGGACACGCCGAATCCGCGGCGATCGATCTGTGGGAGCTGCTGCGCTCGCTGCGCGCGCTCGTCGCCTCGAACGAGGGTCCGCGCGATTTCGCGCTGCAGGCGCACGTGCGCGCGAATCCCGCCGCCTTCGCGCGCCTAACGGCGCTCGGCGACGGACTGCGCGAAGCGCTCGTCGTTTCGGCCGCGACGCTCGATGAAGACGCGTCGCTCGGAGAGATGCCGCACCTCTCGCTCTCGGGGGCCGAGGGCGAGAAGTGCGCGCGTTGCTGGAAGGTCTTACCGCTCGGCGGCGATTCCGCGCATCCGCAGTTGTGTACGCCGTGCGCGGAGATCGTTACGCTCGGGCCGGCGCTCGCGATCTAGCCGAAGTCGCGGACTCGACGAAGCCGGCCCATTTTTCTCGGCGTTTTGTGGGGCGTCGTCTTCCCTACGATAGGCAGGCGACGTCGAAATCGACCTTTGCGGTGGTCGAGTTTCCGCGGCCGTCGCTGATGAGGATCGTTGCCTGCGTCGTGTTCGTGTTCGACGTCGGCTCCGTCGCCGTGAACGTCGTACCGCTCGCCGGTGAAACCGTCACTTGCGACGGGTTCTGCGAGACTGCGGTGAAGGACGTGACGCCGGTTTCGCTCGCCGTGAACGTCTGCGAGTAACTCGACGTCGGACAGCCGGACGTGCCGTTCCCGAGGCCGTTCGGATTCGGTAGCGATACGGCGTTAGATCCTTGACCGTAATAGGTGATCGTAATAGCGCTCGAAGTCGGTGCGGTTGTGGGTGTCGTCGTCGGCCCGGTGGTGGGCGCGGTGGTCGGCGCCATCGACGCCGCACCGGACGCGGCCGGCGTCGGAGACGTATACGAGAGCGGCGGCCCCTCTTTGATGTTGGAGAGCGGCGATTGACTGCTCGAGCAGCCGGCGAGCCCGATGAATAGGAATGTCAGGCCGAGCGTAACTCGGCGCGCGTCGATTTGCACGGGACGGCCTCCTTAAGTACGTGAGTTCTCGACTAGTATGGGGCCGCGCCGTTCGAGGCGGTATGGGGGAAATCCCTAAGTGTTCGCGACGCGCGTTATCGCCGGACGGCGCCCGTCGCACCCTCGTCGGACGGCCCTTTCGCGATGGGTCGGCTCGTTGAAAACGGCGACCGTGTCGTCGCCGATCGTTCCGACGGGCGAGGTCATCGTCTTCGAGGCCCGTCGCTTCGGGCCGAAACACCGTCCGCTCGTCACCGGGCGGGAACCGTTCGGAATCGGTGCGATCTCGTAACGAATCGATCACGGAAGCGCAACGCTCGCCGTTCAGAATCGTGACATGGACGGTATCGAACTCATGGCGAGCGCCATGCATGCGGCGAAGAGCCGGCTCGACGTGTCGGCATCGAATCTCGCGAACGTCTCGACTGCGGGCTTTCAACGGCACGTCACGCATGCGCGGCTGACGGACCGCGGCGTCGTCGCATCGAGCGCGAGCGATACGGCGCAGGGGCCGCTCGAATCGACGGGCCGCACGTTCGATCTCGCGATCGTCGGCCGCGGCGGCTTCTTCGTTCGCGACGCGTCGGGCGTCGTTCGCGAGTCGCGCTCGGGATCGTTCGAGCGCAACGCGCGCGGCGAACTCGCGAACGAGCGCGGAGCCGTACTGATGGGCACGCGCGGCCCGATCGTCGCGAGCGCCGATGCCGCGATCGATGCGCGCGGCATCGTACGTGACGAAGGGGTCGAACGCGACCGCATCCGCCTTCGGCCCGGGACGACGATCGAAAGCGGATTTCTCGAAGGCTCGAACGTCGATGCGGTACGCGAGATGGTCGATGTGCTTTCCGCGCAGCGGGCGTTCGAGACGGCGCAGAAGACGCTCTCCGCGCTCGACGAGGAACGCCAGAAGAGCGCCGACGACGTCGCCCGGGTGAAGTCGTGAATCGCGCGATGTTCGCCGCTGCGACCGGGATGGCGGCGCAACAGAAGAATCTCGACGTCGTCGCGGACAATCTCGCGAATGCCGACGTCATCGGCTTCAAAAGCGCGCAGGCGACGTTCGCCGCGATCGGCGGGAACGCCGAGCTCGGGACGGCCTCGACGGGCTCGCGCAACATCTTCACGGCCGGTAAACTCGAAAAGTCTGGCGGCCCGTTCGACGTTGCGATCGACGGCGCGGGGTTCTTTAAAATCGAGCGCGACGGCGAGCGCGGCTACACGCGGGCCGGCGCCTTCGCGCGCGCGCCGGACGGCACGCTTCGCAACGCCGACGGCTGGCAGCTCGTCGGCATCCGCATCCCCGCGAACGTGCAGCGCATCGGCGTCGCCGCGGACGGACGCGTTACGGGCGAGCGCGACGGCCACGCGGCCGTCGAGCTCGGCACGATCGGGCTCGCGACGTTCGATGCACCGGAGCGCCTGCGGCCCATCGGCTCGGCGATCTTCGCGGCGACGCCCGGTTCCGGAAAACCGCACGACCTCGCCGCCGGGGGCGAGCGACATCCGAAAATCTCGTTCGGCATGCTCGAGAAATCGAACGTCTCGATCATCGAGTCCATGATGGCGATCCTTGCCGCACAGCGTGCGTACGAAGCGAATTCGAAAGGAGT
>CAZZYZ010000081.1:0-13024 GCA_964658425.1 Vulcanimicrobiota bacterium | reverse complement strand
ATCGTGACCGCGAACCCGGCACGCGCGAGCGCGAGCGCGCACGCCGAGCCCGCGGGTCCGCCGCCGACGACGACGACGTCAGGCACGATCGGTCAACAGGACGCGAAAGAACGGCAGCCGCCGCGCGACGGGCGCACGCCATCCCGCGCGGCGTGCGAGCGCGACGAGTTCTGCCGCGGTATACGCACGCAAAACGGAGAGCGGCCCGTCGTGCTTGGTCATCGCATTGCGTGCGATCACGCGCGCGAACGCGCGTGCCCCGAGATGCGCGACACGCGAGCGTTCGAGATCGCACACGAAGGGCGCGATCCGCGCGACTCGCCGCAGCTCGCGCAGCACGACGACGGCGGCATCGGGCTCGAAGTGATGCAACGCGAGATTGCACGACGTCGCATCGAAGGAAGCTGCATCGAAGGGCAGCGCCGTTGCGTCGCCTTCGACGAAACGCGCGTCGCGCGCGGGCGTTCTCGCACGCGCGATCGCGAGAACCGACTCGCTGTAATCGAGCGCGGCGATATCGAGCGCGCGGCCGCGGCGGCGCGCCGCATTCGCGACCGCACGCACGACGTCGCCGCTGCCGCACGCGACGTCGAGAAACGATCTCGCTCGGGTCGCAAGGACGGAGCGGACGATCGGGGTCAGTCCGCCGAAATAGCGATTCGCGCGCTCGATATCGACGAAGTTCGCAGCGAGTTCGAGCGGGTCGACCCCCGGGTCGTCCATCAACTCGCGAGCCACGACGCGGCGCACGTCAGCGCCCGCCGCGAACGTTCAGCTCTTGAAGTAGTCGGCGTTGATCGTGGTGTAGTTCGCCCATTTTTCCGGCACGTCCGAGTCGGCATAGATCGCTTCGACGGGACACGCAGAGACGCACGCTCCGCAATCGATGCACACTTCGGGATCGATGAAGAGCATCTTCTCTTCGTCCTTGCCGTGGATGCAATCGACCGGACACACGTCGACGCACGACTTGTCCTTGGTACCGATACATGGTTCGGTGATGACGTATGCCATGGTTGTTCTTGGGGCCCTTTCCGATTCGTGACTCGCCGGTCTATTGCGGGTCGCGCGCAAGCGGTCCTTGCGGCATGCGCGATGCCGGCCGGCCGCGAAGGACCCCCCATGGTAACGGGAATGCCCACGGTCAAAGCGCCGCTCTGCGAGAGCTGCGGCGAGCAGCCGGCGACCGTGCGCGATTACGCATTACGTCGTGGGACGTGGGTCGAGGCACAGGTCTGCGCGGCGTGCGCGACGCGGCGCCGCTCCGCGATCGTCCCGCTCGTCGGATCGGCCGTTGCGGCCGTGGCGCTCGCCGTCGGGACGACCTTCGCAATCGAACGCTTGCAGCGCGGCGGCGGCGACCGCGACGGATCGAGCGATCCGCGCGAGTGGGCGAAGCGCCTGCGCGGCGGCACGCCGACCCTCGCATCCTATTCGCGCGATCTGACGGCCGCCGCCCGCGCGGGCGAACTCGATCCCGTCGTCGGTCGCGACGTCGAGATCGAGCGCGTCATCGCGATCCTCGCGCGCCGTTCGAAGAACAACCCCGTCCTCATCGGCGAACCCGGCGTCGGCAAGACCGCCGTCGTCGAGGGTCTCGCGCAACGCATCGCCGCGGGCGACGTCCCCGCCGTCCTGCGCGACAAGCGCGTTCTCTCGCTCGCCCTCGGCCCGCTCGTCGCCGGCACGAAATATCGCGGCGAGTTCGAGAGCCGCGTCAAACGGATCGTCGACGAGATCAAGAAGTCCGCGCGCGATATCGTGCTGTTCATCGACGAATTGCACACGCTCGTCGGCGCGGGCGCCGCGGAAGGGTCGCTCGATCTCGCATCGATGATCAAGCCCGAACTCGCGCGCGGCGAACTGCAATGCATCGGCGCGACGACGTTCGACGAGTACCGCAAACACATCGAGCCCGACGCCGCGCTCGAACGCCGCTTCCAGCCGGTGAAAGTCGGCGAGCCGAGCATCGCGGAGGCCGCGCAGATCTTGCGCGGGCTGCGTGGGAAGTACGCCGCGCATCACGGCGTGACGATCACGGATGCGGCGATCGACGCGGCGGCGACGCTCTCCGCGCGCTACATCGTCGATCGCTTTCTGCCGGACAAGGCGATCGATCTCATCGACGAAGCCGCATCGCTCGCCGCGCTGCGCGGCGAGGCATCGGTCTCGCCGAACGACGTCGCGGCCGTCGTCGCGAAATGGACGGGGATCCCGCAAGGGACGCTAAGCGCAGAGCAGACCCAGAGCCTGCTCGCGCTCGAAGAGTCGCTCGGCAAGCGGATCGTCGGCCAGGCGCCCGCGCTCTCGATCGTCGCCGAAGCCGTACGGCGCGGGCGTTCGGGGCTCAAGGATCCGCGCAAACCCGTCGGCGGATTTCTCTTCATCGGGTCGAGCGGCGTCGGCAAGACGGAGCTCTCGCGCGCTCTCGCAGCCGAACTCTTCGGGACCGAAGACGCACTCGTGCGCATCGACCTCACGGAGTATACGGAGTCGCATTCGATCTCGCGATTGCTCGGCGCGCCGCCGGGATACGCCGGTCACGACGAGCCGGGCCAACTCACCGAGCCCGTGCGCCGACGCCCGTATTGCGTCGTGCTCTTCGACGAGTTCGAGAAAGCACACGGCGACGTCGCGGCGATCCTGTTGCAGATCCTCGACGACGGCCGGCTCACCGATGCGAAAGGCCGCGTCGTCGATTTCCGGCACGCGGTCGTCATCCTCACGAGCAACGTCGATCCGAGCGAACTGAGCATCTACGTGCGCCCGGAGCTCCTCAATCGCATCGAGGACGTCGTGCACTTCAACGATCTCGGCGAGGCCGATATCGAGCGGATCGTCGATCTGCAGATGACCGCCGTCGCCGAGCGTCTCGAAGCGATGAGCGTTTCGGTCGTCCTCACCGACGAAGCCCGGCGTTTTCTCGCACTCGAAAGCATCGCCGCGGGCAGCGGCGCACGCTACGTCGCGCGAACGATCGCGCGCCTCGTCACGAGCCCGCTCTCGACCGCGATCCTACGCGGCGAGATCGCCGCCGGTGCCCACGCGCGCGTCGAGCTTCGCGACGACGAACGCATCGAGGTGGTCGCGGCGTAGAATATCGATTCGCGCGACTTTTTTATCGCGTTCGACCGGTCTGAATCAATGGAAAAGTTGGACCGAGTTTTCATGCGGCGCTCCTCAGAACCGTAGGTCAGCCATGAGATTGCTTGCACCGCGCGAGCGCACTCGATCGTCGTGAGACGAACACGAATGCGGGGTCGCGCCCGGCACCGGACCATGCTTCACGACCATACGACCGTGCGCGCGTTTCCCGGAAGGTGGCCGTGTGTCGGCGTAGATTCGTGCGTTGCCGGCATCGATTCCGGCGTTTCGAGCATCTCCTTCCCATGGATGACGCCGCCGGCTTCGTCGATTGCCGGGCGGCGGCATGATCAGTGTCAACCCGCCACGATATCGTTTGCACCTCTCTAATGAGTACGCGAACGACCCTGGAAGATCATCGACCGCCTCGAATCGGCTCCTCGGCTGCGATCTCCGCGAGCCTCGCGACGAGCTCCGCTCGAGAGCGGACGGCGAACTTTTCATACATGATCGTCAGGTGTTTTTCGACGGTCTTTTCCGCGACGGCGAGCGATGCGCCGATCGCTCGATTCGTCTTTCCACGCGCTACGAGCGACGCGATCTCCCGTTCACGGGCGGTGAGGCCGGACATGGGACCGCTCGCCGAGAGTCGCCGCCGGGCGACGTCGTCGCCGACCTCGCGTGCGAGCGTAACGGCTCCCGAGAGGTCGCCCGCGAGCTCGCGCGAGCGCATCGCGAGCAGTCGCCATCCGGCGGCCTCGAAAATCGGCCCCGCGACCGCCGCCGCGGACGCCGCCTCGAGCGGATCCGTCGGGTGGATGCGCTCCGCGCGCGCGAGCTCCCGAGCGGCTTTGAAGAACGCGAAGCCGGATTCGTCCGCGCCCCGCGCGAGAATTGCCTCGGCACGCTCGGCGAGATCCGAACCGAGCCGAGCAATGTGCAGCAATGCGGAAACGAGGGCGAACGGTTCGACGATGACGTCGAGCGCTTCCACCGCGAGCGCACGAGCCGTCGTCGGACGCCCGAGCGCCATCTGCGTTGCCGCGTGCTCGGCGGCGACCAAAGCGAAGAGTGTGGTCTCTTCGGACCGACGCGCATCCCCGAGCAGTTGAAGGTCGATCTCGGAAACGAGGACGTCGCGATCGTCGCCCAGCCGTGCGAGGCCGAGCGCCGCGATCGCACGATAGCAACGCATGATGAGCGGGCCGCTTCGCGGTATGTCGTCGAGCGCTCGTTCGCACGGCACGCGATCGCCCGCCGCGAGCGAAAAAAGGGCTCGCAAGATATCGACGTCGTTCGGCACCCCCACCGTCGTCTTCCATGCTCCGGCCACGCGCGCGAGCGTCTCCTCGGCGATGCGAAGGTTGCCGAACGCGTACGCTTCCCAGGCCTGCTGTGCGAACGCGAAGCGTTGCCACGCGCCATGCCTCGTCGCGATGCTCGGCCCGACTTCGAGCGCCGACGCGTACGCCTCGTGCCACGTCGTGAGGTCGTAACGACGAGCCGCAAGTCGCGCGCGAAGCACATGGTACTCGCCCGCTTCGAGCGTGCCCGTCGTGAAGAGCATCGGATCTACGGTCTCGAGCACGGTGCGAAGCGGAGCAACGGCGGGGATGCTCGCGGACACCGACGCGAGCCGCAACCGCAAGAGATTGGCATCTTCCGCGCGCTCGTTCCCGAGCGTCCGTAAGGCTGCCGTAAGAACGGCGATCGCCGCGTCGAGTCGTCCGTCGTTTGTAAGCGCGCCCGCGAGTAATCGACTCGCACGAACGAGCGTCCCGAAGTGGTGTTGCGCGGTGGAGTCGGCGATGACGTCCGCGAGCGCGCGCTCGCCCTGCGCATACTCCGATCCGGCAAGAGCCGCAGTCGCCGCTCGTATCTCGGCATCGAAGGCGGCGCTCAGGTCGCCCGAGAGTCGCGCGGCTTTGGACGCCCGCTCGTACCAGAGGACCGCACCCGCGAAATCGAGCGCTCCGCGAGCCTTCGCTCCGGCTCGAGCGAAATCGACGGCGGCCCGTTCGCCGGCGGCGAAGCGGTGATGCGCGATCTCGATCGCATATTCGTCGCTATCGTGTCGCGCGCCGAGCGCGGCCGCGATCGCCGTATGGAGCGGTCCGCGCATCGCCGGCTTGACCGTCGCGGCGATCGCATCGCGCACGAGAGCGTGGCGAAAGACGAACCGCCCGACGTCGCTCGGATCGACGTCGACGAGTTGGAGCGCGCACAGCGTTTCGATCGCGGCGGCGCCGGCCGCTGCGTCGAGTCCGACGACGTCGAAGATGTCGAACCGAAAGCGACGTCCGGCGAGTGCCGCCACGCTCGCGAGGCGCCGCTCGGAAGCGGAACATCGCGCGAGCCGTTCCGCGACGATGCCGCGTATCGAGAGCGGGACGCCTTCGGCTTCGTCCGTTGCGACGCCGTCGATCGCGTCGCGAAGCAGCTCCTCTGCGAAAAGCGGATTTCCACCGCTCCGCCGTCCGATCGCGGCGAGCTGTGACTCTTCCGGGAGCCGGGTATCTCGGAGCGAGGCCACGAGCAGACGCCTCGTCGACGAGAGATCGAGCGGCTCGAGCGCGATCACGGAGGTCGCCGGATCGCGAATCAGTCGGCCGAGCAACGCGAATCCCGGATGGTCGTCCGCGAACTCTTCGGCTCGATACGTTGCGATGAAGAGCATGCGCCGCGAAGCGGCGCTGCCGACGAGCGTCATCAGCGCTTCGAGAAAATCGCGATGAGCCCAATGCAGATCTTCGAAGATCGCAACGACGGTTCTCCGCTCCGCCAGCGCGGCCAATGCCGCGGCGGCGATGACGAACCGCCGTTCGAGCGATTCGCCCGGTGCCGGCAGGCTAATCGAAAGTGCGCTCAAGAGATCGTCGAGCGGCCCGAGCGGCGTCTGCGCGAACGCCCGGCATTCGATTCGCGCGAGAATCGACGGCGGCCGCACGCCGGCTTCGAACTCGTCGACGAGTCGCGATTTGCCGATCCCCGGCTCGCCGCGGACGAGCACGAGGCCGCCCCGCCCGCGCGCCGCCTCTCGCCGGCGATCGTCGAGATGTCGGCTTTCGACGGCGCGGCCGATGTGGTCTCGGCAAACGACGCGTAGCGAAACCATCGTTGACGGATCCTTCGTTTCGGCGAGCCCGTCCTCATCCGATTACGCACGACGCTCTTTGCGCACGAACGGGACTCGCTGCGAATCGATCCCCATATTCGAGGAGCTTCCTCTCTCCGGGGTGCACTGCGTCTCGAGCCAAATCGTTAATCACAGCGTTCGATCCGAGCGAATCATCGAGCCGCCTTGCATCGTCAGTGCGACCGCGCCACGGCGATCGAAGGCGCGCTTAAAGAATTTTCTGCATCGCGGCCGCTATCTCCATCGATGACATCGTCCCGAAGCGAATCGTGCTGATCTTCCCGGACCTTGCGATGAAGACGTGGACCGGGAGAACCTCGGCTTGATAGTTTTTCGCCATATCGCCGTCGTCGACGCCGATCGCGAACGGCCACGCGTATCGCTTCGCGAACGCGACCGCGGTTTTCGCATCTTCCTGTTCGTCGATACCGATCATGGTGAGGCCGCGCGGCGCGAACTGCTTCGCGAGTTGCGCGAGGCTCGGCGCTTCGGCATTGCACGGCACGCACCAGCTCGCGAAGAAGTTGAGGTACACGGGTTTGCCGCGCAGCGACGCGAGCGAGATCGTCTTCGCCGCCGTGGACTTCACGTGAAACGCAGGCGCGCTATCGCCGGCATGAAGATCGGCACGCGCGACGCTCTCGCACGCGAGCGCAAGGATAGAAGCGACGCACGCGCTCACCGCGCTCGAGAAGAAAAACGATGGACGACGAGACACGATGGAAACTCCTACGAGGAACGAAACGAGGGAAAGCGCGCGTGCGTCGCGTCGTCGGTCATCTGCGCGACGAGCGCGTCGACCGTTGCGAACGTCCGTTGCTCGCGCACGAAGGTAAAGTCCCGAAGCACGAGCTCCTCGCCGTAGATCGTCGTGCCGAAATCGAGTAGCCACGCTTCGACCGTGCGCACGCGGCCCTCGAACGTCGGGTTCGTGCCGATCGAGACGAGCGCGCGCCGGTCGCGGCCGTCGTAGCGGCCGATCGCCGCGTAGACGCCGTCGGCCGGCAGCGCCTTCTCCGCGGCGACGTGCAGGTTCGCGGTCGGAAAATCGAGATCGTGGCCGCGGCCGAAGCCGAGCGTCACCGTACCGCGCAGCGCGTACGGCTCGTCGAGCAGACGATTCGCCGTCGCGAGATCGCCCGCGAGCAACGCCGCGCGAACGCGCGTACTCGAGATGCGTTCGCCGTCATCGACGAGCGGCGTGACGGCGACCACCTCGACGCCGCGCGGTGCGAGCAACTCGCGCGCGAGCGTCGCATCGCCTTCGCGGCCGCGCCCGAAGCGAAAGCCTTCGCCGATCACGAGCGCGCGAACGCCGAGCCGTTCGACGAGAATCTCCAGGAACCGCCGCGCGTCGATCGTCGCGATCGCCTCGTCGAAACGCACGAGGAAGAGTTCGTCGAGGCCGGTCGATGCGAGTAGATTCACGCGCTCGTCGAGCGTCGCGATCAGCGGCGGGACGCGACCCGGGCGCAGATACGTCGCGGGGTGATTCTCGAACGTCAGCGCCGCCGCGCGATGGCCCGGGCGCCGCAGACGCAGCAACGTGCGAACGATCTCGCGATGGCCGCGATGCATCCCGTCGAAGAACCCGATCGCGAGCACGAGCGGCCGGTCATACCCGACGCGTTCGAGCGCGTGATGGATCTTCACACGAAGACTTTGCGCGGCGCGAGCAGCGTGCCGAGCGGCTCGCCGACGCCGACGAGCGCGCGCGACGAGTCGCGCACGAAGACGTGTTTCGCGGACGACCCGCTCGGCAACGGCACCATCCGGCCCGCACGGAAATCCGCCGAGCCGCGGCCGTCGAGCACGATCGTCGGGAAGGGGATCACGCGTTCGGGTGCGATGAGCGCTTCGAGCGGCGCGGCTTCGATCTCCTCGAGCAGCTTCGATTCGTAGAGCACGAACGCGCCCGCCCCGTCGCGCAACAGCGCGCCCATGTGCGCCTCGCAGCCGATCGCCGCGCCGAGATCTTCGCAGAGCGTTCGGACGTACGTCCCCTCGGAGCACGCGATCGCGAAGCGCGCGATGCCGTCCGCGTAGCCGAGCATCGTGACCGCGTAGATCGTCACGCGGCGCGGTTGACGCACGACCGTCTCGCCGCGCCGGGCGATCTCGTAGAGTCGCTCGCCCCGGACGTGCAGCGCGCTCACCATCGGCGGGATCTGCTCGATGATGCCGACGAAGCCGAGCGCGGCCTCCGCGAGCCGTCCGCCCGCATCGGGCGGGATCGCGCTTTCGGCGATCGTCTCGCCCGTCGCGTCGCCCGTCGCCGTCTTGCGGCCGAGCACGAGCGTGCACACGTACGATTTGCGGCGATCTTCCATCAGCGGGATGAGCCGCGTCGCCTTCCCGATCGCGAGCGGTAAGACGCCCGCGGCCATCGGATCGAGCGTCCCGAGATGGCCGACCGGCAGCTTCGTCCCGCCGAGCTTCGTGAAGAGCTTGCGGACGCGCACGCCGACCTGCACCGAGGTCGGTCCCGCGGGCTTGAAAACGTTGACGAAACCGAGCATGAGGAGCGCGCCGAAAGCGGGTGCTTAGAGGCCCTCGGCGACGATCGCCGCGCGAACCGCGGCGACGGCCGCATCGACGGGCCCATCGAAACTGAAGCCCGACGCGCGGAAGTGCCCGCCGCCGCCAAGGCGGCCCGCCGCGGCCTGGACGTTGATGCGGCCGCTGCTGCGCATGCTGCCGCGCACGTCGCCGTCGAACGCCTTGAACAGGACCGCGACCTCGATACCCTCGATCGTGCCGAGATACTGCACGATCTCTTCGGTATCTTCGCCGTCGGCGCCGTGGCGAGCGAGCATCTCCTCATCGACGACCGACCAGCAGAACGCGCCCCCGAATTCGAGCCGCGCCGTCGCGAGCGCTTCGCCGAGAAGCGCGATCGCGGCGAACCGCTTGTTCGCGAAGATCTGCTGCGTGATCTCGCCCTGATCCGCACCGGCATCGAGCAATCGCGCCGAGATGCGGAACACGTCGGCCGAGGTGTTCGCGTGCATGAAACCGCCCGTGTCGGTCATGATCGTCGTCAGCAGACACGTCGCGATATCGCGCGTGAGCGGCGCGTTCATCGCGTCGAGGATCTTCAAGACGCACGCGCCCGTCGAACATTCCCCGCTGAGCACGTAATTGAGCGCTCCGAAGTTCGTGTTGCCGAGATGGTGATCGATATCGAGCACGTTCTCGCGTCGCAGCGCCGGGATCCGATCGCCCGCGCGCGACATGTCGCTCATGTCGCAGAACACCCAAAGCGCATCGTCCGGCAATCCCGGCGGCAGCACGCTCGCGACCTCATGCGCGCCGGGCAAGAAGCGCAGGTTCCGCGGGACGGCATCCTGCTGGAAGTAGTGAACGCGTTTGCCCTGCGCGCGTAGCGCGAGACCGAGTGCGAGGCACGCGCCGAGCGTGTCGCCGTCGGGCTTCACGTGGCTCACCATCACGAACGTCGAACGCTCGCGTAAGAGTTCGCCGACGTCTCGTGCATTGCAGGTCGTCGGGAGAGTGGTCTCAATCATCGCCGGCTCCAGTCGGCTCCGGAGCCGCGGGTTGTGGGTTCGCACGCGCGAGCGTCTTGCTCAGCGCGATCGCTTTTTCCGTCGAACGGTCTTCTACGAAGGTGAGCTCGGGCGTATGCCGGAGCGCGACGGCATGGCCGAGCGCGCCGCGCAGATAGCCCTTCGCCGATTCGAGCGCCGTCATACTCTGCTTCGCGACGTGACGATCGCCGATGATCGACACGTAGACTTTCGCCGTCTGCAGATCGTTCGTGATCTCGACGCGCGTCACGGTCACGAAGCCGAGACGCGGATCTTTGAGTTCCGTCGCGATCAACATCGCGAGCTCGCGCTGCAATTCGTGATCGATGCGCCCCATGCGCTCGCGCTTCACGAGCCCACCTTCCGGCGCGGTCCGAAAAACACGAAAGCGATGAGCGCGAGCATGACGACCGACCCCAGCGCGGCGAACAGATCGCTGCGCACCATCGCCGGGTGCGCCTCATCGGCCGATGCGTCGAGCAGTTGCCGTACGAGCAACCCGAACGCGAAAACGGCGCCGATTGCGAGAAACGCGGCATACGCGCGCGGATGGCGCGGCGGTGCGTGCGGAATCATGCCCGCCCCGCGAGTTTCCGCGCCGCGAGTCGATTGAGCGCGAGCGAGATCGCGCCGAACGCGCAAAATCCGCCGAACACGAGCTGGAATCTCGCGAGCGACGGCACGAAAAACGTCGCGAGAAACGATGCGCCCATGACGATAGCGATCGCGCCGTTGAGCACCAGCCCCGTGCGGAGCACCCGATCCGAGGTGCTACGCATCGCGGGATCGGCGAAGCGCGCGGCCCGCGCGAACGGGACGTCTCGGGAAGACGGCACCCGGACTACGCCGGGACCGCTTCGGGCGCGACGAGCTCCGAGGTATAGGCTTCAATCACGTCGCCGTTCTTGAGATCGGAGAACTTCGCGATCTGCACGCCGCACTCGTAATTGTCGGCGACTTCCTTGACGTCTTCTTTGAAGCGCCGCAGCGATTCGAGTTCCGACTCGAAGATGACCGCCGAGTCGCGGAGGATGCGGACCTTGGCGTTGCGCGTGAGCTTGCCGTTCTGGACGTAACAACCCGCGATCGTCCCGACCTTCGATACCTTGAAGACTTCGCGAACTTCCGCGCGGCCGAGGATGACCTCGCGGAACTTCGGCGCGAGCATGCCCGTGAGCGCCTTCTTGAGATCGTTCTCCACGTCGTAGATGACCGTGTAGAATCGCAGGTCGACCTGTTCGTTATCCGCGAGCCGCTTGACCGTCTCGTCGGGCCGAATATTGAAGCCGATCAGCACGGCATTCGACGCGCTCGCGAGATTGACGTCGTTCGGTGTGATCGCACCGACGCCGGCGTAGATCACGCGGATGTCGGCCTCCGCGTTCGAGAGCCCCTCGACGCGCGCCCGGAGCGCTTCGACCGCGCCCTGACCGTCGGCTTTGAGGATCAGGTTGAGCGACTTCATACCGCTCCCCGGAGCGCTCGCCATGAACGATTCGAGCGAGACGCGCGGGCCCGACGTCGCGGCGATCGCGACGTCCTTGCGGCGCACCGAACGCTTCGCCGCGGCTTCGCGCGCGACGCGCTCGTCCGAGACGACCATCAGCGAATCGCCCGCACTCGGGACCTCGGAGAGGCCCATGATCTCGACCGGGATCGAAGGCCCGGCCTTCTTCACTTGCTTGCCCTTGTCGTCGACGAGCGCGCGGATCTTACCGAACGCCGAGCCGACGACGACGACGTCGCCCGTGCGGAGCGTGCCGTTTTGCACGAGCACGGTCGCGACCGCGCCGCGGCCCTTGTCGAGCGCCGATTCGATGACGACGCCCTGGGCGCGGCGCGTCTTATTCGCCTTGAGATCGCGCAATTCGGCTTCGAGCAGGACGGTCTCGAGCAAGGCGTCGATACCCTCGCCCGTGCGAGCGGAGACGGGGACCATCTCGGTCTTACCGCCCCAATCGACGGGCTGCAGGCCGAGTTCGGAGAGCTGCGATTTCACGCGATCGGGCTGCGCGTCTTCGCGGTCCATCTTGTTGATGGCGACGACGATCGGCACGTTCGCCGCGCGAATGTGCGAGATCGCCTCGACCGTTTGCGGCATGACGCCGTCGTCGGCCGCGACCACGAGGATCGCGACGTCCGTGACCTTCGCGCCGCGGGCACGCATCGCGGTGAACGCTTCATGACCCGGCGTGTCGATGAACGTGACCTTCGCGTCGTTGTGATCGATCGTGTACGCGCCGATGCGCTGCGTGATGCCACCCGCTTCGCCCGCCGCGACCGTGGCGTGACGGATCCGATCGAGTAGCGACGTCTTGCCATGATCGACGTGGCCGAGGACGGTAACGACCGGCGGACGCGTGCTCAGCAGCTCCGGACGGTCCTCTTCCTGCTCGACGACGACTTCCTCGCCCGCCTCTTTGATGACCGCGTTGAAGCCGAACTTCTTCGCGACGTTCTGAGCGGTCGTGGCCGGGATGTTCTGATTGATCGTCGCCATGGTGCCCATCTTGATGAGCTCCTTGATGACGTCTTTGGCCGGGATGATCATCGAGGTCGCGAGTTCCTGAACGGTCAGAACGTCCGGGATCTCGATCGTCTCGAGCGCGGCACCCGCGCTCGCAGGACGGCCGTCGAGACCCTGGCTCTTCTTACGACGCCGCTCTTTCTCGAGCAGCATCTCGGTCTCGCGATCCTTCTTGCCGCCGCCGCCGGAATAGCCGCCGCGACCGCGCGGACCCTGTGGGCCGCGGGGACCGCCCGAACTCGGGCCGGGGCCGCCGCCGACGACGGGCGCGCCCGGCGGACGCGGATTGAACGGACGTGCGCCGCCGGGCGGTGGCGGAGGAGCGCCGACGGGGGGCGTCAGCGCGCGAAAGGCACCGTTGCCGGCGGGGCGACGCATCGGCGGACCCACGGGAGTGCCGGGAATCCCCGGCCGCGTCAGCGGTTGACCCGGCAAGCCGGAACGATAGGGCTGGCCGGGCGCGCCGAGCTGACCCGGGCGCGGCGCGACGCCGGGACGGCCCGCGAAGCCGCCTTGCTGACCCGGGTCCGCCGATGCGGCGATGCCGCCGCTCGTCTCGGGATCTCCGGAGGGGACCTGCGGGCGCGGCGTGACGATCGAGGACTGTCCGGCCGGAACCGGGCGAAGCGTCGGAACGGGGCCGTTGTCCGCCGCGGCCGCCGGGCGGCGGAGCGGCGTCGATCCCGGTACGATGCGCGGTGCGGGGCTTCCGACGATCCGCGGCGCGGG